>NZ_JBGUAV010000025.1:0-70604 GCF_041821005.1 Halalkalibacter sp. AB-rgal2
ACGATGAGAACAACACTAAGGAAGAACTTCTGAAAATAGCTGATTTTATTAATGATAATAATAATTAACGATTAAAGGAACGGAGGCGATAGCGTAACAACTGCTATCGCTTTTCGTGTTAACTAGCTTGATAATAGAAATTTTTTCGTGATTAAAGAGAGTGTTCCTTAGCAGGAAAGAATAGTGAATTTTTTTAGTCTTACTGTACCGCTTCCGTACAATTTGGACAGATCCCTAGTAAGCTTCAAATAGTCCCCACCTATTAATGTGATGGGGACTATTTGACGCTTACCTTAAAGAGGGAGACTTCTTTCGGAAATAAGTTAAATTAGTCATTTTTCGACTTTAATTTGATTAACTTCAGAACTAAGGAATTTTTTATTATTCTTTCTGAATAAAGAAATGTTGTTTATATTTTGCCTTATTGTAGACATAGAAAATTGAAATTTTTGTTCAAAAGGTCTTAAGAAAACTATTAAGGCAGCGAACATGATAGTGGAAAAACTATACAAACCTATAGCAAGAGCTATGCTACCATGTAAAATTAATCCTGGAATTAAAAAATATTTCCACGTGTATTTTGGAGCTATTAATGCTGCAAAGAGTAAAAATTCTAAAACGATTGTTCCCCATGTTAAGACAACAATAAATTGGGTTTCTAAGATTGGAGTTAAAACCATACTTAAAGTATCATTTAATCCAAGCATATAATCATTTAAAAAATAGTATATTGCTGTTCCATTGATCCAATACTCTTTAGTTACCTTAGCATAAGCTGCATTTAGATATATTATTGATACTTGGACTCGAATGAGGTAAATTACTGTTAACGATATCATGTATAAATAAATATAATTGTTTGTAATTTCTATTGGTTGAAATGTCTTCCAATGCCACTTTCTAGGATCACACAGTGTAATAGGAATTAAAAGTAATGAAAGGACTAAATGTACCTGATCACCACCATCAATCACCATTGCTGCCTCGTGGTAGCTATAAGCAATATAAAAATGTAATAAACCGGTGTATCTCGGTCTCCATCCACTTGCAATCACCACTAATAAAGCCACTACTATCCAACGAATAATATTAAGTGTTAAATAATCATTAGATCCAAAACAAAATAAACTTATATTACCTGTACACTGTGGAAATTCGGAAATACCTTGCGCCGGTATAAATATAAGCTCAGCTGGATTAATTATTAACACTAACGCCAAAGTACCTGCCATCAATGACCTAGCTATTCCATAAACATTTGTCCATATAGGTATATTCTCAGCGGAATTTTTAACATAGTTACCTATTCTGCTAAACATTCAATATCCACCTCTACATAAAATAGTGGCATTTCTGGATCATAACTAGACCATAGCCAAGGAGTATATTCTTCTCTAGTTAGGATTTTTTTTCCGCATAAACTCTCTCTAGGACTGGTGTTGGTAATAGCTACAACATTCTCTTTATTCTCTTGTAAGCAATTTTCTAGAGACCCATTACATTCTATCCAGTGTTCTTCTGGAACTAATCCAAACAACATTCCTGCTTCAATACCGTCCGCTCTACCTTCTTTCTTTAGACCAAATAAATTTGTACTACTACTATTCGGCCAAGAAAGATCGCTTGAATACCCATTTTCATCATAAACATTTATTCTTCCTTCAGTTGGATCCTTACTATAAAATCCCCACCCTTGAGGAAACCAAGATGTCATGTTCAAATTATCAATAATGGGGATTTCAACCACATTTGGAGGTAAAGCTTTATAAATTGAGGAAAACAAAAAGCCGAAGGTTATTAAAGATAAAACGACCATACACTTCCCCAGAGTTATTACATTCAAAATTAATCACCTCTGAAATAATGTTCATTGCCGAGCAGATAAAATACCCGGCAATAAACTTATGAATTAATTTATAGCTTCGACTACTTCTACTACTATTCTCTCTTGTTCAAGAGACATAGTTGGATCTACAGAACTAGTGACCCATGCCCCCACTGAAACCCAATATGCAGCTCCAACGCCTACTTGAATACCTACTGCTGCAGTATGAGCAGCAGCTACGTACATATATACACCTGCAGCAATTACCACTACTGGTCCGACTACGCAAGCAATTTCTCCTTCGCCGTCACCATTATTTGCATAGATATCGTATCCAATTTTCTCAAGAACATTATAAGAATGCATTGATGCTTCTTGTAGTATTTTATGCACATCGACTAAATTTTTGCTATAGATTGCTTGTTCCAATCTATCAAACAATGTTTCATCTAGTTTATCAACTCCATTGACCAACTCACTAATTAATTCTAACTCTTCTTCTGTATGTTCATAGTCAACTAATTCAGGCTGTGTTATGTGTTCAAATAGTTCAGCAGCTTCTCCTTGTCCAAAGAAAATCGCCCTAAATAACTGCTCCCCCTCAAATTTCTGTCCATTGGCTATGGCTGCGGGGTTCAATAGAGAAGTAACTAACAATAATGTAATGCCCAATACAAATAATTTTCTAAACATAGAATCCTCCTCAGATTTAAATAAGTATGTTATCCTAAAACTACAAGTTCACCTCCTTTTCAGAATATATTGAAAATTACAAATGAAAGGATGTTTTACAGTGAAGTTCAATCCGAAAAAAGACTTGATTTATGGCATTATTTTGCTTCCATTAAGCTTCTTTTTAATTGCGTTTAGTGTATTATTCCCTATTTACTTTGACGCTGACGTTGTTTCGATTATCGTGATCACCGTTTTATGTTTGCCTTTAGGAGTTTACTTTTTGTGGTGTTGGTTTGGTACTTCATATTGGATTTTAGAAGATAAGTTAGTTATTAAGCAGGGGCCTTTTAGGAGATCAATTAATATTGACCAAATTGAAATCGTTCAGAAAAATACAAACCCTCTAGTTGCAAGTACTGCACTATCGTTAGAAAGTTATGTATTACAATACAAACCATATAAAACATTTATTATTTCGCCTATGAATATTGAGGAATTTGTTAATGAACTAAGAAATACTAGTGGTAACCATACTATTAAATTTGAAAAAGATTAATATATATAATTTTTATGAATTTACATTTTAATGTTAATACACTATTCCTTTTTTTTCAACTTTATTTGTAAATAAATTCAATTAAATATATTTTACAACAAAAATAGATATATAGTTCATTTAAGGGAGGATAACAATGATAATTTTGATTTACGATAGTGATTGTAATATGTGTAGTTCTTTCATTCAATTCATTGTAAAGAGAAATAAAAATAAAAATCTTCGAATCACGGGCTTACAAAGTAATTGGACCAAAAAAAACTTACAGTTAGATACCAATATCGACAGTATCATTTTTATTGATAGTCAAAACAAAAAGTTCTATTATTCTAGTGCAATTATCAAGCTTTTTAGTGAGTTGCAAACTGCTTACAGATTTCTAAGTCTGTTGCTTGTTATACCAAAACCAATCAGAGACTATATATATAAATACATTGCCAGACGTAGAAAGAAAATAAGTAACAAATTCAATTGCCCGATACCTTCAAAAAAATTTTTAAGCATGTATCTAAAATAAATGAAGATTGAACTACTCTACCTTAATTTTTCGCGAAATTTTGAAGATGGAGAATCCTACCGCTAGTTATGAGTAGGACCCGTTGCACCGATGGTTAGAAGTCTTATAATGTACTGGGGCTGATATAAAAATGAGTGTTCTTAATGTATTACTATCTTGTTTTATACAGAATTATCTAAATTCATCAACGCACAACCCGTAAGGGTGATAAGTGTTGGGTAGTTCACTGGACTAACATTAGGTTCTCTTGAAAAAACAACAGAATGAATAAAACAGATTAATTAGTTTTTAGGAACTGGCACTAGACTCTGAGATGTACACACCATCTTTTTCAAGCTCATATGTCCCAGCTCGGTATCCTTCCAGGTCAGTTTTTCTCCCGACCTCGATAATCTTTTCAATTTCTTCTTGTAAGAGTTGGTCAGGGTGTGAGTTGGGAATAGGGGGCTGGTCTATCAGTCCGACATACCCATCTTCCTCATACCTCTTTTTCCAATCATAGTAGGTGCTGCGACTAAGGTTCATTTGTTTTAAAGCCCATGTCACTGACTTCTTTGGAATGACATCGATAAACTTAATGATTTCAAGCTTTTCATCGGCTGGAAGCTTATTATATGACCCTGCTTCAAGATATGGCTTTAGATGTCGTTTTTTTAATATATGGTTCTCAAGCGACAAGTTAGCTACCACTTCCTTCAAGCGATTATTCTCCTTTTTAAGGGATTCCTTTTCGCTATCGTTTGTGCTTTTGCTTGTCTTGAATCCTTCCATCCCATATTTCATAAAGGTTTGTTTCCAGTCATAATAGCTTTTAGGCTGAATGCCTACCTCATTACATAATTCTTTGATTGAAGTTTCTCTACCTAATCCTCTGATGACAATCTCTACTTTTTCTTCTGCTGTAAATCTCTTCTTAGGCAAAGTCATTCTCCCCTTTCATATTCTTTATGATAAGGTACAACTGGGGAGGTTTCAAACTCATTCGTTACATAAATTCAGTGGTATTTCTGTCTAGTAAGCTCTGAAGCGAGACAATTTATAGGTGGTGAATTAATCTGAAGAAAAGTAAAAAAAGTATATTAGTAACAATTGTTCTTGTTGTAATAATCTTAGTTGGTCTTATTTTTGGTGGGAAAAACGTATTTGACCACTTCATCTTCGGGAACATAAATAAAATGATTTTTAATGAAGAGTCTTTTCGGATAACAGGAAGTTTCGGAAATGAATGGAGTTATAATGAGATAAAGAGTGTAAATTTATTAGATGAATTGCCTGAAATTAGAGGAAGAGTCTTTGGAAGAGGAACTATGAGAGAATCGGTAGGACACCATACTTTGAACGATGCATCATATAACACTGCACTTCTTTTTATCTTAAAAGATTCACCACCTTATATATTTATAGAATTAAAAGAAGAAAAACCTATCTTTATAAATGGCAGTAGTGCTGAAGAAACAAATAATTGGTTTGAATTGCTACACGAAAATTCACCTTAACGCTTATTGAACAAACGGGTGCGATAGTAGAATAAGACTACTTGCTTCCTCAATTATTGAGCAGGTTAATTGAACAACTCTGAAATTAGATGGAGGTTTTTATGAAGAATAATACCAAAATAGCACTTTACGTTTCTATAATAGTTCTAGTAGGTTTTCCAATACTTTTCATCTTCATATCATTGCTTACAGGACAATGGGGTTATCTTACGTGGAGTATCCCACCTTCCTTTGTGGCTGGATTAACTGGTTTGATGATAACCCTTAACCAAACGAAGAAAGAAGGAAAAAGTGAATAACGTGCTACAACTTTTGAAGAAAAAGAAAAAGTAAACGATTCTGCATTACTAAGTGTGGAGGTGTAATGTGTAATTAATGAAGAGAGGATTATCTTTTGGTTTTCTTGTTAGTATTATATTATTGAGTGCTTGTGGTCAACAAGGAGAGATATTAGAACAAGAAGGAATCATTGTAGAAATAAAGGACAATCAAGATAAATGGAATCAAATATTAGTCGTATCAAACATTAATGAAGGTGATATTGTCAATAAAACAACGGATGAGTTAATTGAAATGGCTCAGGGGAAAGATGGAGCATATTATAGTTTGGAGCCAAGTATGTATGAAAAATTAGAAGTAGGAACACACGTAATAGTTTATTGGAATCGCAATCAAGAACTTTCAGAGCCTCCACAGCGTGAAGCAGAAAAAATTGATGTAGTTTCAAAATAATTAATAAATCGAATTTCTTCTTATTGCACGAACGGAGTGCGATAACTGAACAAGCAAATGCCACCCTTGTGTCGCTAACTGAGCAGGATAGCTTTACAAAACGTATAAACTGCAGCAGCCACAATTATTAGAAGGAGATATTCAATGGATTGGTCTATATTTTTAACAATTTTATCGTTAATTTTCATAATGTTATCTTCTTTAAAATTTTATCAATTACGGAATGAATTCAAGAAACTAAAAGTAGGTGATACGCTTTCAAACGAATTTGTAGATGAAAGTAGAAAAAAGATTAGGGTTGCAATAACTCTGTTAGGAATTGGCTGTATATTGAGCCTAACAGTAGTTCTGATATGACCTTTTTGATTTTTATTATTCTTTTCCTTATTAAATTAACGGGTGCCATACTTGAACAAAACATCATTTCCTTGTTCGACTAACGAAGCAGGTATGTGGAAGAAGAACAAAATATTGACATTATGGTTTATAATGGTAGTAAATTTAATTTCAAGGGGGAATAGTGATGATTTTGGGATTACATCATGCACAAATTACTATACCAAAGGGTGCTGAAGAACAAGGTAAACTTTTTTACTGTAATGTATTAGGATTAATCGAAATAGAAAAGCCTGATTCTCTTAAAGGACGAGGAGGATTTTGGTTACAAGTTGGAGACAAAGAGGTGCATGTAGGTACAGAAGAGGGTTTTGATAGATTAACAACGAAAGCCCATTTAGCATATCAAGTAGAAGATGTATCTCACTGGAAAAAAGTGTTAGAAGAGAATAACATAAAAATTTTAGACTCTGTTACAATTCCAAACTATGAGCGTTTCGAATTTAGAGACCCTTTTGGTAATAGAGTAGAAATTATAAAAGAATTATAAGAATTCTTCTTCAACTAATGGAAGCAATCCTTCAAGAAGCAGGGATTGCTCTTTCTCTTATTGAAGTAAGAAGCAGGTTACTCCAATATACTTGTTAATTATTGTAATAAAAAATAGGAACGAACGTTCTAATTTGTTACAATTTGTGGTAACATAGAGGTTGCAATATTCTAACAAATTTATGAGGAGGATACAAAATGAATAAAACGCTAAGTCAGTTTGAAAAGATGATTGATAATATTTTGGATTTGAAAGAAATGTCTGAAGAGATACTATCTGAACCTACTAAAGAAGGGAAATGGTCAATTAGAGAAATCGTGGGACATCTATATTATTGGGATAAATTCAACTTAGAAAATATGGTACCCTTAATGGTTAAAGATGCTGATTTACCGAAGTTCCCAGACCATGACCAACATAACGAAGAGGCTATGACATTTATTAAAGATTACTCAGTTGAAACTATCATAGATAATTTTGTTTTAACTCGAAAGGAATTAACTGAAAGAATTTCAAGTTTAGACGGAGATGTTAGGATTACTATTGGTGGAGGGAAAAGAAAGTTCTCAGGAGAAACTTTTACGAAGATTTTCGTAAAACACGATGCTCACCACTTAAAACAAATCACTGAAAAATTACATAATTAAAAATAGTGCGACCCATGCATGTTAAACTAACGGGAGCTTATCTTCAATAAAATTTATTGTTTTATCGGTGGAGTTGGATAATAAAAAGCCGATTTTCTTTAAGCTAGAAGATCGGCTTGATCATTTAATCCTTTTCAAATTGCTTCCGAACAGGATGGGTCCATTCTGGAAGGTAGGTTGCTTCGTAAGTAATGAACCCATTATTTACTTCAAGCACAATTTCCCCATCTTCTTCACTGTTATCAATTAATACAAGGTTGTCAATCATATATGCATAGTCATAGAGATGCTTAAAAGAAGTTTTATTCCTTCTGATAATATCTTCAGTAGGGATATGATGACCGCCATTCTTCACTCTCATGGCAACCCTTTCTATGTTTTGATGGACATTATTTAATGCAACATAAAACATTGTTATTTCATAGCCCATCTCTTTAGCTTTTTGCATTTGTTTAATAGCATTTTTACCAGCAAGAGTTGTTTCAATAGAAAAGTCTTTACCCTCTTTGATGTACTTATTTACAGATTTAATGACTTCCTTACCTGCTGAAACTCTATTCTTCTCAGGGTTTTCTGGGTCAATTCTTCGAGCGATAGCATCAGGATCGATATTAATATCAATACCAATTTTATCAATAATTAAGTTGCGTATAGTGCTTTTACCGCTTCCGTTATTACCCGCAAATACAAAGAATATAGGTTTGTAGCTATGCATTACGAGTCACCATTTTTGTTCAATGGAACAATATCACCATTAGGGAATTCCTTTACAAGCATTCCGTCTTTTTCATATACAATATATGTGTTATTAACCTTAGCGTCAATTCTCGCCCGTTCACCAGTCATTTTAACCCATTTACTTAACCATTCGTATTTTCTCTTAGGTTCATTGTTTTGTTCTAACATAAGGAACACCACCTTTCTTTAAATTATATCAGATTAATTATGATTTTTATAAGCGATTTGAGACTTAGGAGTAATGATATTTTGTGAATAGTTTCACTTAAAGTAAAGGAGAGCTTTACTTAATAACGGTCTTCCACAATCGAGCGCGTTAGTTGAAGACCGTGTACAAACACTTCCTTTTGGAGTGGCATTTTTATACCTCAAGCAAAAATTTAACCGTAATCCAATTAGATTACTGACACGCACTCAGAAACATTAGTTTACTCGTTCCTTTGTCGCCTCCCTGTGTGAAATCAAACCCCATTTCTTTTTTAGCACCTAATAAGAGTTTGCAATCTATAAATACCGCCAAAAAGCAAGGCCACTGAAAAAGTGCGATTTTCACTTTTTCAGTGGCCTTTAAGTAATGTGCGTAGCCGTTGCCCGATTTTGAAAGCCTTGATATGATTGAGTTTTTCATAGCAAGGCGTGCAACGAGAGGAGCCATTACTCTCCTTTGAGTGACTAGAAAGGACTTTTTCAGTGCCTTCCGTTTTTTACTTTTTCAGTCGCCTACAAAAAGCTCTAACATCAGCTAGAGCTTTCCGTCACTCACTTCGGAATCTTAAAAGATACCGACGTCCCTACACCTAATTCACTCTCTAATTGAAGACCTCTTCCGAATAATTGTTTAAGTCGGTAATTTGTATTTGCTAATCCTATACCTGAATGCATGCTTTCTTCACCACGATCTAATAAATGATGGATTCTACTTTTCTCTATGCCGTGTCCATTATCACTAACAGATACCTCTACAAAAGAGCCACGATCGTGCACCTTAACCTCTAGCAACCCTCGCTTAGGTCGCTTTAATAGTCCATGCTGAATCGCGTTCTCAACAATTGTTTGAATCACCAGTGGTGGTACACTCAATTCAAGCGTTTCATCAACCTTCCACTCTACTTCGAAATAATCTGGAAAACGCTCCTGTTCAATCGTGACATAGGAGCGGACTAGCTGAAGCTCATCCTTTAATGGAATCATATCATCCGCATTTTGAAAATGAATGCTGTAACGAATATATTGTGACAGCTCCTCAATGAGTCCATCCATTTTCTCCAAATCAATTCGACTAAGCGCCACAATCGCATTGAACGTATTAATAATAAAATGAGGCTTAATTTGAGCTTGGAGCCACGCCGCTTCTAGCCTTAATGCCTCTTTGACCGATTTCTTCAGGTCAACAAGCGATTCGACCCGTGCCTTTAACTCAAGCCCATTAACCGGCTTGCTCACATAGTCGTTCGCTCCAGCGCGAAAACCCGCTTCAATATCAATATCGTGATTGTACGCTGTTAACAACAGCACTGGTAGCTCAGTCATCGAATAGTTCTTTCGAATTTGTTCAGTCAATTCATACCCGGTCATTTGTGGCATGATCACATCAGAAATGACAATATCCCACTTTTCACGATCAATTTCCTCCAATGCAAGAGCCCCTGATACCACCGTACAAAGCTGATAGTATTCTTCAAAGAAAACACTTTCAAGCACTTTTAAATTAACCCGATCATCATCAACCACTAATAGATGAATCGTTCCAGCTACATCACTTTGAGGCTCATTCGTTATAGCCGCCACTTCATTCCAGGAGGAATTCTCCTCAATAACCGGTGTGACTTGGTTATGCTCACCGACAGATTCCGATGCTACTGGAAGAGTAAAAGAAAAGATCGATCCTTTATCGAGAGTTGAATCGACGTTCAGCGTACACCCATGCAACTCAACCAACTGTTTGCATATACTCAATCCTAATCCGAATCCCCCCTCGTTCGATTGGGTACCACGGACCTGTTCGTACGGTTGAAAGATCGCCTCAATATCAGCTGCCGTCATTCCTTGACCTTGATCCTCTACAGCAAGATGGATTCTCTCATTTTCATATGTAGCCCGAATGACAATGTCCCCACTCTCTGAATATTTAATCGCATTATGAACAAGGTTAAATAAAATTTGAATGAGACGATTTTCATCTGCAACAGCAGGAGGAAGCTCGTCAGACATGTCCTGACGCAGTGTGATCGGCCTTTCATCAACCATATACGATAGCATCGAAATCACCGCGCTTGCTGCGCTTTGAACAGAAACCGCCTTTTTGTGTAACGTGATACGGTTTTCTCTGAATCTTGCTAATTCAAGTAGATCATTTAATAAAAGCGACATACGCCTGCCAACATCATTCAGTAACGTTAGATCCTGTCTACTTCGCTCCGTTAACTGATCCTTCTCCCGCTCTGAAACAGCTTGAGAGATATTAATAATCCCATGAAGCGGATTACGCATTTCATGTGCGACATCCGCAAGAAACTGATCCTTCTGCCTATCAGCTTCTGTTAACTTAGTAGCTAGCTGCTGCGATTCTTTCAGACGATTAAAATATTGCTTGAACCAATATGTCGATAAACAGGTCAGCGCAATAAGCAAATCAAACGGATAGGAAACCATCATCATGTTAAATGTATGCATCGCCACTAGCCAGAATAAGCTACCTACCGCAGCAATAGACGCGAGCAAGAGAAAAATCCGATCCTGATCAATCGCTATCGTCGATTTGAACATAAGCGCAATGAGCAATAATGTTGGTAAAAGCATTAACGTTAAATAAATCGCTTCTATACGTAGGTTTAGGGAAACAGGTAAGATAAGTACAAGGACTAGAGAGATCAGGCAAGCAATCTCATATAGGGTCAATACTTTCCTCGTCATAAAACGAGGTAGAAAATCACGAATACATTGTAGTAAAGAGTAGCCCCCGATTATACCGGCAACATATAGAATATCGTTACGCCATTCAAAGCTAAATGAAAACCATTCAAATATAAACCGTTCCCCAATGAACGTTCCTATAACCGTACATAAAAGCACAACTGAAAAGAAAAATAAGCGGCGATCACGATTGCCAATCAGAAATAAAACAAAGCCATACAAAGCATGAAACAAATAAATGACACAGGCGAAAATCGCGATCCCCTCGACTAATTTCATTTCACTCCTTAATGGTTCTTCTAACCCAAATGAAATAGAATGACCAATTCCACCTTCATTCGGATCATGGAAATTAGCCACCTGTATCATAACCTCTAATTCATTGCCACCGTCTATTTCAACATAGGCTGAATAAGGGTTATTCAATGGCTCGTAGCTTGATTTTTCATCAGAAGGTTGCCCTGCTTGGCCGATGAGCTCGCCATTTACATAGAATTTCGACGAACTATAAATGGAATGAACGCGAAAACCAAACGTCTCGTTCAAATCGTCATCAACATGAATAACTAAACGATACGTCCCGTAACCGAAAGAGCCCTCCATCCCTTCTGTACCCGTCCAATCGTCTGGCACTTGAACATACTCTGATTCAGTCTGTTCACCTAATTCGTTAAGTAGGAGATTCGGATAAAATTCCCATTCTCCATCTAAGCCAATCGCATAATCAGACAGCTGGTCCCAGCCACGAAGATCAAGCACCCCCGCTTCAATCGGAGGATGCTCAGGCTTCGCGTGGAGGTGAATCCATCCAAATCGAAAAGCGGTGAGGACAATCATAAATATTGTCACAATGAGCAGTATTCGTTTTTTTGACATAGCTTCAGCCCCACTCTCTGCCTGCAAACCCCAATCCCTTATAACTATATAACGGCAGTCTCTATTCTATCGCTCGAAATGCCTCTTTCACAGCATCATACGACTGTTTCAATCTCTCTTCATACAACGGCAAATCCCATGTTTCCCATTCGTACAACTCTAATGGTTCACTGAAGCGACCATTTTCTAATGCAGGAAAGGAATCAAGTATTTCATACGAATCTTCTTGCTCATTAACGATTAGAACGGCTAATTGAATGCCGTCAACAAACTGACTAAATTCATACGGATCCTTATAAAAATCTCCTATCACTTCACGCTGACTCGGATCACGGAACTGCAACAAGAGCCAAGGAATACGCACTTCAAACATTTGCAGTTCTTCATTGTAATAAAAGTCGGCAAGGGAATCATAGTCCTCATGATCTGGATCACCAATACCGTAACGTAGTTTACCCGTTTCATAATCTTCAAAATCAACGTGTAAATCACGGCTTGGAATATAGAGAGCTTGGTTTAATGCATACATTATCGGGTTAAAAACCCCTGTATTATTTACAGGTTTTGGATTATCAATGTCCCAATCTATCATCATGTGAACATGAACATATTCATATTCGAAGAAATCATAATACCAATCCACTAGAAGAGAAGAGCTCTTTTTTCCCTTCAACTTCATCATAAAGTCGATGCCATTATTTAACGATAAACCATCAAATCCCTCGATCTGTTCATTACCTTGGTCTGGAATCGTATCAAATAGCACAACCGGAAAAGCATCCTTACTCCAATCAAAATCATTCAAATCAATTCTCAAATACATATAAGTTTCATCGTGATCTACGATAAATTGTTCTAATAACTCATCACCATCGTCATAAAGCGGAACGGATTCCTCCCACTCTGACGGACTCCCATTTATCCGAATTTTATGGCGATCGAAGCTCATTAAGCCAAATTGCTGCTCACTCGTTTGTGGGTTAGACCAATACGGTCTGCGCTCTGGATTATCATATTCCATCGTATTCCACGTCCGCTTAAACCATTCATCCTGCCAAGTGAAAATTAACCCGCCCATCATCCCTTCATGCAAAATATCTTCGAACAATGAGACAACAATTTCACCTTGTTCATCCTCCGCTAAATGGCCTTGATTCCAACCGAATGGATTGTTATGGGTTTTTCCCCTAGTAGCTGGAACACCAAACTCAGCTATAAGTACTGGTATATCATGAACCTCATGTAAGTCTTCAAGATAAGCCGCATAGTTATTCGGTTGTCCACGATGATCGGTATATTCTAAATACCTTTCCTCAAAATTCAAAAAGTCTGGATAATATGGGTAAACGTGATAGGAAGCAAATTGTCCAACCTCTTCCATCCCGTCCTTTAGCTTGACCACATTTGGATCAATTCCAACAAGATCTTCTTCCTCATTTGGTTCAGCTGGGTGTGTCAAAAGGTCCGTCGTTACCCAATTCGTAAAACTAATTGGTCGAACAAAGCCATAATGATCAGCCTCATAACTCAGCACAAGGTCCATTTGTTCAGCTAACCAATACTCAAACGCTTCAGCATTCTCTGTCTTAACAAAACGGCCATCATAATCACCTAAATCAGAGTGCACATCATTTGTTTCTTCCACAAAGCGCGGATACCACTCAATCCCAATAATCCATCCAATGACATAATCAGATACATCAACATCATAGATTCCATAAGCATGTCCTGGCGTATATTCAATTCGAGTATCACCGTGTATAACATCAACAATCATCTTCATTTCCTCTTGAAATGGGATCGTATTTCCACCAACGAAAGCATCCTTTGTTTCTTCATATACTTCAGATTCTTCATTGAACCACACACCATGAAACAAATAAAGCGGCTGATCCGGGTTCGCTTCATTGTATGCTTTTAACGCGCGATAGAATCCAGGTGGGTGAATGGTATAGACTCGAATGGTATTGGCGCCCATTTCGCCAATATAATTGAACCAACGTCTATACTCCTCTTCACTAATCATCGCTTCACCAGGAAAGCTACCTGGTTTCCCCATCCCCATATTCACACCTTTAATCGTCATTTCCTCCCACTGACCATCAACATATACTTCATAAAGATCCCCGACGATCCGGAAGTTATATTGATTCTCTCCAATAGAAGGATACTCTTTCGTCTCATTTAAACCATCTTCTGTTACAGGCTCGTATTCAATCTCTTCACCTGCTCGATTTATAATAATCTCCATCATTGGAACATAGGTCGTCCAGAAAAAGGCGTTTTCTTCTTTGGAGAAACCTTTACGCCACGTTTGCAAATGAGCCATCCATTTGTATTGATAAAAGGAAGGAATTTCAGCAACATCAACGTAATCCCCAGCAAAGTAAAAACGATCAGATGGTCCTTCCTGGCGATGAATAACGGCATCAAACTGAAGGGGAATCCCTTTTTCGATCAGCATTTCTTCACCCAAACTCGTTAATGGCCAATCATAAGTCGCTAGCACATGATCTTCTTCTCGTGCTTCTATAATATCAAACCAATAGGCATACTCTGGGCTTTTCTCTAAATCAAAGAATTCCTGCCCCTGCTCCGTAAATTGTAGCCGTATTCCACCTTTCTCAACATGCTCCTCTTCTAATAGAACAACTAAATCATAGTTCAGGTCATTAACGATAACAAATCCAGAACCTTCGTAGTCCCATTCAGGATACTCATCTAAAATCCATTGCGGAATTTCTTCATTTAATTCTGGATCTAGTTCATCAAAATAGCGCCCAACCCATCCGCTCCAGTCTATTCCAAGAAAGTTGCTTACACTACTTTGTACCTCAGTGTTTGTCGGAGAGGCGAACGTATTAAATTCCGCCACAAGCGTGCTGCGCGTTCCATCCGTTAGTCTAGTATAAATATTGTACCATTCCTCTACTTCAAGACCGCCGTAAATTAGGTTAGAACGGGAGCCTTCTCGTTCATTCTCATTCACCCAAGGCAAGTCCTCTTCATAAACACCATACGTATCCGCTAAATAGATCAAATCAATTCCGTCGTAATCCGTTAAGAGCTGTTGAATATCATAGCTTTCTTCCTTTTCATTTGGCCGAAAGCCTTGATAATCCTCAGAAGCACTTAGTCGTTCTTCGGTCACCCTCCAATGATTAAGCAGCCATGTTAAGCCATGGTGCTCACGGTAGGATTCATCAGGAACGGTTTTATCGATAATCGCAATATTTAATTCATCAGATTTCTCAAAGTGCCAAAGCACAAAAGGAATCAAAAAAATAACCGCAACACTTATTAAAGCCACTACTAACTTTTTCATTATCTTTCCTTTCTCCCGTTTCTAAGCATGCTCGTTCATTTTATTTAACCCTTTTCGTTCAAGGGTATCCCATTTACGATATTTAAACATCCACTGTAAACAACCTTGGAAACGCCAGATCACTGTTAATGGTCGGAACCAGAACGTTTCAAACAATGAAAATAAAAACAGCGTCACTAAATCACGCACGTTCGTATACCTATTTAAACTCCATGCCTCTAGTAAAACAGCTACCATCGAAAAGATCGAACCGTAAACAACCATGACGATCATTAGAAGAGCAGCAAATTCAAGATAAACCCCACCCATAAGCAAATAAACAATGATCATTGCATAACCCAATAATTCCATGATCGGTCCAATCATTTCCACAAGCCAATAGTATGGAAATGATACCGTTCCTACGACACCATAACGGGGGTTTAACGTCATTTTCCGATGAGTCCATAAACTTTCAATTAATCCTCTATGCCAACGACTACGCTGCCTACCAAGCTGTTTCAGTGTTTCCGGAGCTTCTGTCCAACAAACAGGATCTGAGACAAACACGATTCGTTTATTTTGCTTCTGCTCCCTAATATATCGGTGAAGTCTAACGACAAGCTCCATGTCCTCACCGACCGTTTT
Source organism: Halalkalibacter sp. AB-rgal2 (assembly GCF_041821005.1). NCBI lineage: Bacteria > Bacillati > Bacillota > Bacilli > Caryophanales > Bacillaceae > Halalkalibacter > Halalkalibacter sp. AB-rgal2. Next base: position 15,814 of record NZ_JBGUAV010000025.1, read on the forward strand.
ATTAGAATACCCCCCTGCAGCCATCGCCCATTTCTTTGAAAAGACACTAAAAGCACCAGAATTAATGAGAAGTAAATTATGCCGGCTCAGTCCAATTCGCCCAGTAAAGAAAGCTCGTAAATACTCGATGACTTGCATAATGACAAGTGGCTTATTCGATAAACCGATTTTCATCACCTTGCCCATTTGAATTTCACAGCCATTTGCTACACGTACACTCCCACCTGAGGCAATCACTTCTTCACCTGATTTCATGATCGGCTTCATCACTTTAAGCAGGGCATCCTGCTCCAATATTGAATCCCCATCGATGGAGCAAAAATAAGGGTAGTTCGACACATTCATACCCGCATTTAAAGCATCCGCTTTTCCACCATTCTCCTTATCAACTAATAATAGACTTGGGATCATTTTAGATTGATAGATGGCTTTTATTGATGCAGTAGATAATGTTTCCTCATAGGAAAGCTCAATCTTTTCCATTCGAAAATGAGAAATGACTCGCTCAACTGTATGATCAGTGGAGCCATCATTAATTATAATCATTTCCTTCTGTGGGTATTGTAAGCTTAACAAAGAACGTATACTCTCTATAATCCCCGCTTCTTCATTATAAGCCGGGATTAATATGGATACTGGCTTCGTATAGTAATCCTGCAAATACTCTTCATTGTCTTCATATTTATCTAATTGGCGCTCCTTACGAAGTTGAATAAAGGCTGTCAACGTTAACACCGAATAAAAGCCCACAACAACAGTCATATAAATAAGAATGACAATACCCATTATCCAGAGCAATTGACTCATAAAATCAGCCATTTAACTCACCCACTTTTGTACCGTACACATCTTGAAATGCTTCAACCATGATATCTTCGTCTCCATCAATTGAAATTTCCTGTAATAACTGCTCCCCCCCTTTTTGCATGCTAAGCGATTTGGCTGCTTGCTTTCTAACCAAACGAGAGGAATCACCTAATAACGTAATCAAATAATTCTGAACATCTCTAGAAGGATTTGTCTCAAGCAATCTTGCAACTAGCATCCTCTCCTCCCAATAAGGAGATTGCAAATATGGCTTAAAGAGCTTTGGCTGGTGGACATAAGATAGCTTACTTAAAGCTTTAAGCGTCCGGATACGAAGCTCTAACTCTTCGCTTTCTAATACTTCTATTAAAAATGAATACCACTTCAATTGATTTTCCATTCCAATTATATCAATCATACTGTATTGCAAGCTTTGTGGTAATTCTTCAAAGGATTGTAGTAATAGCGCAAAAGAATCCTGGTCCAATTCATGAACAAGCTTGCGATATTCCCATTCAGTAAAGCTCGCTTTATTTCTTTCAATCAATTTCATAAATAACTGCTTATCAGCTTTCGTTAAGAACAAATACATTTGTAAATACTCATCATCTGTGTAGTGTTTATCACTTGCTAGCATTTCTGCTACCTTCGACTTGAACGAATACATTCGAAAATCAACAATATGGTACAAAGCATTCATTCGCTTACTCCATCTACGACTTTTCAATTGTGCTTCATAGTGGCTACATAAATATGTTTCCGCATATTCACAAATACGTTCAACTACCTTTTCGCTACTTATTGAATGACTATATCGCGTCAATATCTCTTCTACTGCCCTTATTTGTAACGTGCACTCAGGCTCAATTTCACTTGAGGCAGGCTCTCCTTCAATTAAATGATCATAAAAGCTTTTATGATATTGATTAATATAATGATGAATGCGCGTTTCACGTTTCTTTTCCCTTAAACGATTCACAATTAAATAAATAAAAACAACCGACAGTATAAAAATGAACATCAACAGACTATAAATCAAAACACGTATATCTACTGTAACCATTAGCGATACCTTCTTAACAAACGTTTTATTTTTGCTTCTAGTAAATGAATGGTAAATGGCTTTACAATATATTCATCTACTCCTGATTCAAATGCATAAATCATATCTTCCTCCGCCCGTCTCGTTGAAAGCATTGTAATTAAATATTTATTCGTATTCGGCTTACCTCGTAATTCATAAACTAATTCTAATCCACTTCTATGTGGTAGTATGTCATTCAAAATGACAATATGTGTATGGGCAGATTGATAATAATCCGACTCTAGAAACGACTGCCCGTCTTCAAAATCCTTTATCTGAAACTCAAAACCATCCATCTCTAAACGATTCATTAAGTTCACCAATACATGCCGAAACACTTCATCTGGTTCAATAATCGTCACTTTGATTGGTTCGATTTCTTTTTTTAAATAATCGTCAACTGTAACAACAGATGATACGTCTAATGAAGCCATCATCTCTCGCGCTTTTCTCGTCACCTCGATATGTTCGACTGATGATTGACGAATTTCTACGACAACACCACTTAAATGGAGATCCACCGAAAGCTCCGTCTCATCATGACTAACTCGTAATTGTTTACCGTCATTTTCAAACCTCTTCAAAAAAGATCGCGCCTCTTCTTCGCCCGTGTATGGAAGAAGTAAAATCACTTCATTCTCTTGACCAAAGGAAAAAACAAAATCAGAATCGCGTACTTTTTCTTGGATCTGATCAATCCATTCTTCCTTTATCTTCCTCAATGTTAACAAACCATACGTATCCTTCCATTCCCGATACGAACTCAATGATAAGAAAACTAAAGAAAACGGTACTTTTGTCCGTTTGCATGCTGCCAACTGCCACTTATATACTCTCTCAAAAAACAGTTGATTCAATAGCCCGGTTTCCAAATCTATATAAGAAATAGAACGTAATTGAATCAATTTCCTAACCAATTCAATTAAACCTTTCCTATCATATGGATTTGCAAAAAAAGAATGGGGCAGTCGTGTTTGCTCAACTGCCATTTCTCGGTTACAGAGAACGACTGAAACTTTAAAATACTCACAAAATTGTCGAATCATTCCATCAATAACTGGATCAACCGTTTCTCCATCTTTATGTAAAAGAACAATAACGATTGGAATTTGCGAATGTAAACTCAATTCTACCTGCTTCCATTCAGACGTCACCGAGTATAGAAAACGATGTTCGTCTACCAACATCTGCTCCATGTTCGATACTATATTCTCGTCCTTCGCAATAAAAAGAACAAAAGGCTTTCTCTCATAAAAGCCTTGTGGACGTTCCTCTAAGCCGTTGCTTACAAATGTAGTCCTCACTTCTTACACCTACCATTTCATATTCTACTGTTCATTATATCGTATGACCGCTTAAAAAATAATGAAATTAAGTAGTAATAAATGGTTTAATAGATGTATTAGGACAAATAATAATAGTGGTGATGACATGAACAAACAGAAAACGCTCCTATACCTCATTCTTTTTGTTTTGCTTATTTTAACGATACGAATCATTTGGATTTCTTCCCATGAAAATGTCCATTCAGTAGAAGCAGAAGCAGGTGTACTACACCTCAATGCAATAGATGGAGGAATCTTTTCTTTAGAAGGAGAGTGGGAATATTATGACGAGCAATTTATAGAACCGTTCCAAGCTAGTCAAAGTGAAGCATCCTATGTACGCTCGTTTGACCGTTGGCCCTACAGAGAAGGGTTTCAATATGGGACATATCGTCTTGAAATCACTCTAAATGAGGAAGACGTTAACCAGCTGTTAGGGCTGAAGATTCCTAACATTTACACATCTTACCGACTCTATCTAAATGGAGAGCAACTTATTGAAGTCGGTCAAGTGGCTGCGTCAGCAATGGAATACGAAGGGAGCATTGCCACTAAATATGTAACATACAACGCAAATGATACAAATTTAGAACTGCTACTTCACGTTGCTCATGATCATGTAAAAGGGAGGAAAGGAGGGATCTATCACCCACTAGAATTCGGAGATGGCGATGTTATTCAGAGACAAGAAATCACTTCCATCGTTAGTCAAATAGCCGTTATTGTAATATTCATCATTCATGGATTATATGGCTTTATTCTTTATGTGGTTGGACCAAAACAAAAGGTATTACTTTACTTTGGCTCGCTCCTATTCGTAGCAGCTGTCACGGTCATGCTTTCTGATCATCGTGTCATCCTTTATCTCATACCATTACCATACGAGTATATTTCAAAAATGATTTTTCTATCGTTTTCTGCATCTATTTTGTTTTTAGTTTTATTTTGTAAACATTTATTACCGACGTTAACGAATGGTATTTTGTTTCGTTTATTACCAAAGCTAATCTTCGTTTATTGCCTGTTCATCATATTGGCTCCAATTGGATGGGTTATTTCAACGAGAATTGTAATTAATATGATTCTCATCATAGTTCCGGCTGTCGTCATATTTGTCTTCCTTAAAACGGTAACAAGAGGATTTCAAGATAACATTTTCATTTTATTTGGAACAACGGCACTTGCCGTTCATATTTCGTCATCTATCGTTCAATACAATCTCGGAATCGACTTTGACTTTTATCCAATTGATTTTACGTTAGCTGTTATTCTCTTTTCAATTTATTGTTTTAAGCGTTATTTCCGTTCCGTCGAACAAACAGAAACTTTGTCTAAGCAGCTTCAACGTTCCTTACGATCAAAGGACGACTTTTTAGCAAATACATCTCATGAATTACGAAACCCACTTCATGGCATGATCAATATTGCACAAACTTTATTAGAAAAGGAATACAACGACAAAGAAGAATACAAAGAACGATTGCGGTTGCTTATTAATGTAGGTCAACGTATGTCATTTTTAATCAATGATTTATTAGAGGTGAATCATTTAAACGAAAACCAAATGACATTAAAGAGAAAACCGATTAATGTTCACTCTGTCGTAGTTGGTGTAATTGACTTACTGAAATTTCTAGTCAACGGAAAGGAAATCCATTTTCAAATCGATGTCTCTGAATCATTCCCGTCTATTCTAGCTGATGAGCATCGCCTTACTCAGATTTTGTTTAACATCATACACAATGCGATCAAATATACAGAAGTTGGAACGATTACAATCACAGCAGATCGTGAAGATAACCAAGCCCTCATCCATATTTCGGATACAGGAATTGGGATCTCTAATGAGGAAATCGAACGCATTTTCCAACGTTATGAACAAGGAGATTACAGTACAGCTGTTGTCGGGGGCGGAATTGGATTAGGCTTAAGTATTACAAAGCAACTAGTCGAATTACATGGAGGAACGGTTTCCGTTCAATCTATACGAGGGAAAGGGACAACCTTCACTTTCTCTATGCCAATCGCACAAGATACTCAACCATCGTCTCTTTCAAAACCGACGAACCACCATGTATATGAGGCGAGTCCAACAGCTGAGAAATCTCTAGACCATCAAGAAAACGGACGTATTTTAATTGTCGATGACGATCCAATCAACATTCATATTGTGGAAGAATTACTGAACGGCACATATGCGACGCACGGTGTATCAAGTGGGGCAGAAGCATTAAAACAGTTAAAAGAAGAGAACTGGGATTTAGTCATCACAGATGTCATGATGCCAAATATGTCTGGCTACGAGCTTACACGACAAATTCGTGACACTTACTTAATTACAGAACTTCCGATTCTTATTTTAACAGCTAGAAGTCAAACAGCAGATATTCAAGCCGCATTCCATGCCGGTGCTAATGACTATGTAACAAAGCCTGTAAATGCCCAAGAGCTAAGGTCTCGAGTATCTGCCCTTATTCGTGTTAAGAAAACCGCCGAGGAGAATGTCCGTATTGAGACAGCGTGGCTACAAGCCCAAATTCAGCCGCACTTCTTCTTTAACACATTAAACGCCATTTTAAGTTTAGCAGAGATCAACGTCGAGCGAATGCAGAAACTATTGGAAGCATTTTGTCACTACTTACAAACGAGCTTCCAATTTAATAACTTGAACGAACTTGTAGCATTAGATCACGAAATAAGCTTCGTTCAATCATACGTTCATATTATGCGGGAACGCATGTCAATTGTATTTGATGTTAAATGGGAAATCGATGACAACTTTGGGGAATTAAAAGTCCCACCATTTTCATTACAACCACTTGTTGAAAATGCGATCGAGCATGGATTGAAGGAAAATCAACAAGGTATGATTATCATATCAGTAAAAGGTTCAAAAAAGCATTACGTAAACATTTCCGTTCAAGACAATGGTAGTGGGATTCCTAAAGAAAAAATGGATCAGCTTCTGAACCAACCATTAGCTCATAACAAGCGTGGAATTGGCCTTTATAATATCAATCGACGCCTAGAACAGTTAACTGGAAAAGGCTTAATAATTAGAAGTGAGGAAGATAAAGGAACATGCATCGAATTCACTCTTTAAGGCGTTTTCAGAAAGAAGTCAGCCACAAGGGGATTGAACAGTACTGAAAAAGTCCTTTCAGTAACTCAAAGCAATGTAATGGCTCCACTCATTGCAAGGCTTTCAAAGACAGGTAACGGCTACTCATATTACTTAAAGGCTACAGAAAAGTGAAAATCGCATCTTTCAATAGCCTTAAAAACAAAAGGGGGTGTAACTTACACACTTTTCTTGACAAACCCAAACCTAACTTTTTCGAGCCCCTCGTAACCACAAAAACCTCCTAAAGCCCACTCGAGCCTTAGGAGGTTCTTCTTCCCTTCAATCCATAAATTATTTAAATGAAAGTCTTCTGCTTCTGAAACCATAGTAGGTTCCAGCAAAGATTAACATGAATAACCCTATTAACATCAAAGTCATATAACTATTAGCTGTTCTCGGCAACGTTTGCTCATCGTCCCCTTTTGTTTCTTCCTTCTCTTCTACTTGCTCTGACACTTTCACTAACGCATCATATGCTTTATTCAATGCATCTAATACCATATCGACTTCAGCTTGTGTCGATTCTTCATCTGCTAGAACTTCTTGCGCTTCCTCTAAAACTCCGATAAAATTCAACCAAGATATTTTCGTATAGTCGCCCGCTCGTAATGAACCATTGTCAATTGTTGCTTGTAATTCAGTTGCTCTCGCTTGTAAAGCTGTTTTGTCAACCTCGTCATCCACTTCAGCTCCTCCGCCTACTCGCTCTAATGCAAGACGAGCTGCTGATAGCCCTTCTAATGCTTCATCCACGTCCGCTTGTGTTGCGTCTGCATCATGTAATACGACTTGCGCTCTATCTAACTTGGTTTGATAGTCTGACCAGCTATCTGCTGTATAATCAGCTTCTGATAACCCTTCTGATAAATCAGCTTCTGCTTGCAATGCTTCCTTATCAACCTCTACTTCACCCTCACGCTCTACTAAGCTAGTTCTCGCTCCCTGAAGGCTTGCTAACGCTTCATCCACTTCCTCTTGCGTCGCTTCTTCATTGGCTAGAATCTCATTCGCCTTTTCTAGTTCAGCTTCGTAGCTTAACCAGCTTTCTGGTGTATAATCAGCTTCTGATAACCCTTCTGATAAATCAACTTCTGCTTGCAATGCTTCCTTATCAACCTCTACTTCACCCTCACGCTCTACTAAGCTAGTTCTCGCTCCCTGAAGGCTTGCTAACGCTTCATCCACTTCCTCTTGCATCGCTTCTTCATTGGCTAGAATCTCATTCGCCTTTTCTAGTTCAGCTTCGTAGCTTAACCAGCTTTCTGGCGTATAATCAGCTTCTGATAACCCGTCTGATAAGTCAACTTCTGCTTGCAGTGCTTCTTTATCAACTTCGATTACAGGACAAGAAGCAGAAATACTAATGTTATCAACATGAATAAATGGATACCCTTCAATTGTTAAGCCCCATTTCGTATTTTCGCCTTCTCCTAACTCATAAGAGCTACTAGCTGTACTCCATTCATTTAATGAAATGTCACCAATTGATAAAATTTCATTTCTCTCAGTGAGAACTTCCTCAAAATTACTATCCTCTAACACAGGTACTAAGCTGACCGTTAAGTTCGTCGTATCATATACCGTCGTTACACGATGATCTACGCTTACACTCACAACCTGACCTTCCTCTAACTCACTAAAATCAACTTTTGTATAGAAAAGCCCCATTGGAAAGTCAGCAGCAACAGTATAGACATTCCCATCTTCAGATACTAAATCCCACTCTTCATTAAATGGTCGTACTTCTGCATCAGATAGAGAAGCATCAGGGTTCATAGGTCCTTCGATAACGAACCACTTACTATAATCATCTGCTTCAAAATCACCATTTACGACAAACTCACGTACACACGGTTCTAATGTCTCCAATTGTTCACGCGCATCTTGTAGTTTGTCTAAAGCAGCATCTACGTCGGCTTGCGTTGCATCAGAGTCACCTAACACATCTACTGCTTCTTCTAGAGCTGCTTGATACTCGTCCCAACCAGAAACATAGTCATCTGCGTCTTTATGATCAGCACGATCAACTTCTGCTTGTAACGCCGTCTTATCTACAGGAGCGTCTTCTTCACGCTCTACTAACCCCTCAAAGGCATCTAAAATCGCCATTAATGCAGCATCAACTGCCTCTTGCTCTGCTTCAGCGTCCTCTTGATCGACATCAGCACGATTCCACACTTCCTCGGCATCCGCTAACGCATCAACAAATGCATTCCATGAATCAACTGTGTAATCAGCTTCATTCAAGCCATCTTCGTCTGCTATGTCTGCTTTGGCTCCCTCAATCGTATTACCTAGCTCAATTTTGTTCACCTTTTTATCAACAAAATCGCCTACAGGTGCACTACCGTCAGCATTTGTTAACGTTCCAGTCCCATCGTACTCTACGGTCACTAACCCACCTATTGGCTGTCGTACACTCGTTAACTCAGGTAATGTAAGCAGAACTTTAGTGCCATCCACTTCAAAATCAACAGTAGTCATATCAACGACAGGGTTCTCTCTACCACCAATCGTAATCGCAAATCCGCTTAGATCATCAAGAGTAACAGGATAGTCAAACGTCAATTCAATCTGATCACGAGTTGTTCCTGGATGATGAATTAATTCAAGCCCTGAATAAGATGCTTCTCGATCTTGTAGCGCAAGACGTGCATCCCTAGCCGCAACATATGCTTCATTTATCTCTTCTTGTGAAGCACTAGTGTTGTCTAATACAGCTTGTGCTTTTAATAATTCTTCTTGATAAGCATCCCAACTTTCATTAGAGAACGCCTCCTCATCCAAGTCATCCTGCCTATCTACTTCTTCCTGCAACATCTCTTTCGTCACGATAAATTCCTCTAACACAACTTTGTCTTGATCTTCATCAAAAGTAACGACCGCCGTTGTGCTTCGATCTGAAACAAAGAAATGAGCATCCTCTTCAGAAGCTGTGTATTCATACTCATCTTCATCACTACCAATTGCTACATCAACTTTTGGATCATCCACAGAAGGCATCGTTCTTGCAAAGACTCCGACTTTTGCCCCTTCTACCATCTCACCAATTAAATACAAGAATGCACTATCTCTAGCAGTAACATTATTCAAATACACATTGCGTTGCTCCCCATCACTGTCTGTATTATCATACACGTACGCACTTCCAGCGAAATTAAAGCGAGCTTGACTAGCGGCCCCACGCATATAAACAGCAACGTTTCCAATTGTTTCTCCTGAAGCAATCGAACCAAGATTGTTTCCTTCAATCTGTCCCCCAGTCATCGTAAATCGAGGTTGACCATTTAAACCTACCCCGACGATGACGCCATTACTCTCGGTACCATCTGTATTAACCGAATTATCCGTAATCAGTCCACCTTCAATGATCAGGTGGCCACCTCGACCGGCACCAAGAAGGGAAGTTGGATTCGTCGGATTATTTCCACTAAGAGTATTATTACGGATCACGGTTCCCTCTTTTATCGTTGTTTCACCGCCAACATCTGTGAAAAGAACAGCATGTCCAGAATTAGAATAATTGTTGTGATGAACGATTTCAACTCCGTCAAAAACAACGTTTGCACGAGTAACCTGAATAATACCATAGCCTGTTGTTGTATTCGTCAGAATATCCCGACCATCAATAATAACATCTTTAAACACAACATTTCCTGTGTTGTTAATCAGTAACATGCGATTTTCGTACTCATCCGGTCGATAAATCGAGAATGGTTCTTCTGGATCATCGGATGTAATCGTAATCGTTATGCTCTCATCATCTGCTGCTATATTACTTTGCCACGTCTCATTTTCTACTGGAACATCTGATAGCAACGTAACCGCTACATTTTTCTCATCAGATGACAAACTCTCAGCAACCCCTACCGCTTGATAATAGGCATGTCTAAGTGTCTTAAACGGTTGATCCCTCGTACCGCTGTCTGGCTCAACATTAATAAATCGATCCTCACCATTTTCAAAATCTACATAAACAACCGTTTCCTCACCTGCATCCTCCGCCAACACACTCCCTGCTGGAATGAGCGATGTAAACACCGAAGCCCATACGAGCAAGATTGCAAGTGATAGGCTTTTCCACTTTTTCACCTTTCGTTTCTTTCCGACAGTCAACATCTTTCCCTCCTCAAATTCGCTAATCTGCAAACATCATTGCACGCAACAATGTGAAAATTTCCTCATTTTTCATCTTACTTTAGCCAAATATACAAAAACTATACAAGGTTAATAGGTTAAAAGAAGTAAAAACGTAACAGAACATATCACTTGAATATGATCTAATCCGCTACCATAACGAGGTTAGTTACCCTTTCCAGGCTACTCCGTAACAAGCTCAGGGTGCCAATACTAGTTCAATAGACTTATATAAAACAAAAAAAATTACCAAAGTATTTCATATTTTAGTGAACTCGTTTCAGAGGAAACCTCGACTCCCCCTGAATCGAATTTCCTACCTGACGTAGGTTTCGATCTCTCCTTCGCTAACCCTCACCATTACTAACATTAAAAAAACGCGACAGTATCTTTTTTAATGCAGCGTACGAAGCCGTTATAGCGGGTTTCAGTTTTTCTGAAAGTGGGTTTTTTTCAGAAAAATGTGTAACGTGGAAGCCGCCCCTCTCCTTTAAGTTTGCTCTATGCGTCTCCCACATGTTTTACCCGAAATTTATACATTTTTCCCTTTATAAAAAAGCTTTCACACAAGTCATAACCGTGTGAAAGCTTTTCTCTTATTCAACATTATGCTTTTCTTTGTCTTCGGGCAATCATTAGGATTAACAATCCCAAAGCAATGAATCCTGCTCCAAATAGAACAATATTAAAGAGGTTAGTTGCTGTTGAAGGCAATTGGGCTTCCCCATCCTCCTCAGTTGCATCTGATATTACTTCTTGGACCTCCTCTTCTTCTGGAGCAATCGGTATGAACGTATTAATGAGATTATAACCGTCCGTCTCTGAACGATATCCATCCACGTCCAGCTCCGATATCGTGTACTCATACGCTACACCAGACTCATCAAATTTCGGCAAGTCCGTAAAGCTATATTGCCATTCATCTGATCGTGTCACGTTTTTCTTCTCATACTCGATACCATTTTGATAAAGGACAACCACAATTGAATCTGGGCGATCTTCTAGTGTATCACCTACCCACGTTTTCGTCCCTTCAACAGACGTCGTGTCGACTCGTAGGTTCGTGATGTCAAAGCCATTGATTGTCGTTTCATAACCTTCTACAGGCTCTTCCTCAACCGTATACTCAATCGCTTGACCCGCATCATCATAGGCATCTAAGTTAGCGAATTCATAGGTCCAGCCATCCTCTTCCGTGATGTTAACTGTTTCATACGCATTCCCATTTTGCAGAAGTGTAATGGTAATCGATTCTGGACGGTCTTCTGAATCATCATCTAACCAACCTTTTGTCACAACAATCGATTTTTCCTCTGAGCGAGTATTCGTAATGTCAAAGCCTTCTACTTCTGAATGATAGCCTGGAACATCGTGCTCAGTCACTCTGTATTCATACGCGACACCTTCACTATCAAACTCAGCTAGGTCGGTAAACGTATGCTCCCAATCCATGTCTGCATCGATTTCGATTGTTTCAATCACTATACCATTTCGTAGTAAGTTCACAGTGATTTCAGCTGGACGGTCTGCTGGATTATCATCACGCCATGCCTTAGTTACATCGACATCAATCGTGCCAACCCGTACGTTCGTAATTTCATAACCATCGATCATAGAATCATAACCCGCTACTTCCTCTTCTTCGATCGTGTACGTATATTCGACACCTTGCTCATCGTATCTTGGCAAGTTGGTAAAGGTATACTCCCAGTTCTCTTCCGCCGTCACTTCTGTTTCATCATATTTGTCGCCATTTTGCAGAAGGTGAACCGTAATTGATTCTGGACGATCATCTGAATCTCCATCCAACCACTCTTTCTTCACGTCAACAGACGTTATACCGACACGTAAGTTCGTGATGTCAAAGCCATTGATTGTCGTCTCATAACCAGTTACTGCTTCTTCTTTCACCGTATACTCATAGGCAATTCCTTCTTCATCAAACTCATCTAGGTCTGTGAAGCTGTACTGCCAGTTGTCCGCTGCTGTTACTTCTTGATTGTCAACCTGAACGCCATTTTGAAGTAGGTTCACTTCAATCAATGTTGGGCGGTCGTCTGAGTTGTTATCTAGCCATGTTTTGGTTCCTTCTACGTCTATTGTACCGACTCGTAAGTTTGTAATCTTAAAGTCGTCGATAGACTTCTCATACCCGTCTACTTCCTCTTCATCAATCGTGTACGTATACTCGACACCATTTTCATCGTATCTTGGTAGATCTTCAAAGGTATAGACCCAATTCTCCTCTGCCGTCACCTCTTCTTGTCTAAATATATCATCATTTTGCAGAAGAGTAACATTGATCGATTCTGGACGTTCTGGTGAGTTATCATCTAACCAGATTTTCTCCACTTCAACACTTATAGATGGGCTGTTTTCTGTCATAGTCGTTACTGTTTCACCACTATCCACATCATTAAGCGTTACCTCTACCTCTATTGGTTCACTACTTAAAAGATAACCATCTGGTGCTGACGTTTCCCTTAATTCGTAGATTCCTGGTTTTAGATTATTAAATGTTACTTTTCCATCTTCATCTGTTTCTGCCGTTTGTGAACTTGCTGAATACTCACCACTTACGTACGTTAATGTGAATTCTGCACCTGCTAGCACTTGACCATTAACATCATCAACTTTTGTAAGTTCAATCGATGTTGTTTTCACTTCGTTTGCAATCGTTCCTAAATTGAGTAGATCTTCTGTACCCCTCTGAGTTTCTCTTTCAATTGTAAATTCAATTGGTTCATCATTAGAAATACTAAATCCAAATGGAGCCTCAGTTTCTACTAATTGATAATCACCAGGGCGTAAATCACCTGTATCGACAACACCATCCTCGTCAGATGTTATCGTCCGTACAAGGTCGCCTGACGCCGTTCGAACTTCAAATACCGCACCTTCTAATCCTGTTGTTGAATTATCCGCATCAACCTTTTGAATAGAAGCACTACCATGAATCAATTCGTTTTCTACTGTAATCTGATCAATGGTGAGTTGCTCTGGTTCTATTGTAAAAGGGTATTGGCTTTCATTCGCTTCATAATCATCTGCAGGTGTCGTTTCAATAAAGTAATAATCACCTGGCTCTAAATCTTCAACGTAAATGACTCCATCAGCATTCGTTGTGTATGTGTCAATGATCGAATCATTAGAGGCGCTCCATAACTCAAATACGACATCCTCTAACAATGTACCATCCGTACCGTCGACTTTCGTCAACTCAACATGGCGTTTAATTTCATAGTTCACCACTTCAATCTCAGTCACAGCAGCATTTACGCTTACTGTCTGCGTATCTTCAATTCCGACCACATAGCCCTCAGGAGCTTCTGCTTCTCTCAATTGATACTCCGCATAAAGTAAGTTATTAAACGTGACAACTCCGGTTTCATCGGTCGTACCCGTTCGTAATAATACTTCACCAGCTTCGTCATACAGCTCGAATACTGCACCTTCTAACGTTAGTTCAGTGTCGTCTGCATCGACTTTCGTAATTTGTAATGAGCCAACCTGACCAGTAATCGTTCCCGAGATGTTATTGAAGGAGATATTTGTATTCGTCGAATCTGAGCTTTCAATTTCATCTCCGGGTATCTCACCTGCAATTGTAGCTGTATTCCCGTAAGCATTTCCATCTCCCGCATACAAAATATACGTATCATATTCTAAAACATACGCTCGATCAATTTCATCGTTAAACGTAAGGGTGAAGGATTCTTGTCCTGTATCTTCATCTTCACTAAATACCAGTGTATAATCTACACCTTCTTCTAATATAGAATCCTCATTCTTATTGATAGAATTCCCACTAACATTCGTTTCATAAACGACTAGCGTGTCTCTTAGAATCGTCTGATTAATACTCGGCGTATCATGAACATCGAAGTTCGCCACAGAGGATTGACTAAAGTTAAGATTCATTCGCCAGTTGACAATTCGCCCATTTGTTGCATTTTGCTGTCCACTCTTGTCGATAAACTGACCACCGTACTGCGGACTAACTGTAGTATGTAAACCAAAGTCGTCCTTGTTCGTACTTGATACAGTTGCTTCATTATCATAAGAAGCTTCAACCAATTGGTCATTTAAATCAGTCGTATATTGAATAACGAAAGCCGTCGTAATATCACCTAATAAGACTTGAAAGCCATCCTGTGTGATGCTTTCTTCCTCTCTAGTTGTTGATGAAATCGTATAGTGTTCCGTTACGTCGTCACCAATCTCATAGTGATTAGCCACTGATGTTAAATTCATTTCATAAACTTTCACATCATCAATATCAAAGTTTTGCTCACCTATAATGAAGTCTTCCACAACAACGTCATTAAGCGTTTCGTTGTTATAGTTCACACCAATCGTCCACGTAATTTCCTTCGTTTCCAAATTGTAAGACCCGTGCTTAAAGCCATTATTCTGTGTATAACCATCTGGGGTAAATGTTGCTGAAGCTTCACGACTCACACTCGTATCATCACCCTCAGGAACCCATTCAAGCCCTGCATTATTCACGTGACTACCGCGACCAGCTTCGTCAAAATCAATCAATGTCGTGTAATGAATATTGACACGCTTCGTCAAATCTTGATTAAAAGTAATCTCGATAAGCCCCGTTAATTCATTATAATCTAGCGAATACTGTTCTCCATCTTCCCATTCGTTACCTTCATGAGAAACATGAATATCCTCTAGTGTAAATCCTTCTGGCAATGTATCCGTAAAGACAACATCCTCCATCACATGCTCATCATGGTTGATCGTAATCGACCAGTTTGTTTCTTTATCTTTATAATTGGGAGTACCATGAGATTTAATGAAGATACCTTGGCTAATTCCTCGATTCGCTTCTGAACTATGCCCAAACTCATCACTAATCTCGTTTTCCACTGTGTAGTTATTGTCTACACGATCAATAGCTGTCGTTTGGTAAACAATTTTATAAGCTTGGTTAATCGCATCATTAAATCCAAGTTCAAACCCGTCTGCTGTTTCGATAATCGAGTAATTATCCGAGCTAACTGGTGTCTCACCTATTTCATCTCCAGTATCTGGATTAATCTCAACAGCGACAACCTCAAAGCTACCTTCAACTAACTGTTGATTATCACCAAACACATCCGTCAGCTTGGCATCTTCTTGTGAAATATTCTTTTCATCAAAATTATATCTCACTTCCCACGTGATCGTTTGTGAAACATTATTATACCCTGTAGATCGTTTCTCAAGCGGTTTCCCACGATCAACAGACACAGACGCTTCCGCAGGCATTGGAGTCATATCGTCGCCGACCAAAGTGGCATTATTTTGATAACTATTTCCATCAGAATCATTGATTTCCGTTTCATAGACAAAACGGTAGGCTGAATCGATATCTCCTAACTCTATTGGAAATGACAAATCAAAACCATGATCCGTTTTTTCTGTTACACCATCAACCTCACCATTCGCATTCATCTCAAGCTCATACACTTTTAATGAGCCATCTATAAATGAATGCTCACCTGTAAGTTGATCATCTAATGTAGCATTTTCAATGGTTTGTAGATTTTTGTTCACATCTACTGTCCATGTAATCGTTTGTGTATTATAGCTTCTATTCCCAACACCTTGCTTATCAATAGCATTCGCATTTGGAATAAACTTAATCGGAAACTCTAAATCCTCTTCTCCTTCAATCGGAAAAACAATACGATCTCCTTCTGCTGAGCCGTCATAATGTTCATCAAAGTTCGATTCAAGGCTAATATTCCCTGAGATATCTGACTCGTTTTCAATATTCTCATTAAACGTAATAATAACTTCATTACCCTCTGTATAGAATGTCCCAAAAATCGTTCCGTCAGACCGTGATAATGGCACGTGTTCTGATGCGGGCACCTGTGGAATTATAAACATATCAGGTACTGAAATCGTAAATGTTGACCCATCACCATAACCGTGATTATTCGGCAAAGCAAAATCATATTCTAGCAAGACATTGGACGAGTCGTATGGATGCCAAACAACAATTTCATCTCCATTTTGGACTTCGACATCATCGATCTTTAACGTAACTCCCGTAATAATATTCTCTGTGATTTCACTACTCATTGAAGACATAGAATGGCTATGTAAATCACTTTCTTCCTCTTGATCCTCGTCTTCCACTTTCGCCTCTTCTACTTCATCGGCGTCTTCTGTTACCTCTTCTGAAGAATCTGCTTCCTCAGAATCCGCTTCAGCTACTTCTTCGTCTTCTTCAATTATTTCACTTTCCGTGGACTCCTCGGCATTCTCATCTACTGCCTCTTCGTCCTCTGTCGAATCTGGAACGAAGTATGCCTCGAACTGAAACAAGCCCTCCGCTTCCGGTACTTCTTCAATCACTTCATTAAATGTCACCGTGACCGTCTGATCCACGTTCACATTAGTGACACCGACTACTTGCTCATCAATGAGCAGTTCAACGGTCTGATTTTGGGCTATGATAAGCTCGTCTGGTAAGCTTAATGCTTCTTGATACCCTTCGCCCACCTCAAGACCTTGAACAGACCAATCAACATGAACGATTACTTCTTGTTCCGCCGATTCATCTAAACCGATTTCGTTTCCTTCAGCATCGGTTATTGTCACTGCTTTAAATATCGTTTCCTCACCGTCATTAGCTGCAGCAAATGATGGCAACACAATACTACCAGTCATTGTCTGTAGTACTAATACAACAATCAGTAGCATATTTAAGATTTTTTTCATTATATTCCTATCCCTCACTTCATCAATTTTTTCTTACTTTTCAGACCAACACGTTTAAAGCCCTAATGAGCCTTCCACGCACGATCACTAGTATCGGCCCTTCATGCTTCACAAGACTTCTTTACAATCATACAAGGTGAGCCAAATCTCCATCTCCTCTAAGAGCCCTTGATTGTTTTTCATTTCAGCCTTTTCTATTCTCATTCAAACGGTGATGTTTAGTTGTTGTCTTTTCCATGGCACACCAATCACAACTCATACGTATCATTCAATTTTTGATAATCGCATAAGCATTGACATCATTCACCACCTATTCCTATATTTTTTTACTAACCTACTTTATCAATTGACGCTTAAAAATCACTTAAACCTGATACAAAAATTCAAGATCTATCCATACATGATGGTTCTTATTCCAAAAAAACCCTCCCATATCATCACTATGGGAAGGATTCTTAAGTCCTTGTTTTATGGAAATATATGCAATTCATACATTTTTTCATGAAATTCCTAGTATGATTGATTCATTATTAGGAATTAGATGTTTATCTATGCCAGAGTTCTCATTAGCCCTGGTCCCTGTGCTATTTTTATTTGAAAATCATCACTCTCGTACTCCATGCACTAATAACCTTTGAACATTTTGTCGATAGGGATGACAGGTCAATAAAGTAGCTAAATCCTTTCCCTCCTCCATCTCCAGTGATTCAGTTTCATGAGGATAGATGATCTGTTTTTCACTAACACGATAGGACAAGGTTTCATTCCATGTATAAATATAAAAAACATCTCCCTCCCGTAATTCATCGATATGTCGAAACATTTCTTTCGTCCCTAACCCACGGTGACCCGCAAGAACAGTATGGGTTCCTTCACCACCTATTGGAATAGAAGAGCCTTCTACTTGACCGACACCTTTGTCCAAAATCTCATCAGACGCTCCAAGATAGATAGGGAGAACAAGCTCAAGCTTTGGAATTTCAAGAGCAGCAAAGAGGATTGAACGGATACTGTCGCTTCATCGGAAATAACTGATTGTTCATTCGCTTCAAATGATGTAAGCGTTGTCAAAGTTGTGCCATTTGGAGTTACTCCATTAATCGTATTTACTTTAAGCATCGTTTCATATGATCGACCTGATTGAAGAGAGTCGAATTGATAGATTAATTGATGATTCGTCTCGTTGTATGTAGGCGTCTGACCATTAATAGTTAATTCTGTCAAGTTTTGTGTGAAATCTGAGTAATCTGTAATTGGTAACTCAACAATAATCGTTGCATCGGTGTATTCTGTTCGTGATCCAGTGACCTTTAGAGTTAAATGGTACAAAGCATCTTGTCCAGCATATACCGCTTCTCGAAAAGGAGAGATATCAATATTGACATTCAAGTCTCCTACATAAGAGCTACCTTCTTCTGAATGAACAAAGCTCACCTGATGAAATGAACTAAATACTATTAAGGTCGTTAAAATAAGAAAAAGGATCTTTTTGACACGCATAATTTCCCTCCTTCATTATCGTAAAGGTATCTAACCTAACTTATAGATTGTTCGATATTCACCACCATATGACAAAAAATGCATAATTCTACTTTACCAGTTAACTCTCAATAATCTCTTAAACTTTGAACATATAACCTCAATAATCATTCCCATCAAAGCATGAACCCTATTGATTTCAGTCACACGTCTAATCTAAATCCTCTTAAAAAAAGCCCTCAATCTGGCAGATGGCTTAAGCTGTAGATCATTCTGCAAGCGTGCCGAAAATCCCTCGTACAGCGAAACCGCATCTGCCCGCCGCCCCATCCGTTTGAGAATGTCCATCATCTCTTGAACCAAATCCTCTGAATAAGGGTCATCTTTCATTAGTACGAACAAGCATTGACTTGCTTGCTCCAATTGCTCTCTGTCAGTGAAATATTTCTTCATCTTCATCATGACGCTTATCATATGAAAGTGGTAAGCCTGCATACGCTCCTTTGCCCACTCATAATCATCACGCTCTAAATATTTCCCCTTATACACGGCTAATAAGCGATCAAATTGTTCAGCCGAATCCGGTTGTTTATGTAAATGGTCTAACGCCTCTTTCCATTTATCAACATCAGTAGACGTCTCTATCTGTAGTAAATAACGTTTATCCAAAAACGTAATCGCATGATCAAAGCCGATCGATTTAAGTTTTTTTCTTAAGTGATACATACACGTATGTAAATGCCTTTTGGATTTTTGATAATCCTCACCTGGCCATAGCGCTTCAATCATCATATCGCGTTCTACATATTGATTACGATCCGTAAGTAAATAGGCAAATAGCTCCTTTACTTTGCTCGTCTTCCAATGGACGAGTTCATTTTCGTAATAGACGGTAAACTCTTGAAACAGGTTAATTTTCAAAGAATGGGCTGTCTCCTCATTAGCTTTAAATCCTCGCAACTTCTGCGCATGATGTATTCGTTCAGTCGTTTTCTTAAGTCGACTCGTCGATACCGGTTTCATTATGTAATCAAGGACATTCATTTCAAATGCGTTAACAGCATACTCTTCATAAGCTGTCACAAAGACGTATAATGATTCCTTATTTGTAGCTTGCATCTCTCTTACTACATCGAGTCCGTTACTGCCAATCAATTGAATATCAACAAATGCTACATCGTAATGCAGTTTGTGCACCTCTTCCTTCCATTCCAGTTCAGAATGGAAGGTCGCAACTATGTCATATGCACCTGTTTCTTCAAGCTTTCTTTCTAACACTTGAATCGCGAGTGGTTCATCATCTATTAATATAGCTCTTATCATAACTGCCCCACCTAACTCTATAGCCTTTTCAGTCGTAGTGCGATCATGGTGTCTATGGCCATTCTGTACCTTATCGTTTATTTCGGAACTTGTGATAGTAAGCAACAGTGTCGAAAGGGCTAATTCGAACTGTATGCCCCATTGTGACTGAATGACTATTAGCCTATGCACCGAGCTCAAGTAAAAACTCCTTTAAAAACCATACTTTTAAAGGAGTCATTCATCATTTCTATGATTGGATATGTGCACGATAGTAGCTCTTTAAAGAGTCAGAAGGCTCAAGACTAAGGTCCTCATTCACTCTTCTAACAAATTCAGCATATTTCGATTTTGCTTCCGCTAATTGACCAATTGCCCGTAAATGATCAAGCTCTTCCTTCAATAAATCCTCGGAATATGGGTCTTCCTGAGCAAGAAACGCTAAACATTTTAACGCTTTCTCATGCCGCCCCTTGTATTTCTTCTTCATGACGTTTAAAAACTGAATCATCTTATACTGATACGTAGAAGATCGATCTCTCGCCCAGTTATAATCATTTCGTTCTAAGTATTTCCCCTTATACAAGTGTAGGACTCGGTCGAATTGGTGCGTCGAAAACTTATCCGGGTCTCGTTCAAATTCATTCATCAAAGCTTGCCATTCATCTACGTCATTCTGAACGTTACTTAGAGACAGTGAATAACACTTATCTGAGAAAGAAATCGGCTGATGAAACCCTAATGAATGCAGAAGTTTCCGTAAATGGTACACACACGTATGCAAATGGATCTTAGACCTCTTATAGTCTTCCTCTGGCCATAGCGCTTCAATAATCAAATCACGATCAATGTATTGTTCATGATACGTAAACAAATAAGCAAACAACTCTTTCACCTTGCTCGTCTTCCAATTCACAAGCTCCTTATGACGATACACCATTAATTCTTGAAAACTGTAGATTTGAACAGGCTCGTGGACTTCCTCACGAACTTCAGAATGGAGGAGGACCATCGCCTCCTTCAATCGTTTCGTCGTCTTATTTAATCGTTCATCCATAACCGGCTTCAACAAATAATCAACTGCATGTAGTTCAAACGCTCTCACCGCATACTCTTCATAAGCCGTCACAAACACGACTTGTATCCTTTCTATTTCTGAAAGAAGAAATTCAGCAAGGTCCATTCCATTCGTACCTTGTAAATCAATATCGATAAACGCCACATCAAAGTCAATACTTTTCAACTCTGCTTGTAGCCCATCTTCAGAGACATATGTACCAACAATTTCATAGTCCTCTGTCGCCTCTAACCTACTCTGTAGTAACCTTATCGCCAACGGTTCATCATCTATTAGTACAGCACGTATCATCGCATTCACCCAAACTCACTGATACATTATTTTACAAAGCTTTTATTTATCCTAACATTTTTTCTATCAAAGGTATAGATGATTCACATCATTTCGGCCAATTCCTTTCTTCAAGAAGAGAGGACATGCGCTGGCGTTAGATCGCTCAACAGAGATTGCGAAGTGCTCTAATCTTAGTTGAAAACGCTCAAAAAAAATGATTGAGGGCGCTCACATGACAAAATTCGCTCAAATCTCTCACTGCCAGCGCTCCTCACTAATATTAAAATAAGGAACAGGAGGTGTTCATTTGAAAACAATTGGCATTGCCATTATTCCATTATTTGCACTCTTTATTATTTTTCCTTTATTTGGAATATACTATCGTCTTTTATTCGAAGCGATCGAATGGGGGACAAAGTTCCTCTTACCCTGGCTTGCACTGTATTGGTTGATAAGAGCTGTGAAGCAGTTTGAGAAGAGGACGTGATTGTACTTGAATGAAGGAAATGAACAATTAATAAATTGGCATTGAAAAAGATTATACCTCATCTTTTTCAATGCCTGATAAAATCACAAAAATAACAGCTGCTCTTAACTCTATTAAAGGAAATTAGAACTCACCGTCCAACAAACATTTGCGTCCAATAATGACCCGCACCATCATAACCAACACCAATATGCGTATATTCTTCACGCAAAATATTTTGGCGATGACCCTCACTATTCATCCAGCCATTTACTACCGCCTCTGGCGACGAATAGCCGTGTGCAATATTCTCTCCACTTGCTCGAAAATCTATGCCGTAGTGCTGCTTCATCTCTGATGGTGAACCATAGGTCGGGCTCTCATGAGCAAAATAATCATTCGTTTGCATATCATTTGATTTCATTCTTGCGGCATCCATCAGCTTGTTATCGATCTCCAAGTCCGCCAGTCCATGCTTTTTCCGTTCTTCATTCGTCAACGCTACTACCTGGCGTTCAAAGTCTTGATTGGATGCTCTCTCTTTCACCTCAGGCTGCTCTTCAACCTCTGTGTCCTGCTTCTCTGACGCTGGAGAGTTCGCCACATGCTCCTTAGGCTCGTCCGTGACAACAAAAACCTCTTCCTCTCGCTCCTCAACAGGCTCTGGATCTGGTGCGGATTCTCGTTCCTGTTCTTCTAATCTATTCTCTTCTTCCTGTCTAGCCATTTCAGCTAAACGTTCCTCCTCTGCCGCTCGCTCCTCCTCTTCCCTTTTCCGTTCTTCTTCTGCTAGCCGCTGCTCTTCAGCCTTTAGCTCTACTAATAATAGCTCGGCATTCAAGCTCTTCACACTCAGTTTTTCGTTATGGTTCGTCGCACTAAGGGGCTCGCCATTTGCTTGGCTAATCATTGAAAGTACGAGTGTTCCACCAGTTAGTAGAACGATAATCGTCACAATAACCATACTCAAGCGTTTCGCATTACCTTCTTTTTGAGTCGTCCTCATCGCAACCCTCTCCCTTTGTCTCGTTACATTCATTCTACAATAGGGTTCGGCAGGATTCGACTGTTTTTCTAATTAGCTGGGGAACAGATGCATAAGCCTCATATTCTGTTAAGAGGCAAACGATTAACCTCCCAATCGCTCCAACACCTTCGCTACACCGTCCTCCGCATGATGACCAGCCATATATGTAGCAGCTTCCTTTGCCTCCTCGATCCCATTTTCCATCGCATAAGAGCAATCGAACATACTTAGCATCTCAACATCATTATAATCATCACCGAAAACGATCACGTCTGATGGCGAAATCCCCTCTTCTGCAATCACCTTCATGATCGCATCTCCTTTGTTGATTCCTTTAGGGATCACTTCAAGCAGCATTCCACTTTGCGTATAGGTGAAATCAAATACATAACGAAAGGGCTCCTGAAGCTCTTGGAGATCACACTTACGAGAGGTTGGTAATAATAATTTATAGCAATCGACTCCCTCGAGGTCATTGATGATTGGATACGCTCCCTCTGTTATGAATAAACCTTCCTTATACTCATCAGGGATGTCCATTGTCGCGTACGTTCCTTGCTTGCTTTCAATAACTACAACTTGAAGTGGAAGCCTTTGTTGACAAGTTAACAAAAATTGCTTCACTGATACTCGATCTAAATAGGTATTGATTTCCTCTTGTTTCCTTTGGTCAACGATTTTCCCACCATTATAATAAATCATAATGGAAAAACGACGAAAGATAGGATCAATTGGCGCTACTAACCAAGGTGGTCTTGATGTTGCAACAGCTAGCAAGCAACGTTGATCTAATAATTGGTTTACTATCCGCTTTGTTCTTGGCGATAACTGTTTATGCTGATTTAACAGTGTACCGTCTAAGTCGAACACAGCAAGCTTAATCATTTGTGGCATCTTTAACGACCTTCCATTTTGGTTTCGTTACTGACTGTAGTGTCATCTTTTTGCGAGCATAGCTTTCTAGCAATGCCGGAATGACTACATCGACCTTATATACAGGCTTCCTTTTTACAAAGAAGGGATGGTATTTTGTCGCGCGGTGAACGAGAAAAGACGTCACAGCAACCGTATAGTTGTTCATAGGTGATAGCCCCAATGTCACACGCTCTCCTTCTGACTTCGAAACATTGATCTCATAATCAGCTCCTCCAACGATCGCAAATTGATAATAGAGAGAATGAGGAGTAAGCCATGATTCAGACATTTCAAGTGTTGGATCATACATACTTGCACTAATCTCTAATAGTTGCTTGATTTCTTCTCCACATAACGAATAATAGTAGAGTCGATCAGGATATGGATACAGCTCAAATAAGGTCCTCCGATCAATCGAACGTGAAGGGATTTCTAGCTCTTGTGCAGACAATGAAAAAAGCGTTACATCACCACCAGCTTCATGACTAATAGCCTCATGTACCCACCTTGACACGCACGTTTCCTCCATTTGCAAACGTGATAGCTTTTGCTTTTGCAAGTGATGCTTAAAAAGAGGACGATTAAACCATTCACTCACTTCTTCTTGTTCCTCTATTTGAGCATGATTTATTTCTATTAATTTAGAACGATAGGCAGATTTTATATATTGATTCCCTTGCTTCACAAAATCAAAGGTGACACAGCCAACCTTCTCACCACATTTACCCGTTTGAATCTCAATCGGCCCATCACCTTGAGCGTCATTAATAAGTTGATGTTGATGCCCTGTAATTAATAAATCAATCTCATTCAACTGACTGAGCTGTTCTCCTACATTCCGCTCTCCTACTTGATCGTCCAGCCCACCGTGATAGCTAACGATGATAAGATCAGGTTGGATCGATTCCTTTAGGTGAGCAAGCAATCGCTTAACCACGATCCATTCATCCACTATTAACCAGCCTTCTTTTTTGAAAAGTGGATCTTCCAAAGAGACGCTCAGTGTAACTCCAATGACAGCGACCTTCACTCCATTAATCTCCTTTATCACAAAAGGGTGTAACCAATCAACCTTTCCTTCTTCTTTCATGATATTGGCACATACAAACGGGACAGGAGACTCCTTGTTCATCGATTCAAAAAAGAGCTTACCATAGTCAAAATCATGATTACCTGGAACAAAACTATCATAATCTAGCTCTTTCATATACAAAGGAAAAGGATGATCCTTTTTCGCATTCAGCGCATAATAATGTAGGCTTGGGCTCCCCTGCAGCGTGTCACCGTTATCAATGGTCACCCACCCATCACAGTCTTCTGTATCCTTGATTCTGTTAAACTCCGATTTTAACTCATCAACTGAAACGCTACCATCAAACAAGCCATGTGTATCAGAGGTACATAACACACCAATCTTCACTCTCATAGCCAAAGCTCCCATTTACTTGTCGACAGCGCTGTGGCTCCTGCCGTAAACAAACGCTCCATATCCTCTTTTGTTTCGATGAGTCCACTAGATATGACTGGAATATTAAATTGCTTTGATAGATTCTCAATAGAGCGGTACAAAATCCCTGGTGCAACATTAATCCCATCAGGGTCAACGCCTTCAATCACTTTAATCCCTTGCTTTAATCCATAGCTATCTAATAAGAAGATCGTGAATATGCCAAATATCCCTTGACCCATTGCTTCTCTAATAATGTGAGCCTTGTTTGAAACGATCCCTTTAATGTGAGGACAAAGCTTCAATAAATGCGCAACGGCTTCCTTCTCTTGGGAAAACCCCTTAATCATATCAAAATAGATAAATAAATCGATGGATTCCTTCTCACAATAAGAAGCAAATTCCTCAATATTTTTCAAGCTAGATCGTACGAGAAAAACGGTTGTTACAGCCGTTTCCTTCAGCTTGTGTAGCTCCTCAAAAGATCGAACAGACGCAATAACCTTATTGTGTTCTAGATATGTTCTTAGTTTCATATGTCTCTCCCTTTTCTTGTAATCCGCCAAGCACACTGATCGTAAATAACGTAAAGAAGAATAGTAAGACGGTAAAGGCAACCTCGATGGTGATCCTATCTAACATGAAGCCGAATAACCAAGAAGAGAAGGAACCTCCTAAAAACCCACAAGCAAATAAATAGCCCATCATCCTACTTGCATCAGCTCCAAAATAACGCACAGCAATCGATGTCATCGCTGGAAAAATAACCGCTATTGTCATACCAAATAGAAAGAAAAAGGTCATCCCCCACGTCCCCAGCCCTAAAAACGCACATACAATCGTTACTAAAGAAAGCACCGCACTCCATCTAATAAGTCTATGCGCTCCGATCCGTTCAATCATACCCGCACCAAACAGCCTCGTAAATGTGTATAACGCAAATATAATCGAGAAAAGAATCGATGCGGTTTGAACAGGAAGCTGATACGCCTCTCTGAAAATAGCCACTAACCATACCGTAAAGACAATTTCAGAGCCCATATAAAAGAAAAATAACAAAGCAAACCCAACTGCTCCGATCACCTTCCATTCACGCTGTAGCACATTCCGCTTAGATGGACCCTTTTGTCGCTCAATCGGCCAACCCGTCATCCATACAGAAAAAACCAACACAAGAGCAATCACCGCAAAGCTGATTAACACCCATTGCCATTCATAATGGATACCATTAAAAAACAAGAGAAAAAAGTACGGGGCCGTCATCGTCCCTATCCCAAAGAAGAAATGCACGATGCTTAACATCTTACCTGATTTCAATGGATAAAGCGCTGGGGTTAACACATTCGCTAGCAAGCTCCCGAATCCATTCGAAAAACCGATTATAAACAGTAGACTGTACCAGGCTGTTGGCTCCGTTAGGAATATCGCCAACAATAAGCAGGCTGAAGCAAACACAAGTAAGCTCGTAAGGTAGAGAAAACGAACCGTCACAAAACGAAGAATTACTCCTCCTAACGCATTGGACAACACGAGCGCAAAGAAGCTCATTGAAAACAAGGCACCTACTTCGGATGCTGATAAGGAAAGAGCATCCTGCAAAAAAGCAGGCAGGAGCCCTTTCATGACCTCAATCGAGCTTGTCATCGCCATTAACAGCCATGTGTTGACCGTCAAAATCTTTTTTACCAACCTAACAGCCTTTCTACTTCAGAAGCCGCATCTGCTAATGCTTCCTCGGCTGTCTTTTGCCCAGTAAAGGCCGCCTCAAATTCTGATAGCATAACAGAATTAATTCTCGGACCGTGATCCTCTGGCCAATTAAACCAAGGTACAATATCGTCCGCCTGCTCATACGACACCTTCGCCTGTGTAAATTCTGCAAGAAAATCACCGAGTAAGCCATCCTCTTCCAACACCGATTCTCTAACAGCCATATAACCTAATTTCTCCGCAATAATCGACGTACCTTCTTCAGAAGTGACATAATTCACAAATTCCCAAGCAGCCGCTTCCTTCTCCTCATCAGATTCCAGCACGAAAATGTTCGCTCCACCAGCAGGGATCTTCCGCTCTGTTCCGCTTAACCCTTCTGGCAGCAGCATAATGTCTAATTCAAACGGAACATTGCCTTTCAAACGACCGATTTGCCCATTTGTCGCAACCATCATCGATAAATTCCCTTGCTGAAACTCCTGCTGTGCCTGGTCGCCATTCATATACGGGTAAGACTCATCCTGAAAGACCATCTCTGTCCAAAACTCTAATACGTCTAACCCTTTTTCCTGTTGGAACTGAACCTGTTGTTTATCGACATCCGCTAGCTGACCACCATTTGAATCTAGCATCATCTGAAACATCCACGTATCAAAATCCATTTGAAAGAATATTCCATAGCGATCATCGACCTCAGATAACTGAGCTGCCCAATCGCGTACCTCCTGCCAGCTATCTGGTTGTGCTTTCAATTCAATCCCCGCTTCTTCAAAGTGATCTCTATTCACATAAATAATAGGTGTACTAACCGCAAATGGCATTGAATGCAAATTTCCGTCATCACCTTTCGCAAGGTCGAGCATTTGCTCTGAAAAATCCGACAAATCAAAATCCTGCTCATCGATAAACGTTTGCGCTGGGACAATCGGCATAAACGATTGCATATAGTCATTAAAGGCAAAGCCACTAATCGTCACCTCTGGTAGCTGATCCGAAAGCGAGAGCACTTGCAAACGCTCTATAACTCCATCATACCAGCCTTGTGCTTGCTCATCCTTAACAACAACCTCATCTTGTGAATCATTGAAGTTCTCTACTAACTCTTTAATGACCTCACCCTGATCTCCGCCAAACACGTGTAGAAACGTAATTTCAACCGCTTCTCCCCCATTTTCCATCGAGCTTACTTGATCATCGCTATCGTTTGGCGATGCTTCTTGCGACTGAGCTGCCTCCTCGCCCCCACAAGCTGTTAACAACAGTAGTAATAACAAACTTCCTACTAAGACCCATGATTGTTTCATCTTCATTTCCTCCTTATTTAATTCCACTTTGAATAAATCCTTCTGTAAAATAGCGCTGCCCTACCATATAAAGAATAAGAACAGGAATAATCGTTAACGTTGCGGCCGCCATTGTCGGAACCCACTCAATGAAAGATTCACTTCGAAACTGAATGATGGCTACTGGTAACGTTAATTTGCTTTCATCCATGAGAATAATGAGCGGCCAGTAATAGTCATTCCAATTGTTCACAAACAAGATAAGGAACAAACCGACAACAATAGAGACAGACGAACGAATATAAATATGATAGAGCGTTTTAACATGCCCAGCTCCATCAACGACTGCCGCCTCTACTAAATCTTTTGGGATTTGCATAAAAAATTGCCTCAGAACAAAGATCGCATAGCCACTAGCCAAATGTGGTACAATCACCCCCTTAAATGAATTCACCCACTCAAGCTCATTCACAACGAGAAAGGTCGGCAGCATAATCGCTTGCGGTGGGACCATCATCGTACAAAGGACAAAATAGAATAGTATTTGACTCCCTTTAAATTGATAATTCGCAAATGCATAGGCCGCAAACACGCCGATGATGACTTGTCCAGCTGTTAGAATCATAGCTACAAAAACACTATTTCCTAACCATATAAAGAAGGGAGTCGTATGTAAGACATGTGCATATCCTTCTAAGCTAAAGACAGAAGGGATAAAGAAGGCGATTCGTTGAAACGCAGAGCTTGTAGCTGAAATGGAAATACTAAACATCCATAAAAACGGAACGAGAACAAGCAACGCAGACAATATCAATATGATATGTAGCATCCATTTATGGAGTGGTGACTGCTTCATAAATAACACCCTTTCCAACCTTTACTGGTAATGAACATATTTAACGAGTAGCTTTAATTGAATGACTGTGAGGACAAGAATGACGGCAAATAAGATCGTCGCTGCACCGCTTGCTGTCCCTGTGTTAAAGAATCGAAAAGCTTCCTGCCATATATAAAACACGACAACATTTGTCGAATGATTCGGTCCACCCATCGTTATAATTTGCACGAGGGCAAACACTTGGAACGAATAGATCATCGTCATAACTGTTACGAATAGATGGACAGGCGATAGCAACGGAATCGTTAGTCGCCAAAATTGATACCAAGGCGTTGCACCATCTACAGCCGCTGCTTCATAAAGGCTTTGATCGAGCTGCTTTAACCCTGCGATGTATAGCACCACATTGTAACCAAAGGATTGCCATACTCCAATCACCATAATGGATAAAAGTGCTGTATTCGGATTCGCCAACCAATTGACACCGTCGATTCCAATCATTTGTAAGAACTGATTCAACAGTCCTGATTGCGGACTGTAAATCAACGAGAAGGAAAGCGATGCAGCCGCAACAGAGACGACGACCGGAATAAAGAAGAGAAAACGGTAAAAAGAACGAAGCTTCCCGGCTTTTTCAATAAGAACGGCATACACTAAACCGAGTATCACCGCAAAGGGCACCGTCACAAACACATAGTAGAGTGTTTGAATAATCGACCTCCAAAAGACGGCATCACCAAACAACCCCTCATAATTACTCAACCCAACAAACGACATATCCCCATTCAATAAATTCCAATCTGAAAAGCTAATCACAAATGAAAAGAAAAACGGAAAAACAAAAAAGATCGCATATAATAAGAGAGCAGGAAACAAAAAATAATAAGGAACATATAACGACTTAAACTTTGACACCATCTTCCTCTATTCACCTCCGTTTATGAGACATAAACTGTCTCTATTCACACGAAAAACCTGTGACTCCTCATACGTATCCCCTTAAATCAAGGAATCATATGAAAAGCCACAGGTTATTCTCTCAGTTTTTAAACCTATCTTTTCTATTAAATTGTTAATTATACTTTAAACGGATAATGTTAAGGGCGTATTAATTGGGGGTTTGGTTTTTGTAAATGAGTATAATCATAACCATTTCTCTTTGCCCTTTTCCATTCAGCCTTATCCTATAGAGGAGCATATCAAGATGCAGAATGTCCACTACATTTTTGACAACACACCAGATCAGCAACACACCAAAAAGAGCCTTAAAAGAATCATACTTAAGGCTCTTACGCATCATAAGGATCACTATCATGCAAGACTTGTAAGTATCGTACTCAACCTTTATAAGATCGAAGCTTTTCTAGAAGTACGTATTTTTCAGAAATGCGTTTCAAGAGTTTGGAGCCTTCCTTTTGGATACCTACTAAGGTTGATAGGACAAAACAGGTGTGAACTTTTCATGATATATTTGTTCATCATCCTTATTAAACAAGCTTTCGATTAAAATTTTCCCAATTCTCACGCCCATTGCATATGGAGATGAACGCAAGTAAAGAATTTGGTACATGTGACTAATCAGCTCCTCAGGTTCAACCGTATCATAGGAAGCTATAAAGATATCATCGGGAACTCGAATGCCTCTACGTGCCAGCTCACCTAATACACCAATTGTCATAAAATTATTAAATGACAGAATAGCTGATGGTGGTTTCGAGCTCATAAAATATTCAACTGCTTTTTTCCCACTCTCTTTCGTGAAATCTCCATTATAAATAAGCATCGGGTCTTTCTCCACCCCCGCTTCTTGAAAAGCTTTTTGAAAGCCCTTATAACGATCACTTCCCGTACTAACATTTAATGAACCGTTCACAACACCGATTCTTGTATGTCCAAATTCTAACAACTGCTTAGTCAATGTGTATGCACCATCAATATTATCTTCTTCTACTAGGTGCATTGGAGCCTCGTCAATTTCCACTCTTCGATCCATTAATAAAATCGGCGTACCTTGCATATGAATCTTTTTAATGGTTTGTTCATTATAACCAGACGTAGCCAGAACAATAGATTCCACTCTTTTCCCATAAAACAGGTTCAAAAGCTGCTCTTCTTTAGCTGGTTGTTCATTCGAACTACCGAATATCAGCTGATAGCCATATGGATGAACAATATCTTCAATACCTTTGGATATTGTCATAAAATGCGGGTTGGAAATATCAGGAATGATCACCCCAATTGTTTTTGTTCTCTCTTCCTTAAGATTCTTCGCAATCACATTGATTTCATAGTTTAACTTTTTAATCGCTTCCTGTACCTTTTGTTCCATAGTTGCATTAACTTTCCCTTTACCGTTAATCACCCTAGAAACAGTCGCGATTGAAACACCCGCTTCCTTTGCTACATCTTTAATGGTATATTTTGACACATGTATCACCTAATTTAACTTTCTTACTACTATTTAGACATAACTCCTATCGAGTCAATATACGAAACACATACTTGAATAGCCTGCTTCGTCTCTTCATTTAACGAAATCGGCCAACGACATTCTGTTGACATGATCTCAGTTCGTAATTGTACCATATATTTCGCTGTAACTGGATACGCTTTCCCCATAAATGTATCAATCATCACTAAGGCTTGATACCATTTAATCGCTTCTTCCTCCATTCCCTGTTCAGCTGCATTCCAAAATGCAACTGCAACATCGGTATAAGCTGATGTTGTAATGGCCATCATTCCTTGAGCACCATGTTTAAAAGCTTCGTACATAAATGGTGTATTTGCCTGATAGATGATCGATTGCTTCGCTCCTTTTATCTTCTCCATTATATCCTTCATCGTACACGTCGTATCCTTAATACCCATTAATCCATATTCTTCGACAAGCTCCTTGTACACCTTTGGAGAAACATACTTCGGTTTGCTCTCTGGCCATTCATATAGTAAGACAGGATTAGTCACTCCCTCTAATAATTGAGCAAAATGACTTTTCAACCTTGATTGATCCTCTCCCATACCGATCGGCGGCACTAAAACAAGTCCAGCAACACCTGTCTCCATCATTTGTTCCATCTCTTCCTTCTGAGCCTCAAGTCCATCTTCAAGGTTAGCTGTTGCGACAACAGGAGTGCTCCCAGCACACTCTACAGCAATTGTTGCTAGTTTTAATCGTTCATCAAGACTTAACCACTTCATCTCACTCGTCCCACAAACAGCAAATAAACCATTTGGCTTAAACGATAATTGCCAATCAACATACCGCTTATATGCATCCCAATCAATCGATTGATCTTCTTTAAATGGGGTAAGAAGCAATGAGAACACCCCGCGAAAACGAGTACTATCATATTGTTTATTCATTTTCATTTCTCCTTTTTTCTAGATTCTTCACCCTGCTAAATTGGGCAAGAAGAGTACTAATTGTGGGAAATACGTAATTAGGAATAGAACGACAATCATAATCGCCACCATTGGTAGAACTTCCTTTATGACATCAAATAATTTCGTTCCCGAAACACCAGCAACAATAAATAACAGCATTCCAAATGGAGGGGTACTTAAACCAATCATCATATTCACAACGAGCACGACCCCAAAATGAACTAAATCAATCCCCATCGCATTCACCAATGGCAAAACAATAGGAGTGAATACTAATAACAGAACACTCGTATCTAAAAACATTCCTAATAATAAGAAGACGAGATTAAGAATGAGTAATAGAATAATTGGATTTTCTGTTATTCCCATTAGCGAATTAGCAACCATTGATGCTACACCTTCTGCCGCAACGATATAGGATAAACAAAACGCCGATCCTAACAATAAACCTAGGGTACCAGTCGTTTTCCCCGTATTAACCGCTACATGCCAAAACGTCTTAGGCCCTAAAGAACGATAAGCGACAATCGAAATAATAATTGTATATAACGCAGCAACTCCTGCCGCCTCAGTTGGTGTCATCACTCCTGTATAAATCCCACCAAGTAGAATAACGGGTGTTAATAGAGCCGGTATAGCCTTTATTGTAAAGAAAATAAAGTCCCGAAAAGCATAGCGCACGCCAAAAGGATAGTTACGTTTTTTTGCAATATACATAATGTAGAGCATTAAAGCCACAGCAATAATCAAACCTGGAATAATTCCGGCCAAGAATAACGCTCCTAATGAAGCACCTGAAAGCATCGCATACATAATCATCGGTATACTTGGTGGGAAAATCGGACCAATAGTAGACGAAGCGGCCGTAATAGCACTTGCAAACGGCGCATCATATCCTTGTTTTTTCATAGCACGAATTTCCATTTTGCCTAATCCAGATGCATCCGCAATAGCTGAGCCTGTCATACCAGAGAAGATCAACGACGCAAGAACATTTACGTGTCCCATTCCTCCACGATATCGACCGACTAGCGTATTCGCAAAATTAAACACGCGATCAGTGACCGTACCTGTATTCATAATATTCGCCGTAAATACAAATAACGGAACAGCTAAGGCCACATACATCGTATACAGGTTTCCTCCCATTAATTCAACAACCATACCTAAATCTCGGCCAGTATATAAAAAATAATAGATGCTAGCAATTAACATACCTACAGCAATCGGCATCCGCAGTAAAAAAGCCGCAACCATAATCAATAACGGAATTAATAGACTCATACTCATCGTTTATGCACTCCTTCTTTTATTCTTTAAGTGCTGTTGGGATTGCTTCCTCTTCATTCTCATCATACTGATCCGAATAGATCGTTTCAGAATAATCATCACCTGATGACAACAGCTTCCTCGTATCTGAATACAGGTCTGTTATACAGTGCCCTATGATTAAGATAAAAGAAATGAGAATAGGAGAATACACAATACTTAACGGAATATCTAATGTCGTAGAAGATAGCCTCTGCATAAACGCTAATTGATCGTAAATCGGATACAGCACAATGATTAATGAAATAGCAATAAACGTATTACCAACAAGTCTCATTAACAGTTGCCCTTTATCCGGGATCAGGTCATATAGAATGGTAAATGCAACATGCTCTTTCTTTCTCCACGCGTAAGCTGCCCCAAATAGAACCGCCCATAAGAAACACATTAAACTAACTTCATTCGCCCATCTTAGTGGATCATTCAGTACATAACGAAAGAAAATCGCCAGATTAAAGACAGCAAATAAAATCGTTAAGGCTATAGCAGGTATATACACTTCTAGCAACTCTACAACTATGACAGCGCCCTTCTTTAAGATAGCTAACATCATACACCACCTCACTTTTTCACATAAAAAGAGAATGAAGTGACTCATTCGAACATAGGACACCGAAAACGTTGAAAACCCAAACTGTTTCAGTGCCATTTAAAGCATGTCCCATGAGTCACTCGTATTCATTACTCAATTAACGCCTGTATCTCATCATATAAGTCCATATCCCAGGTACTTGTCATATCTTCATTATTTAAATAAGCATCTTGTACCGTCGTCATAAACGCTTCTCGATCGGGTTCGATGACCGTTAAGCCACTTTCTTTCAGCTGATCAATCAAGTCCTCTTCCGCAACAATATTCGTCTCATCGACATATTTTCTTGCTTCTTCAATTCCTTGAAGGATAATAGTCTGCAAGTCTTCATCTAAGCTCTGCCAGAAGTCCTCATTAATAGCAGGCCAAGTCGAATCCACCAAATGATAAGTTAATGAAACATAATCGGTAACTTCATCAAAATTAGCGTTCACAACAGTTGGTAGCGGATTGTCTTGAGCATCAACGGTTCCCGTGTTTAAAGCCGTGTACAATTCCCCAAAAGCTAATGGCGTTGGATTTGCTCCTAATGCATCTCCTAAAAACAACCATGATGGAGAATCTGGCATTCGGAGTAACACTCCATTCAAATCTTGAGGGGTATAAATTTCTCGACCGATATCACGGTAATTCAATTGACGCGAACCTAAGTAATAGGCACCTAAGGGACGGTAGCCACTTACCTCAGCCACTTTATCAAATAAGTCTTGCCCAATGTCTCCATTTAGAACGCCTGTCATATGATCGTAATCCTTAAACATATATCCAGCTGTAAACATACTCGCTTCTGGTAAATGCTCTGATGCTAAGTTCGCAGATACATAAGTCATTTCCAAATTGCCTCTCATCACTGCTTGCTCATCATTCCCTTGAGCATATAATGATCCTGAATGATGAATTTCGACTTCAATGCGCCCTTCCGAAAGCTCTTCCACGACTTCCTCGAATACATATAGTCCCTCTGTATGAGCATCTCCAGGTACACTGACGGTCGAAAAGTTGAGCTCAATTGTTTCATCTTGACTATCTGATCCATTTGCCTCTACTTCTTGATCCCCATTCCCTTCATTAGAAGATTGATTTGCATCTTCT
Organism: Halalkalibacter sp. AB-rgal2; assembly: GCF_041821005.1. Lineage (NCBI taxonomy): Bacteria > Bacillati > Bacillota > Bacilli > Caryophanales > Bacillaceae > Halalkalibacter > Halalkalibacter sp. AB-rgal2. The sequence goes on from NZ_JBGUAV010000025.1 coordinate 51,241, forward strand.
CCACCACAAGCAGCCATAACAACCATCGCGATCAACAACAGAATCCCTATTACCTTCTTTTTCATGGTTCATCCCCCTTGGTAAAATGTTTGCACTTCCTTGAACACTTCACTTACAATCAACCCACCTAAATAAAACGCTTTCATTAGTGACTAGCATATCCCCCCCTTTAACGTACTAAAATCATAATTAAACTTCAGGTATCACCTTATGGAAAAACAAGTGTATGCTTACCTGGCATTAACGCTATGCACTCACCCTTCTGCATTACCTCCCCTCGCATAGAAGCTGGTATATCAATCGTCGCCGTCAAATGATTCTCTGTTACATCACGATGTAAATCGACAACAATATCACCTCTTAGTGTCGGAACAACTCCTTGCACTTTTGTTAAATGCCCTATTTGTGGCGCAAAACGAAATGTCCTCCACCCTGGCTCTGTAGGCCAGCAACCTAACACATACCTCGATAATAAATAACCTACAGCTGAACCTATCGTCTGCCCACAATCACCGCAGGCCGGAGCATCTAGGTCAGTCGCTCCAACAGCATTAAATTGCTCCGGCCAAGTCGTTGCTCCATTACGTATCTCTCTTCCAAACCAATCCTTAATCGCTTGTAGACAGGTGAGGCTTTTCTGTTCTTCAAATAATGCACTAATTATATGGTCAAATACCATCGGACTAGCATGATTCGTAAATGTCTGATCGAGTTCTACACTTTTTTCAACCCACTTTGCAACATGACTCCTCATTCCCTTAGAACCAATACCTGCTAATAAAGAATAAGCGTTTCCATGTTGTGCATAAAAATAGGGAATTTCCTTTAAAGTTCCAGAATTTGCCCATCCACCTGGCTGCTCACGCTGAATATACTTAGACCAAATCTCCTGATTCGGTTCCACTCGTTCCAACCACAATCGCTCCTCTGCGTCCCAAAACCGATGTTCAATCTCCTCCCTTAAGGATAACGACCATTTTGCTATATACTGATTAGACAGATTATCCTGCAATTGGTTTAGTAAATACGACGACTTTTGCAAAGCAAGAAGCAGCTTCAAATTCAAGCTGAGAGAATATGGCTTCTTCTGAACATCACTCCAATCAATAAATAACTGCTGTCCTTCAGGTTGTAAAAATAAGCGCTCATCCGTCATATGAGATTCAGCCCACCCTAAAAGGCGAAGCAATACAGGGTGCATTTCTTTCAAAAATACGTCATCATCAGTAAGCATGTAATAATTGTGTAAACCACATATCCAATCAAAGTTATAATCTGTCAAATTCATAAACGCAAAGTCCTTTGGTCCAACGCTATACAATGAGCCATCTGGCATTTGCATCTGCCCCCATTGCTTTAAGCTACGACGAAATAAATCGGCATCCCCGTAAAACGCATGTGCAGCTAAGGAAGATGTCACACCATCAAGCAACCATTGAGCTTGCTCCCTCCATGAGTTATCGACATAAGCATCAAGCATTCCTGCTCTCAATGTCCGTTCAGAAACCTTCCAAACCTCATTGATAATAGGATCATCACAATGAAAGTGTCCACGCTCTTTTACAGGGTAATGAGTGACTTGGGCCGTTACTCGAACCTTAACAGTAGCACGAGCACGAACAATCAATGTGTGATATTGGTAGCCCTTTGGGAAATAACTTTGCCAACGAAAGTCGCCTTCTCTCGCAATAACACGATCACAGACCCCTTCTCTATCAGTGGAAAATCCTTTATTCATATTAGGCAACCCATCGAAACGTTTATTAATACTGTAGTAGCTATCAATAACATCACCTTCACAACACTCCATTTCAATCACAGGGTATGCTGTTATCAGTTGTCCATAATCAAACGCGATAACCTGATCGTGAGCTTCAATTGGTTCAATGGTCATCCAACCATCCCTCATGCCTGTGGTAGTACATTTCTTAAGAGACAATAAGTTCTCCTCAATCACGAAACGTAAATTACTTTTTCGATTTGTAACTAATTCATCTTTTTTAACGGACCCTTGTAAAGTCAGTACGGGCTTTCGCTCATACTCCACTAACTGTGGAATCCCACGCGCCTCCATTCCTGTCCAAGGTGATGTTCCCACTGGTCCGATATACCATGCTTCTTGCCAGCGTTCATGATGTTCTTTTGGGCAGCGCCAATCTGGCACTTCCTTTGATGCATTAAACCGTTCTTGATATCCCATCATTAACGTATAGCGAGCACTCGATGGCTCGAACCAGTCCGCTTTTCGGACTTCCCATGAACGATCTGATTGAACAGGTTCCACCTCTCCATTCTCAAAATGGATAGCACCATCTACAAACAGCCCCGTCCGCAAGCGATGCACATATTGATAATTGGACACTCCAAACTGATGCACAAGAACAGCCATCCAATTAGTACCTGATTTTAAATAAGGACTAATATCAACCGTGTCATAGGCTTGATGCTCTGGATAACAGCGAGCAGGTCCACGTGAAACAAACTGATCATTGACCCATAGCACATATCTTGAATCGGCTGTTATATGAATATTTGACGATCGAACCTCTCCATTAATATGCAACTGCTTCCGAAAGGCATAATATTGATTTCTCTCACTAGATGTATCATCCATCCATGAATGCCCGATCCAGTAACCATTCCACATCTCCATAAGAACCCCTCCTTAATACATTGATTAATAGAGTGGACCTAACGTTTGACATGCACGATAATCAGCGCTCTCTGAATTCGCTGTACCAAATGCCTGCCACATACTCGGTCGGAAAATACGCCCCTCTTCCACATTGTGCATCGAAACAGGGATACGAAGCATTGAAGCGAGTGTAATTAATTCCGCACCTACATGCCCATAGCTAAGGGAGCAATGATTTGATCCCCAACTCGTCATGACCGAATAGACATCTTTAAAAGCACCTTCTCCAGTCAACCTCGGCACAAACCATGTCGTTGGCCAAGTTTCATTCGTTCGTTGGTCAAGTGTATGGTGTACACCCTCATCCAATTCGGTTGTATACCCTTCAGCAATTTGCAAAACAGGACCTAGCCCTCCAATTATGTTAAGGCGCGCCATCGTAACAGGCATTTCACCCTTTGTTAAGTAATCGGTTGAATAACCGCCACCTCTAAAGAAATCAACAGCTGGACACCATTGTGTCGCCTGTAAACACTTGTTCACTTCATCCTCTGTTATCTCCCAGAATGGCTTCATTCCAGGTTGTCCACTAACGGATAGTTCCCCAGTTCCATCTAAACTAGCAGGCCCAGAATTAATCAAGTGAATCACTCCATTTTCTGCTCGACCTTGAAGCTTCTTCCCTGTTACTCTCGTCACCGCTTCTGGACTCCAATATGTCCGCACATCAGCGAATATTTGCGCTGCATTGGTTAACAAATGGCCAAATAACATCGTGATAGCATTTAAATTATCATTTTCTGTCGCAAGCATATACGGCTCTCGAATACCATTCCAATCAAACGATGATGTCAAGATCGCTTCCATAAAGTCACCATTAGGCATAAAATCCGTCCAAGATCGCTGTCCTTGAAACCCTGCAGCAAGCGCATTACGCCCTAAGGCTTCTTCACCGTATCCCATTTCAGCTAACTTCTTATTTCCAATCATTAAATCGCGAGCAATGAGCGCCATCTTTACAACCGTTTCCCAATCTTGCTTCTTCTGCTCACGCGTTCTCTTCAAATCTGGAGGATTAACATCTCTTCCTTCCCGGCAATGCTCCTTAACCCAAGTAAGGGCACGATAATATTCATCTTGATCAAAAATATTTAGTTCCAATCGACGAATAAACTCACTCATATCAACATATTCATTTCGCATTCCTAGATACGATTGAAAGAAATCTTCATTCACCACGCAGCCAGCAATCCCCATTGAAACAGAGCCAATCGATAAATATGATTTCCCCTTCATGAGAGCGACTGCAAGGGCTGCTTTCGCAAATTGGAGAACCTTTCCTTGTACATCCTTAGGAATAGACGTATCCTCCATATCTTGAACGTCTTTTCCATAAATTGAGAAGGCGGGAATCCCCTTTTGATTATGGGCAGCTAACGCCGCTGCTAAATACACCGCCCCAGGACGTTCTGTTCCATTCACTCCCCAAATAGCCTTTATTGTATGGGGGTCTTGATCGATTGTCTCCAATGGATAACACCAAGATGGGGTAACCGTAATCGTCACCTTAACCCCTTCACGTTGAAAGTATTCACTCGTCTCTGCTGCTTCAGCTACACCACCGATACATGTATTAGCAATAATGCATTCAACAGGTGCACCGTTTGGATATCTTAATTCATCTTGTAAAAAAATAGCCAACGATCGCGCGCGATCCATCGTCACCTCTTCCAACGACTCACGAATGCCACCCCTTCTTCCATCAACTGCAGGGCGTATCCCTATTTTTGGAAACTCTCCAACCCATCTCTGTTCATATTTACTAGTCAATCGTAACCCTCCTCAGTGATTATCCTTTCACACACTTACCAATCACAAGTAAACGTTTACTCAATCTTTAAAAAGAAAAGCAGCTTCTTCAGCTAAAAGTTGCAATTGTTGTTCTAACTCTCTCAGTTCACCCTCAGTTATATCTAATTGCGGTGCTCTCATATAACCAACGTCCATTCCTCTTAATCGCAGCGCTTCTTTAAAATATGAAAGGTTACTACCTCCCTTCAACGTTTCACAATACTTAACAGCTATACGTTGAAGCTCCTCAGCTAGGTTGTAATCCTGATTCAAAAATGCTTCATACACATGAACAAAAGGCTCAGGATATGCACTGGAAACACCTGACACAACGCCATCACACCCCATCGCTAACGCACTTGTTAACAAACGATCCGCGCCCGGTAAGACCGAAAACTCTCCATTATTTATCTCTAAATACTCTGTAACACGGATAAAATCTGGGTAGCTATATTTAATTCCAATCACATTCCTACAACGACTAGCAATCTTTTGAGCTAACTCTGGCGTGATATCGTTAGCGGCACATTGTGGAATGCTATACAAATATACCGGGAAATCCTCTGGAATACTTTGAGCTACTTTTACATAATACTCTTCTAACTCTCGATCAGTCGTCGGAAAGAAAATCGGCGTAACGACACCAATTCCATCTGCACCAATTTCATATGCATGCTTCGAAAGCTGTAATGTATCTTCCATATTCATTGCTCCAGTATGAATAAAAACAGTGACCCGCTTATTAGCCGTTTGAACAACAGTCTTTGCTATATTCTTTCTTTCCTCTACTGTGAGCTTCAGCATTTCTCCTGTTGTCCCTAGCGGATAGAGAGCGCTTACACCTTTAGTAATGAGAAATTCTGTATGTTTCTTAATTGCCTCAAAATCCACCTGACCTTCTTTATTAAAAGGAGTGACCATTGCAGTTGTAACGCCATATAATTTTTTCAAAGTATATATCCCCTTTTTTGTTAAGTGAACATCTCCATAAGAAAGCGTTCACAAATCCTAGAAAATTAAAAAACGCTCAATTAGTTACTATTATATCCATTAATCAAGTAAACGTTTTCTTGAGTTGATTATAAATTAGTCAAAGCTAAGAATCAACTACTTTTTAAAAAATTTAATATAAGAGGTTGTTCAAGGAGGATAATTTCCCCTCTATGAATGACCTCGAAGCAATGAGCGTAATAGCTACATCTTTTAAAAAATCTTGTGGTTAGTTTGTTTTTGATCATGATCAATATACTTTTAAAAACAAAAAACCACACCAACAAACATCATAATGAGAGCAGGTGTGGAATATACAAACTGATTATTCTATTTCTTTTTTTTTATTTTTCTAGTATCTTCTAGTAAACAATTTAAATACTTGTCTAATTTTTGACTATACATAAGAGTCTCCGGATGATCCAACCCTTTTGTTAACCCCGTGCGAATCATTATGGCGCGTAGCTTTTCAACCTCTATCCTAACGTGTGACGTCTTAGTGCCCATAACTCCCCCTACTTTTAGACTAACTCCATATTACAATATCAAATCACCGTGGTTAAGAGATTCGACAAAAGCTCCGATGAATAGACAACAATTTAAGTCAAAAAGCATTGGTCCTTTGTTCTATAAAAACCGACATCGTTCGTACAATTTTTTTGCGGTGATGAGACTTTTCATTTCCATAATGATTCAAACTTCAACACTACCAATCATCAATGATAGGAATGGCACTTCACGTTCTTACAGTTGAACGAATACGAGCGATTCTCTCTTGTAGACCCTTCACTTTTCGTGACGCAACGAGACACTCACGCTCATTTACCATTGTTATCTTACGCTTATAGGTAATATTGAAACAATCATAATCGCGGTTAAGACAAGTGCACCATATTTTTTTAGCATCTATCATTCTCCTTCATTTATTAGTCGCTCATGAGCATTTTCAGTTAACCTATGAATATATTACCATCATTTTCGATTTTTGGTCATAATTGTCGTAAACGATTGATTTTTCGTCGTGAACGTTACAGTCTCTACTTTGTACCTTTTTCCTATAGCATAAAAAAACCACCGATAGAGTATTCCCTCTTTCAGCGGCTTCCTTTTCTTATTCACTTACAGGCGTTTTGATTTGATATTTTTCAATATATGTCGCAATCTCTTGTACGACGTCCTTCGCCTTTAAGTCATCATTTGTCATACGGTTTGCTTTCTCTCTTATCGACACTAACAATTCTTTAAGATCTCGTTCAGTTAATTGCTCAGACATTTGTAGAATACTCCTTATTCTCTCAATCTAAGTAAATGATTCTCTCACATGTTTACTATCATACTGTCAGTTTATCGTTCTGACAAGCATTAATAAAGTAGGATTTCTTCTATTTTTGTAAAAGCTTGGCGAATAAAGAACAAACCTGATACCTGATGTCGAACAGCGAGTCTCAAAGTCGTTTAATCTAGCATCGTTTCAACATAAAGATACCTCTTGTTAACACGATTTAACGCTGATTCATAAGGATCTCAATTTCCCATCGATTCAGTAGTCTTTTACGATTTGAACCAGACTGGGAGATATCATAGTCAATAACAGGGATACTTGCCGGGTCAATTGCTTCTTCAGGTGATTGGGCTAGTTTGTGAGTTAGCAATTGATAATTACCAACTTGTTTTCCGATTTCCTGAGCCTGTTTTGTTAAGGCCCAGTCAACAAATGTCTTTGCTTCTTCAAGATGAGGAGAATTCGCAATGATAGCAACTGCTCCGACCTCATATGTCGTTTCTTCTTTCGGAAAGATCACACTGACATCACGAAATCCTTCTCTATACAATTTAATGGCATCCTGAGCAAACATGATGGATACAGCCTGATCTCCCATCGCAACGCTACGACCATTTGCACTTCCCGAGTATGTGTATTCAGAAACGTTTTGATCAAGCAATTGTAAGAAATCAAACCCTTCATTCTCGCCATAAAGTTGAGTGAATAAAGATAGAGTGAGATAACCTGTTCCTGAACTTCTTGGATCTGGAAGAGTGATCCAATTTTGATACTCTGACCGTAATAAATCAGTCCATGTAGAAGGGAGATCTATACCTCTTTCGATATGCCATTGACGGTTGGCAACGATTGATAACACACCAACATAAATACCAGTCCAATATCCATTTTCATTTTTATATATATCAGGGATAAAAGATGCATTAGGGGAAATGTAGGGATGAAGAAGCCCCTCTTTTTGGGCTTGAGCGAATACATCAGCAGGCCCACCATACCAAACACTTGCAACTGGATCATCTGCTTCATTCTGCAGATGATCCAGAATATCTCCGTTACTCATTCGGATAAAATTCACTTGTATGCCCGTTTCCCGTTGGAATTGTTCCATAGCCTTAATAGCATGGTCAGGGTACATCCCTGCATAGACGTTTAATTTTCCTACTTCATTTTTAGTTTGGCACCCTAAAAGAGCACCTATTAATATTAAAACGCACAGCAAAAGGAACGATGCCTTCCTGCTCATAACTGTTCACCTCTAAGTTGTTAAGCACTTGGAACGACATGTAAAGAAGATCTTGCAAAAGTAAGTCCTACCTGCTCACCCTCATTGTATGTCTTTCCTCCACTCGGATTCGATACTACTGCAAAAAGAAGCGTATCATTAAACTCTAGTTCATACTCTTGAGTTTGACCCATAAAGATGCTTTTGACAACCTTTGCTTCAAAATCTCCTTCATGACTAATTTGAATCGATTCGGGACGTATAACTACTTCTACTTGCTGGCCAACATTAAAATCTTGAGCATTTTTTTGATCAATAAGAAGTTCACTGTTGTTATAACTAACTCTTAGTTGATCAGATTTTACAATTTCTAACACTTTACTAGAAAGAAAATTAGCTGATCCGATAAAATCAGAAATGAATTTAGATTGTGGTCGCTGGTAAATCTCAGTTGCTGTGCCAATTTGTTCGATTTTCCCTTCATTCATAACGATAATTTTATCACTTAAACTCATGGCTTCTGATTGATCGTGTGTAACATAGATTGCCGTAATACCGACCTGTTTTTGAATACGACGAATTTCATCACGCATTGTAATTCTCAATTTTGCATCTAGGTTGGATAAAGGCTCATCAAAAAGCAATACGCTTGGTTCCATCACAAGCGCCCGGGCTAGAGCTACTCGTTGCTGCTGACCACCTGATAATTGATTAGGCATCTTATCGCGATGAACATTCAAATTCATAATCTCGATGACGGGTTCTACTCGCTTATCTATATCATTATCTCTTAATTTCTTGATTTTTAGTCCATATACAATGTTTTCATATACGGTCATATGGGGAAAAAGCGCATAAGATTGGAATACCATTGTGCAATCTCTTTTGTTTGCTGGAATGTTTTTGACGTTTTGGTCTCCAAAATAAATGTCCCCGTCAGAAATATCTTCAAAGCCAGCAATCATTCGTAAGGTGGTTGTTTTACCACAACCAGAAGGACCTAATAGTGTGGCAAATTCACCTTTTTCAATAGTAAGACTCACATTATGAACAGCTTTCACTTTATTACCTTGATCATCGGTAAATTCCTTCGTAATATTTTTAATTGATACCTCTTTAGCATTCATTGTTATTCAAACCTCCTGATCATTCTTTTTAATTTGAAATAGTCGCCTCAGGCATTGGTACATGCTTTTTATTCTTACTGCGTTTTTTAGCTTTTCGATCAATAGAGTAGAATTTGACTATCGCATTCAGTATTAATAGTGAGATCACCATGATAATGATCAATAATGTACTATATGCACTTGCAACCCCAATTCGACCTGATTCTACTTGAGATAAAATAGAAGCAGTAATTAAGTTATACTTTGCAGAAACAAGAAAAATTACAGCACTCATTGCAGTCATACTTTTCACGAACGTATAGATTAACGCACTGAAAAAGGCTGGTTGAATCAAAGGTAAAACAATTGAGAAAAATGTTTTTCGTCCACTTGCTCCAAGGTTCATTGAAGCCTCTTCAATTGAAGGGTCAATTTGCTGAAGCGCCGTTATACCTGAACGAATTCCGATCGGCATCGAACGAATGATGAACGCTGCAATTATAATAAATGCTGTTCCTGTTATAGCCAAAGGAGCGGTGTTAAATGAAAGAATATATGATATACCGATAACTGTACCTGGAATGGCTATAGCTAGCATACTAATCGATTCCATTGCCTTCTTACCTGCGAACCGTTTACGAATGATTAAAAATGCAATAATCATTGCAATCAGACCGCCAATAGGTGTTGCAATTAAAGCCAATTGGAAAGTATCTACAATTGCTTTTTGACCGATCGAGAAAACAAACCTATAGTGGTCGAGTGTAAAGCTGTTGTCAATACCCCAAAGTTTGATGAATGATCCAATTGGAACAAGTATGTAGAAGAGCAATACTGTTCCAGATAAGAAATAACAAGTGCTAATCATAAATGTACGAAGTTTACCTTTTTCAACCATTTTTCGACCAGAAGTCGGTTTTCCTGTAACCGTGACATAGCTTTTTTTACCGACCCAGAATTTTTGAATAGAGAATACAATAAGAGTAATTGTAAGTAGTAACATTGCAAGAGCAGCACCTGCTTGCATATTGTAACTCCCGACAGCCTGTAAGTAAATTTCACGTGCGACCGTATTGTAATTACCACCAATTGTCATCGGATTTCCGAAGTCAGCCATTGATTGAATAAAGACTAAAAGATACGCATTCCCGATACCTGGAATGGATAATGGGAGTGTAACCTTTGTAAATGTTTTCCATCTACTCGCACCTAAATTGTCACTTGCTTCTTCCAATGCAGGACTAATTGACCGTAATAAACCTGACAGAACAAGAAATCCTACTGGAAAGAAGCTTAACGTTTGAACTAAAATCAATCCATGCAGTCCATAAATATTGGCGCGTTCCATTCCGAAGATCATTTCCGAAATAAAGCCACCTCTACCAAATAATAAAATGGCAGATAAAGCAATAACAAATGGAGGAGAAATAAGTGGTAAAATAGCTATTCCATTAAACATTTTTTTAAATGGTACTGCTATATAAGCAAATGTATACGCAAAAAAATAAGCAATAATGGTTGAAAGCGTCGCCACAATAAGTGCTAATACTAAAGAATTAACTAAAGACTGAAAAAGTTCCCCTCCCGATAGTACACGTTCATAGCCTACTAAAGAAAAGCGTCCTTCACTTATAAAACTAGTAATAAAAATTTTAAAAAGTGGGAAGGCAATAAATGTTATGAGCGAGAGCATAATTAAAACGACCAATAATAAGAGCAATGGTTGCGAGAATAATGGTCGAATATTATGTTGGTAATAATCTCTAAGCATTCTAATCAATCTCCTTTGAAAGGAAAGGAAGGCACAATGTGCCCACCCTCCAATAATGAATTTACTTATTTACTTCATTGTCCCACTTATCAATAATTCCTTGACGTAACTCGCCTGCACGTAAAGGATTTGATTCAATTAAATTGAGATTATCAAGATCAATCGCTTGCTCAGGTTGTTGAGCATCTTTGTGAGTTAAGTTTTGGAAGTTATCTGTTGTTTGTCCAACTTCTTGAGCAGATGGTCCTGAAGCCCAATCTATGAATACTTCTGCAAGTTCTTGGTTTGGAGCGCCATCAATGATCGCAACAGAACCGATTTCAAAACCAGTACCATCTTCCGGAGTTGTCATTACTAAGTCACTGTAACCTTCTTTTTGATATTTGATAATATCATGAGCAAATAGGATACCTACAGCGGCTTCACCCATTCCAACCATACGCCCAGGTGCAGATCCACTCGTAGTATACTGCTGAACAAGTGGATGTAATTGTTGTAGATAATCCCAACCATCCTCTTCATTTTCCTCACCCAGCACTTCAAGAACTGTATATAGAATAGTATAAGCGGTTCCAGATGAAGCAGGGTGTGCCATAACAATTTCATTTTCAAATGCTGGATTTAGTAAATCATCCCAACTTGTTGGCGCTTCTAATCCATGTTCGTCTAAAAATTTTTGGTTTGTTGCAAATCCGACTGGACCTAAGTAAACACCTGTCCAATAACCATCTTCATCACGGAATTCTTCTGGAATTCCTTCTACAGCAACTTCAGATACATATGGATGAAGTAGATCTTCTTGTTGAGCAGCTACGAAAGTATCTGCTGGGCCCCCATACCAAATATCAGCCTGTGGGTTGTTTCTTTCTGCTCGAATACGAGCAAGTATTTCACCTGCAGACATACGAATCATATCAACGGCAATCCCCGTCTCTTCTTCGAATTCTTTAATAGCAGCAACCGCGTGGTCTTCTTGGAAACCTACATAGGCTGTAATAGAACCTTCTAGAGCTCGAGTAGCTTCTTCATTGTTTCCATCATTCTCATTTTGATTACTTGATGATTCCTCATTATTGCTATCTCCACAAGCAACTACAAACACTCCTAGAATCATAATAAATAGTACTAATGCGAATCTCTTCAATTTAAATCCCCCTTTAATTAAGATTAATTACATCATAAATGAATGCGCTTTCAACCACTACACCAATTTCCTGCCACTTAAAACGGCAAAAAAAAGGTGCTCCATTATTGGAGCAACCAACCTAACAAAATACCTATAATATTAAGATCTGAATCACCGAAAGTCGTTCGCATAAAACCTAGTTCCGACATAAAGCCCAATAGAAATAACGGGAGAACCGTGATCAGGATTCCGTGAAATATTGAGGAAACTACTAGTCCTCTCCCTCCACCAATTTTGTATGCAATGACTCCTGCAGCTCCCCCTGCAAAAAAATGAGGAATCACACCAGGAATGATTACCGTAAATTGCATAGCTGACATAACAAACATGGATACCAAACCAGCAGTGAAGCTAATAATAAATCCAAATATTGCGGCATATGGTGCATAGGTGAATAGTACAGGAGCATCTAGCGCAGGCGTTGCATTCGGAATCCAACGTTCTGCAATTCCTTTAAAAGCTGGTACGATTTCTGCTAACATCATCCGAACACCCGTTAAAATGACATACATCCCTGCTGAAAACCACATGGCCTGTATAATAGAAAAAACGAAAAAATTTCTCCCTGAAAATAAATTAGAAACAGCTTCAGGTCCGACAAATAGACTTGAAACGAAAAAAAGGTTAAAAGAAAAAAAACTAATCATTAAAATGTGATCATGCATTAAAGGTTCTATTTTTCTTAGTGATGCCGGAAGTTGTAAGGGGCCTTTGGGTGGCTTAAAAAAGCGCGCAATGAACCCTGCCAGTACATAACCGACACTATTAAAATGTGCAATTGCAAAATTTTGATGACCTACCACCTGTTTAACAAACGGTTGGGAGATCGCAGGCGCAAGAGATAATGTCAAGGCGAGTATGAGACCCCCAATTAAATAATTCAATGTTGTATTTAAAACGGATGCAACTAAGACACTTGCTATAACGGAGGACATGAATAAAATATGATGACCAGAAAGAAATATATACTTTATAGGCGTAAATCTTGCAATTAGTAGGTGTCCTGTCATACCTATTAACATCATGATTGCAACCTCTTGACCGTAGTTGACTTGGACGAGCGCTGTGATGGCTTCGTTATGTGGAATGATTCCAATTACCCGAAACCCTTCTTGAATCATTAATGTGAGATTAGATAGCGAAGCTCCTGCTGCAGTTGCTCCCACTTGAAGTAAGATATAGCCGACCATCGTTTTCACCGTACCACTTATGACTGCATGAAAATCAGCTCTAATTAATATCAGCCCAATAAATGCAACCATCCCAAGCAAAAAAGCTGGTTCCCCAAATAGACCTCTATTAATTAATTCTGTCACATTCATTTGTTTTCCACCCAGCTGGTTATGACTTTGTTTTCTAACAAGGATTGGCGAATATGAGTCGTATCCGCTATGTGTGCAAGTGGAATCATTTCAACATTAGGCAATGGAGCAATCGACTCAATGATTTGCTTAGCACCAATAATTATTTCTGCTTCAGAAAAGCCGATAGCACTGACATCTGACTGTTCTATATAGACTAGAACATCCCATTCATTAAAGAGTTTTTCCAATTCGATTTTTAGAATAAGGCTTGTACCTAATCCTCCTGAACACACAACTAAAACGCGCTTCATATCTCTTGTACCTCTCTTCCTTGTATCCATTGCCAGACTTCCTCTTCCCGATTTGCTTGTTGTAGTTGGTTAATGAGACTTGGGTTATTAACCACTTCAATTAATAATTCTACAGCTGGAAGGTGGTCATTGGGATTTGTTGCAGCTAATAAAATGACCCACCACACTTTATCTCTATTCGGACCAAATGCTATTGGTGGATCACATGTCATCATACTAAATCCACTATCGAGTACATGATCACTCATTAAATGTGGAAAAACAATTCCATCAGCAATTAAAAAATGATGATCTTTATTTGTAACATATTTAATTAATTCATCAGCATAGGTTGGCGTTGTTCTTTTCAAATTAACAAGCCTATCATTTAATTCCTTAATGACACCTTCCCATGATGCCCTTTCTTGCTTCAACAAGATACAGGATGGATCTGAGAGTGAAGTGATACTACCCGAATTTGAATAGGCTCCTTTAAAATAACGATAAAGAGCACGAAATAATTCGGACTCATTTTCAATTTTGCTATGTTGTTTTACTAAATCATAAACATTCTTCACTTTATTTATAACTTCAACTTCATCTTCTTCTATTCTAGAGATTCCTAATAATTTTTCGATTTTTGACGTTTCTAATCGGTTTAAAAAAGGACTCACTTTCATCCAAGGGATCTCCGTGTTCCTTAATGAAACCGTTGAAAGGATTAAATCCGTATTAGCTTTGGTCAGCGTTTTGACATCATTCAAAGAATAAACCCCATGAACCGTAGCCTGTGGAAATTTTTTTCTTATTGAACTCTCCAATAAAGATGACGTTCCCATACCAGAACTACATACAATGGCTACCCTTTTTTTAGGTGTAGGTAAACGATTATCCAGTCCGCTACATAGATGAATCAAAATGAAGCCAATCTCATCCTCATCAATAGCATAAAAAATCTCACTAAACTCAGCTGTCAGGATATCATTGACCACTTGAAAGTATTCTTGATAATCTTTTTTTAATTCTTCTAATAAATAATTTTCGATTTTGAGTCCGTATTTCATTCGATGAATTGCAGGTTTTAAATGAAGTGCTAAGCCTTCAATAATTTTATGTCTTTTCGAGAGCCTTACATTCACTTTTTCTTCAAATGTGAGGACAAGACGTTCTGCAAATTTATAAAGCTGATAGTCTTCTTTAATATCTTCATATTCCTTTTTAGAACTTATAAAGTACATGGTCGTAAATGCTAACTCGACAGTTTTGTTAATATATGGAACTTTATTCATACTACTATACTTAATAACTTCTTCAATCGCTGTATACTCAGGTGCATCTAATAAATTTTCTTTTGACTCTAACCATAGACTCGGTAGAAACTTCCCATGATAGACTCTGGACGATTGTGCGAGTGTAACAATAAAAAGATAATAAAGGCTGCTATCTGTATATTCTACATCTAATTTTCTTTCTATCATTCCTAATAACTGGATGATTTCTTTTGGTTCAATATAAGCGAAATAACGATTAAATATTAATTCAATCTCCATTTCATTTGAATTAGTAGTAATAAACAAATCCATCATTTTCGCTTCATCAAATAGTTCTAATAGTGTATCAATAAACAGATGACGAATATAAACTTCTTCACCAATGAATTCAATTTTCTTTTGTTCTCTATGTATTGACAAATGGTAGCCTGAGACAAAGCGCTTTAATTCACTTATATCATTCTGAAGAGTATTATGACTGACATCAAATTTTTTCTCGAAAGTGGTTAATTCTGTATCACCATTCAAGATCATAAGGATCATATGCATTTTACGGTCTTGTGCTTTTAGAAAAATAGGTTCTGCCTCTAAGTGATCTATGATGCTTGCCTGCTCTTTATCGGAAAGAACCAATCTTGCCCCATGCTTTCTATCACGATCTAACTCGATATTCAATTGAAGTAACCATTCTTCTAATATAATTAAGTCTTGACGAATACTTCTTAACGACAAATTATAATGATCAGTGAATGTTTTCATTGATATATAATTATTGTTAATGATTAGTTCGTTTAAAATCTCACGTTGTCTTATGGTTAACATGGCTCTCTCCTTTATAAAATTTCCGATGGGATCTATTCTCCCCATAAACATACCACAATATAGTTAATACCGGAATGTTGAGAACTGGTGGATTAATCACGACATTATTCCCCACCCTCTCCACCCAGAAGTTAATTTTGAGGTTGAACCAAATGATACTCCTAACAAAGTTCCCCCCTACAACATCCACTATAATGTATGGTGACTCCCTTCTAGCGACTGCATAATGATGAAAAAAGGAAGACAACCATATGGGAAAGGATCCATTTAAGGAGAAGCTCGAACGCCATATTGGTCAACGCGTTCGCCTACTACGAACAGAACGTGGCTTCACCCTTGAAGAGTTAGCAGAGTATGCCAATATAAGTCGCAATCATCTCTCGAATATTGAACGAGGCAAAACAAGTATGACCAGTTTCATGCAAGCAAAAATTGCCAAGGGACTAGACCTCTCACACCCACATGAGCTAACAAACGATGCATACAATCGAGTATTTCCTACGATGAATTTCCATCGATCGGATTAGCACTTCATTCACCTTCAAAAAAGATGCGCTAATCCGAACAATCTGCACGACTCTACTTCCTTATAAAACCCCACTTTCAAATACCACTACAAACCAACCCACTCAAAAAGGAGCCATTCCAATGACCCCATCCATTGTAAACGATTACGAAATCACACAAGACACGATTGCCCTACTACCTGCCCATCACATCGAATGTGACACAATCGTTTGGGAGCGAAATGACATCCTCCATGTGAAACAATCGATGCTTTCATTAATTAAAGAGGCTTGTCTAGAAGGAGGAGCTGATTATGAGGGGCGACGAGCAGCTGTCATTCACAAGACAGGCATTCAACACAAAATCCCGATCCCCATTCATCCACTCGATCACATTTACGCCTTTCCGACCCACTCACCGAAGCTATACGAATGTGCATGGATCTTCTACTATCACATTAAATCGATTCATCGCCATCCAAACAAAGTCAACGAATCTATAGTTACATTCCATAACTACAAAGAGCTGATCTTACCGATTTCCTATGCGACACTTGAAAAACAAATGCAGCGGACGTCGTATTGTATCGTGCGGTTTTCAGATCGGTTAATCGAACGGACATTCAGATAATGAAGTGTGTATGGCACAAATGAGAGAGCAATCTAATAGGCCAACGTGATTGTTACTATTTTTCTTCCATGAGCTGTAGCAATAATTCTATCTCTTCGTAACCCTGATCATTGAATACAAACTTCCTTACTTCTCCATTCACTTTTACAATAATCAGTCCCATCACTTGACCTTCATGTTTTAGGAAAGTCATCGGCAGTTCGCCGAAGAACTCTGATTTATAGGAAGTATCAATAAAGTTTTGATTATTAAGATGAATCGTTTTGATAAAGTTTAAGATGTTAGCCTTTATTTGTTCTTCCAAGCTTAAGTCCTTGGCTTTCAGTAGCTTATGTACTTCTATTTCTGAATACTTCATTGAACTTTCCCCTTTTCAACTATTATTTTAGGATACTGCACGAAATCATACATTCATCTCTTCCTATACTTATCTTCAATCACGATATACCTTTCGTGGTTAACCTTGTCCCACTCGGTCTTTTTATAACTAATCGCTTTCAACCTCTCATTAATCCAGTCAGGGTCAAATTCTCTATAATCCATCCCTTCCGCCCATGCTCTCATATCCTCATGTTCGGGATGCTTCGGGTCTTGATAAGCCTCCTGAAACTCATAAAACCGATAAATCCCGCCGACATCTTCAGGCGGTGCGGTTTCTGCACCATCAAGGAGTGTCGGAAATCCAAAATAATAGTCATCCACCGTTTCCTCAAGCTTAATGATAAAATGCCAATCATCACCTAAGTCATAGTTATATCTAATTTCAGTATGCTTCTCAACATAATCATCGATCTTTAATCCCGTAGGTTTACGAACTTCAACTTTTAACCTTTCCTGGTGACGCTTCTCAAATTTCAGTATATCTGATGACATCTCTTTTAGCCGCTGCTCATACATTGCTTTATTCTTTTTATAGTGCTGATGTTCAAGGTAAGCCTCTTCATTATTTGTGACGATTTTGTTCTGCTCTGGATGATGGAATTCATACAGATGATAATCCAAATTTGGATAGCCGCTCTGGAAATTAGTCACATTCTGAATAACATCATGAAGCCTTTTAAATGTTGCTCCTGCTGGCATAATCACTCTACGCCATATTAGAGGGTCCGATCCGTCTAGTTCGATTTTTATAATGTATGATTTCAATTTGACATCATCCTTTTTTGGAGTTGTTGTTCGAGCTATACACTATCATTTCAATCTAGTATGTTAAATCTTAATCTCTTCGCTTCTATCGCCAATTTTAACATTAAGAACTTCTCGGTGAAGTAGTTCACATCCATCATTTTCTTTCTTTGATCATTCCTGCACGTGCAAATCGAGCTTGTTTGTTTGACCATTCCTTCTATGGGCTTATGGTTCAGCTTCGTGGAAAGGGATTCCCTTTTGCAACTCATGCGGTTCCTCATTCCGCTATTTCTCCCATCCCACCCGATTTCCAGCCTTTACGTCCCCCCTCGTTCCTTTATTTCTTCTTTTCCGCTACATTTCATGCACTTTCCCTCCTATTAGCGGAACGTCGAGTACATTTTTATGTCGTCTCCTATGATTTCCTCTCTTTAGCGGAATGAGGTTCCCCTTTTTGAGACATGCGCTCCCTCGTCCCTCTACTCATTCTATTTTCACGACTCCCT
Source organism: Halalkalibacter sp. AB-rgal2 (assembly GCF_041821005.1). NCBI lineage: Bacteria > Bacillati > Bacillota > Bacilli > Caryophanales > Bacillaceae > Halalkalibacter > Halalkalibacter sp. AB-rgal2. Next base: position 69,742 of record NZ_JBGUAV010000025.1, read on the forward strand.
TTCAATCTCTGATACTAGCCTCTCAACAACATCCCTTGACAACTCCGACACACGCACGACCATATCAACATCCACGCCTTCCCGTAGTAGATTCCGTGCCATTTCCAGTTTGCCTTTCTCTATTCCCCTCTCCATTCCTTTCTCTATTCCTTTCTCTATCCCTCTCCGCTCATACGACACCATCACTTCCATGATCTTATCTCCTTCCTTCTTGTTCATTTGTTTCACCTCATTTATAAGTTGAGTTTCTTCGGCTTCGGTTAGTGGTAAGTATGTTTCGAAAAATCCTGTGAGGAGTGTTTGCTTCGCTTCGTCGATTTCCATTCTAACTAACATGCGTAGGAATTCCTTCTTTACTTGTATTCTCTCCTCTTTAGTATACCCCATCTTTGCTAAAAAAGCCGCTGCGACGGGATTCTCTGCGCGAATATAATCACGCCAGTTCTCTTTTCGCAGTTCTAGTTTTAAGAATTGAAATTGAAGGATATCAGCAAATGGGAGGTTAACGTGAAACGTATTCGGTTCCGTGCGGTTCGTCTCATAGGTGAAAAGGGCAATCGGGAGAATCGGGCGGCGGTATTTCTCGTACAAGCGGCTGAAATAAATAAACATCCGTTCATTGAATTGTTTCTACATGTGAATTAAGGTGAGAGCTTTCTCTTCCTTCAACGTCGTCTCAACTAACAGGTCAACGCGGTATTTCTCTCCAACAGTGACATCTGTGTAGAGCTCCTCGGAGAGAAAGCGGACATGTCAAAACGAACAGCTTCATACACTTGGGGTAGAACAGCAGTATAAACTCTTCAAAAAATTTCGTTAGCACTTCTTTAAATAATCGGTCATGATCTATCATTTTATCACCC
>NZ_JBGUAV010000026.1:0-62824 GCF_041821005.1 Halalkalibacter sp. AB-rgal2
GTGAATTTACGTATATAGGATAATCTGATCATTTCAAGTAATTTGTAAGATAGCCGCGTCTTTTATTCTAACCTTTAAAAACCTAAACAATGTAAGCCCTACCTCTCATACATCCTCATGGCTCCGAAGCCAATCCAGTGTGAATAAGTAAAAAAATCTTAATAGAATGCCAATAAATCTTATATATAAACTTTTATGTTTGTTCTTATCTATTACGTATCATTTAAATATAATATATAAAAATATTGATGTCAAGTGTATGTTCTAAAAACAATAAGCAGAAATAAAAAAGAAGCTCTTTCAACTAGCTTTTGAAAGGGCTTCTTATACTTTTTAGCAAAGGATTCTATTTAAACGACTCGTTTTTTCACCGGTATATAAATATCCATTTCCTTTTCAGATCCGTAGCATCGTTCATCGTACAGTTCGAATTCAGTCGTACCATTATGTTCATAGTCTGTTTGAGGAAACCATTCTGCAAAGATATAATTCCAGGTTGATTGAATGTTAGAGGTGAATGATTCTTCGTTTGCTGTTGGCGTTGTAAATACGGCATACTCCATTTCAGGAAATTCTCTGTATACTAATCCACTTGGAGCCTTTGTTCCTTGTTCCACTTCTTTACCAATGATGTAAACAAATTCATTGGTTTCAGGGCAGAAATCGGTGCAGATGCCTAGCTCTTCTTTTGGTTTGAGAGGGTTTGGGATATTGGAGCATAGATTGTTTTGCATGTACTGCTGCCAAAATTGCGGAATGTCTCGACTGTTTTGACCGTCGACAGTTTTCGTTTTTAGTTCATAGCCAATAATGTTAAGCTTAGGTTTTGTGATCAATTTAGGTTGCATACGTTTTCCTCCAATTGTAATTTTGGGAGTGAGTTGAACTTTTCCACGTAAGGGGCCGGAGATGTAGTTGGCATTGCGGTATTGTTTAGGTGAAATTCCATAACACTTTTTGAATGCACGATTAAACGATTCTTGATAGTGAAATCCGACTTCTAGTGCAATGGTAATCACTTTTTCCTCAGTGTAATATAAACGTTCTGCTGCGGATGTCAATCTTCTTTTTCTGACATAATCCATCACTGATTCTCCAACCATCGTTTGGAATATGCGATGGTAGTGGAAAGGAGAAAAGTGGGCGATTTCTGCTAAAGTTGAAAGTGATAGTTCTTCACCTAGATTTTCTTCAATGTAATCAATTGATTTTTGTATACTACATATATAATCCATTCCCCTTAAACCTCCCATATCCTTACTTTAACAACAAACCATTCTGGAATTCTTAATCCTTTTTGCTATATTTATTTTACCATTGAATTGTAGAATGGCATAAGCTAATTTAAGGGGATGTTTGGAACAAGGAGGTGGGGAAATGGTTCGATATATATAATCTTTCTTTAATAGGAGCTGCTACTTCTGTAAGTGCTATATCAAATTAATGGCGAAGAAGCGTTTGTCTATCCTAAATGTTTGGAATATGCAGAGAGGAGAGCGTTTGTGAAAAAGAGGTAAAGCCCATAGTTGTAAAAGATTATGGGCTTATAGGAGATCTGCGGTATTATGATTTAATCGCTCCTTGTGTTACACCACTAATAATGTAGCGTTGTAAAAATAAATACAGTATGATCATTGGGAGTAGTGCCATTAAGTAAGAAGCGAATGATAAATTATAGTTGGTTGCGAATTGACCTTGAAAGACATATTGAACGAGTGGTAACGTTTGATCAGCTCGGTTAGACAAAATAACTAGAGGTAAAAGGAAATCATTCCATGCCCACAGAGCTGTTAAGATGGCAACAGTTGCATTAATGGGTGATAGAATCGGAAAAATGATTCTCCAAAAAACCCCCCATTGTGAGCATCCATCCACGATTGCAGCTTCTTCTAATTCTTTCGGGATCGTTTTAATATAACCTGTATAGAGAAAAACGTTAAATGCTAACCCGTAAACGATATAGAGTAAAATGAGCCCATTTAAATTCATCAGCCCCATCGAGCTCATTTGATTGACTATTGGTAGCATAATGATAGGGAAAGGAACGAACATGGCGCTGACGAAATAATAAAATAAGAAACGATACATTTTTTTATGCATGTTTCGTGCGATTGCGTAAGCGACAAGTGAGTTGGATAGGACTGTAAATAACACGGTAAATAAAGTTACATATACACTATTTCCTAACGCGTTAAAGAAGTTCGTCATTTCAATCGCTCTATTAAAGTTTGCAAATGAGAGTGAATCTGGTAACGCAAGAATTGAAGCTGCCGTTTCTGCAGGTTTCTTAAATGCGTTAACCACTGTAATATAAAGTGGGAAAAGAATAACGATTGTTCCAAGCATTAATAAAACGGTGACTAGCCAATTATATTTATTTTGACTCATTACATTTGCACCTCCCTTTTCTGGAGTACACGTATTTGAATGATGGAGATGGTGACGATAATGATAAAGTAAATGACCGCGTTAGCTGATTGTAAGGCAAATTGTCCACCTGAGAAACCATCCTCATAAATGAGTAAAGAGATCGATTGAGTTGAGCGTCCCGGGCCACCACCCGTTAGCGCAACAACATGATCGAATACCATTAAAAAGTTCTTCATTGCTAGTACCATATTAATGGTAAAGAATGGAGCGATTAATGGGAATGTTACTTTCCAAAATTTCATCCAACTGTTAGCTCCATCTAAACTAGCTGCTTCATATAGGTCTTGTTGAATGGTTGATAATCCAGCTAAATATAAAATGGTATTAAAGGCTGCAGCTTGCCATACGGCAACAATGACAATTGCTATCCAAGCGTGGTCTCGACTTCCAAGAATACTTGTAGTTAAGGCAGTAATGCCCAAATTCTCTGCGATATTTGGAATGAAGACAGCAAAGATGAAATTAAAGATAAATCCTACAATTAAAATACTTAAAATGTTTGGCATAAAATAGATGCCACGTAATGTTTTATGAAATTTAATTTTGGCATTTAAGCCAAGAGCGATTATTAAGCTAATGATATTAACTAAAATTGTAGAAACGATGGCAAATTTAAATGTAAAAAAATAAGCATTATAAATGCGGCTATCACTAAACACATTCATATAATTTCTAAACCCAACAAAGTCCCAGTTTCCATAACCACGGTAATTCGTGAAGCTATAAAAGATTCCTTGTAGTACAGGGAGAGTGTGGAAACTAAAAAATAACAACAAAGCTGGGATGACCATAAAAAAGTAGACTGACGGTTTTTTCTTAATCATGATATGTTCTCCCTTCTTGCGAGCATGGATGTTTAAGGTCACTGAGAACAGTGACCTTAAATGAGTGTAAACCCATATTATTGTCTTGTTAATCGTTCGTATTCTGAGTCTAGTTCAGCTAAAAGAGTATCGAGAGAACCATCTAATAAATAATCTTGGAACATAATGTCGACACCAAATCCTTGTGGGTAATAATGGTCAGCAAACGGTGAGACTCGTTCATTATCAAAGTAAACTTGTAGCTCTTGTAATGCTTCATTCTCTTGTTCAGCCCCTTCAACAGCAGAAAACATTCGCTGTGTTTCTAAATAGACTTCTATATTTTCTGGTTGTAGTAAGAAATCTAAGAAAAGTTGGGCTTCTTCAGGATAGTCTGTATCGTCCGCAATGGCTATTGCTACATCAACACCGGAAATGACATTATTTTGATTTGCTTCATTTGTTGCTGGCATTGGAAAGACCCCTACCTGCAGATCAGGATTAGCATCTAGAATTGGACCTAATGCCCACACCCCCTGCATATACATTACAGCATCTCCATTGGCGAAAGCTGTGTTTCCAATATCATAATCTGCTCCGAATACATCGTTATCTGTATATTGAAGTAATTCTTTCATTTTTAATGCAATGTCACTATAGACGTCACTAAAAGATGTATTGCCAGCCTCAAGTTCATCAAAAAACTCCATGCCATGTATATTTGAAGCTAATGTATTTAATGGGGGAAGGATGGTCCACGCTTCACCGTAAGTTGAATAAAGTGGTGTTTCCCCATGTTCTTGAATCGTTTCAGCAAGAGTGATAAACTCATCCCATGTTTCAGGAATGTCTAAACCTAATTCCTCAAATTTCTTCTTATTGTAAAGAACACCATTAGCATTAACTGTATGTGGTAATGCGAATAATTCATCAGTTCTACTAAGGCGTTGAAGCATTTCTTCATATTCATCAATAATGGAGTTGCGATTTTCGTAATCACTGAGATCCATTAACACACCGGCGTTAGCGATTTCACCATACGTAACCCCCCCGTTAATAGTCATGATATCAGGAATGTCATTTTGTGATAATCGAGAGAATAGTACGGTGTCTGGATCAGGTACATTGTTTTGTTCGATTCGAATATTTGGATGCTTCTGTTCGAATTGTTCAATAAGAGTGTCAAATTCGCTAACTGCTTCTCCTTTGAATTGGAAAAATTCAAGTTGTACGATTTCAGTATCACCTGATGAATCTCTTTCTCCACAAGCTATTAACATTGATACAGTTAATGCACCTATGATAGTCGCTTTAAGCCATGTTTTCATGTCAATCTCCCCTTTTCAATTTGTATATATTGAAAGCGATCTCAATTACTCTTAACAAAAAACCGATTAACGAATGAGCATTCGTTAGTAGTATTATTCATAAATAAAATAATATGGATATTAAATTGCTTCATAATCGATAAGCGGTTAAATTGTGTAAATCAATAATATGTTAACTTAATAATGTGAACAAGAGTAATTAATTGCATGATAGGGTAATATATTGCTAGATTGAATGGGGCAGCAATAAGAAGCCTTATTGCTGCCTAAGAAGAAGGTTATTTGACAAACACTTCAGATATTTGTTGCTTGCCTACGCTATTTCTGAATTCAGATGGGGTAAGGGATGTATGCTTTTGAAACACTTTTGAAAAATAATTCGCACTTGAAAAGCCACATTGATTAGCGATTTCATAAATGGGTAAATCGTTTTCGATTAATCTTTGAGCGGCCACTTTAATGCGTACTTTAATTAAATAATTAATAGGTGATTCGCCGATACTTTTTTGGAAAATACGTATAAGGTGAAACTTAGATAGTCCAGCAGCTTCGGCGATTTCATCGAGTCCAATTGGCTTGTGAAAAGAACGATCTATAAAGTGTAAGCACTTTTGAATCGGTTCAGGAGTTGAACTTGGCTTCGATTGCTGTTGAACAGCGTGGCGAACCTCCATTAAGAAGCGATAAGCGTACGAAGAATTGTCATAAATATGTTTAATTTGATCGGTTAATGCTTTTTCGAAAAGTTTGTCCCAAAATTGAAGGACGTTACTATCAGGAGCTAGGTTTATAATTCTCCCTCCGTTTTCTATGAGGGGTGCCCACAACGGATATGCGTTAAGAGTGAGAGAGAGGTATTTATATTCCCATTTTTGTTTTCCTTGTGGAAAGCGATAAGAAAATGGACCAGGAATTTCGATAAGAAAGGCTTGTCCTGCTTTGATGTGGTGGACATTTCCCCCGACCTCTAGTTCTCCTTCTCCCGCAACTGTATATTGAAACAAACATTGTTTGTCCATACGATTTGTGCAATTCCAATCATATATTTCCTTGTCATTATCTGTTCGTAGTTCCCATCCGATCGAATTTAGTGTTGGAAGGTCGTCCTGTTTATCTAGAAATAGGCGGACATTTCCCATTTTATGCTTAATAATTGTCAAACTACTCACCTCGTTTTTTATTATCTTCTCTTTTAACTAGTATAACATCAACAGCAATATAATACTCTAATTGCAATTAATTACCCTTGATATAAGTATTTATAAGATTATATAGTGTTTAAAGAAGAAGAATTCATGTATTTTTTTGAGCAATATAATGCTGTTTATTATTTTGGAGGGTGGAGTGAAAGATGGGGATTACCTTTGTAGAACAGACACGTACGTTTCACTTGCAAGCTAATGATATGAGTTATGTCTTTCAATTGCTAGATGGAGGCTATGTAGCTCATTTGTATTGGGGAAAAAAGGTGAATCGTTATCATCATTCGAATGCGATTCGTTATGCAGATCGTGGTTTTTCTGGAAATCCGATTGCTTCAGATCGGACATTTTCATTAGATACGTTACCGCAAGAGTATCCTTCGTTTGGTCATACTGATTATCGTCTTCCTGCTGTTCATATTCAATTAGAAAATGGCAGTACGGTGATGGATTTGCGTTATCATTCACATCGAATTGAAAAAGGTAAGCCACAATTAAATGGCCTCCCAGCTACGTATGTGGAAAATGAAGATGAGGCGGAAACTCTTGAAATTACATTGCTTGATTCGCTTACACAGTTACGAGTTGTGCTTACGTATACAGTCTTTGAGAAGTGGAATGCAATGACACGCTCTGTTCGTTTTGAAAATAATGGGAGAGAATCATTGAAAATAGAAAAAGCGGCAAGTGTGAATGTTGATTTTCGTAGTGCTAACTTTGAAATGCTTCGTTTACCAGGAGCTCATTGCCGCGAAAGGCATATTGAACAATCACCACTTCATACTGGGGTTCAGTCTGTAGAAAGCCGTCGAGGTGCAAGTAGTCACCAGCATAACCCATTTATTGCACTAGTTGATGAAAATACAACTGAAGATACAGGTGAAGTTTTTGCTTTTAACTTGGTCTATAGCGGTAATTTTTTGGCGACTGCAGAAGTTGATCAATTTTCACAAACACGAGTCACGATGGGGATTAATCCGTTTGATTTCTCATGGTTGCTTCAGCCTGGTGAGAACTTTCAAACGCCAGAAGTGGTGATGGTTTATTCTAGTAATGGTTTAACGGAGATGTCACATACATTTCATCGTCTCTATCAACAGCGTCTCTGTAGAGGAGTATTTCGTGATCTAGAACGTCCGATTTTAATTAATAATTGGGAAGCGACCTATTTTGATTTTCATGAGGATAAAATATATGACATAGCTAAAAGTGGTAAAGAGTTAGGTATAGAACTATTTGTCTTAGATGATGGATGGTTTGGTAAGAGGGATGACGATAATTCTTCCTTAGGAGATTGGTTTGTTGATGAAAAGAAATTGCCTAATGGTTTAGAAGAATTAGCACGAAAAATTACAAAGCTGGATATGCAATTTGGCTTGTGGTTTGAACCAGAGATGGTATCAGAAGATAGTGAATTGTATCGTCAGCATCCTGATTGGTGTATTCATGTTCCAAATCGAAGACGTTCGAAAAGTCGGAATCAATTAGTCTTGGACTATTCACGGCATGATGTATGTAATGAAATGATTAAGCGAATTTCGGCTATATTACAGCAAGCTCCGATTACGTATGTAAAATGGGACATGAATCGCCATATGACTGAAGTGGGGTCGGCACAGTTATCGAAAAACAGGCAGCGAGAAACAGGTCATCGTTATATGCTAGGGTTGTACCGTGTGCTAGAGGAACTTACGATAGCCTTTCCACATGTATTATTTGAAAGTTGCTCAGGTGGAGGTGGACGATTCGACCCTGGGATGCTTTACTATATGCCACAAACATGGACGAGTGATAATACGGATGCTATTTCGCGTTTGAAGATCCAATATGGAACGAGTCTTGTTTATCCAATTCGTTCAATGGGAGCACATGTATCGGCTGTTCCGAATCATCAGGTACATCGTGAAACCCCTATTGAGGTAAGGGGTCATGTTGCTATGTCAGGGAACTTTGGTTATGAGTTAGATGTGACTACGTTGTCGAGTGAGGAACACCAAGTGATTAAGGAGCAGGTAGCGTATTATAAGACGATTCGTCATATTGTTCAATTCGGTGAAATGTATCGTTTAGTGAATCCATTTAAACAGCAGGATGCGGCGTGGATGTTCGTTACAGATGATCAGTCTGAAGCTGTTTTTTCTTATGTGAAAGTGTTAGGGGAAGCGAATGAGCCATTTAAGAGAATTAAATTAAAAGGTCTCATCAAGACAAAAAAATATCACATTATAGAACTGAGTGAAAGTTACTATGGAGATGAGTTAATGAATATTGGGGTTAATATTCCCCAATTAACGGGCGATTTTCAGAGTATAATGTGGCGCTTAATAGAGGAATGAAGCGTGCTGTGATTTTCGTCATTTGGATATAATGAGCGTAAATATAAGGGTGGTTGTTTCGCATAGAAGACGATCCATGAAGGTGTGCTCTCGTGGATCGTCTAATTGATAGGATTTCTTCACTTCACAATCATTTCTAATACATCTCCAACTTCAGCAAGTACAACATCTTCGCCTATTGCTGTAAATACTTCTTGTAAGTAGGTAATTTGTTTATTGGGACTATGACTGAAGACAATTCTCTTCGGCTTGAGATACTTGATTTGTTCGTGTAATTCATAGACACTTGGATGGACTTTGTAACGTTTTTGCACGTATTGTGGGAATGGTTGCTTGTCTCCGATTGCCACAATTTTCTCTAGATAAGGTCCGGTACATAAGATGAGTAAATTATCCGCATTTTCTGCTGTTAATTCCTTTAAAAGTTCATGCTCTGTAAAAAGTCCAATTGAAAATGAATCGTTATGTAGCCATGTCGTTAACGGTATTGTCTGCAGCTGATTGGCAAGCTCATCTATTTGTTTGAGAGCTTGCTTCTTAACGTTGCTTTGATTGTTCATATATGCTTCAAAACTTGCTCTAATTTCTTGACTGATGGCTGTATCTGTTAGGAAGTTAGCTCTATCATTTTGAAAATACATGAGCAAGTCTTGCAATTTTCCATATATAGGCCCGTGTAGGAGAACTTTTTTCTTTAAGGTTAATGCGTGTTCAATTGCATGGTAGATTTCTTCTAAATAGGTTTGTTGTGAGCATGTTTCATTCCCGTATGCTCCGTCTAGGATCGCGATTTCTATTGGTTTTTCAATGATTGGTTGATCTGTTGTGAGGATCGGTGACTCTGTTGAGTAGTCACCAGAAAAGAAAATTTGCTCACCGTTTATTCGAAATAGGAACCAGACAGAACCAAGTGTGTGTCCACTATAACCGTATTGAAAATCAAATTGATAGTTCGGAGCCAATTGTAGCCAAGTCTGTCTTGGTAATGGTTCTAATGGTCTAAACTGCTGAGTGATAGAGCTATATCCTTGTTTTCCGTTTTGTAGTGAAGTAAGCACTTGAATCGTTTGATTGAGTGTGGCTGATGTCGCATAAATGCTTCCTTTAAAGCCAAGTTCACAAAGCAATGGAAGTGCTGCTGTGTGATCTTCATGTGAATGTGTGATGAAAACCACATCAAGACTTTCGACGATTTCTCTATTTAATAAAGGGAATCGTTTATGCTCGACATGGGCATTTTTCATAATGCCACAGTCGATTAAAATGGAAACCCTATCTGCTTGCAGGTGGAAGCAAGATCGTCCATATTCATTCACTCCACCTAAGAAAGTTACTTTCAACTAGCATCATCCTTTTTTCTCATAATCAGATTTTATAACATTCTTAGAAGTCCAATGAAGGAGATGGAAGTGGACTCAGTAAAGCCACTCGGTGTATTTCTCATATAGGTTATTAAGACTTGTAATGTTGAAAACGAGCTTTCATTTGTTCAATCACGATTAACATGATTGTTGTCATTCCGACAGTAACGAGCGCCATTGCCATTCCTAAGGAGGCAGTACCTTGTTCAAATTGTGAATAAATAAAAGTTGCTGATGTATGCATATTGGGAGGACGCAGAATTAGCGAACCTACGAGCTCTCTCATTGAAATCGTAAAGGTCATCATCCAGCCTGCTAATATACCAGGAATGAGCAACGGAATGATGATGGTTCGGATCATATAGATAGAAGAAGCGCCACTCATCTTTGCTGCTTGGAATAAAGAGTCTCCGAGCTGACCATATACGGCTTTAATATTTTGTACCGTGAAAGGTAAGTACAAAATGACATATGTGAGAATGAGCATCATCCAAGTGTTATAGATGGGTGCTGGATTCCAATACGCATTCCAAAAAAGTATGAGACCTACGACGACGACAATTCCCGGTACCGTATTAGGAGCAAGTGAGAAAAAATCCATCGTTTTCTCTTGAATTCCACGCTTTTTCATAATAATCATGGCCACCCAAATGCCGATACTGGCACTGATAGTTGCTGCAAGTGCAGCAAGCCAAATGCTATTCCAAAGCGCGTCTTTGCCACTGCCACTAAATAATTCTACAAAATGACGGAGTGTCAAATTGGAAAAGCTTAAGCCATTACCTTGAATATTCATCAAAGCCGTTGATGCCACTGAAAAATATGGAACACCAATTGAAAGAAGAAGGACAAAGGCTAAGTAAGCCCAAGCGAAAGCCTGTTTCTTACCTAAGCGTAAGGTCGATTGAGTTTGTCCTTTTCCTGTTACGACTTGATCGTGACGGCGACTGACGAGCCATTGCTGTAAATACCAAATGAGCATACTAACCGATAGAAGCATTGTAGACAAAACCGCCGCTGTACCAAAATCAAGGGGCCAAATCGACGTATAACGATGGATTTCAGATGTTAAGACGTAATAGCCAATACGATTACCTAATGTGACTGGTGTTCCAAATTCTCCAATTGTTTTCACAAAGACGAGTAAGGCTCCCATACTGTAGCCTGAAAGAAACAAAGGAAAAGTAATTCTTCTTAAGCGATTAAAGAATGAACCGCCATGAATAATACCAGCTTCCTCTAAACGCCCACCAATGTTCTCCAAATTATTTCGCATAATAAGATAAATAAATGGGAAAAGATGAAGGCTCATGACTAAAACCATTCCGAAATAAGAAAAGAACACGGGAGTAACATTGGCTAATAATGGAACGAGTTGTTCAGCGTAGCCGTTTGGTTGCATGGACAAAATCCACCCCATTGCTCCAATATATGGAGGTGTCATAAATGGGATAACGAGAACGATGTCAATCCAGCGGTGCTTCTTTAGTTCAGTTCGTGCCATGAAGAAGGCAAGAGGCGCCGCTAATAATGACGCCCCTATGACAACTCCAATTCCGAGTAAAATCGAGTTCAGGAAAATGGACCAGTAATGATCATTGGCCAACAAACTAAAAGCAGCAAAGCCTTCAAATTTCCCATCTGGCATCACACCACGTAACAAAACAAACAATAATGGCATGAAAACGAGAATGATTAATGTAAGAAAGGCAAAAGCACGATTAAGTGTTTGAAAAGTAAATAATGAATTCATTCGTTATCGGATCATCTCCATAAAGCGCTCTAATATCGTTTGTGTATGCTCCTCTAAGTAATCCCAGTCGTATTCTAACGTTGGAATGTCATCGAGTCCAAGACGAATATCAGCTGGTTCTATATCGACTCGTGCCGGGAGTAAATAAGCGTCTGCGACGATTTCCTGTCCTTTATCAGAAAGAATGAAATCAATATATGCTTTCGCCGCTTCGGGATTTTGTGTACTTTCTAAAATAAAAGCAGGGCGTGGTGTGATCATCGTGCCACTTTCAGGGAAGATAATATCCACAGGTTCGCCATTTTCCATATTGTTATAAACCATATAATCAACACCGGCCATAACGACTGAATTCGCTCCTGAAATAACCGTTTGTAATGCCGGGTTATTCGCACCTTCCATTTGAAGTCCATTTTCTTTGAGTTGTTCGAGTAAATCCCATCCGTCTTCCTCTTCTTGATTAATATATGCGGCGATGAAATCACGTGCTGTACCTGATTGAGTTGGGTCAGGGATGGCGATTTGACCGTTGAATTCATCAGAGGTTAAGTCAGACCAATCAGTTGGCGCCTCTGAAATTAAGTTCGTATTGTAGCTTAATCCTAATGCAGATGCACTAAAGCCATAAAAGTGAAACTCCTCGTCATACCAATCATCGTGAAGTGATGAGGCGTATGGTGATTCATAAGCGAGTGTGAGTTCTCTATTTTTGTAATCGATAGCTGGAGGCAAGGAGGCAAGAACTACGACATCAGCAAGAGGATTGCTTTCCTCTGCTTCGAGACGACCGAGTACATCACCTGTTGTCCCTTGAAACATATCGACTGTAATGCCTGTCTCTTCTGTGAAGGCTTCAGCTAATTGCTCAGCCATTCCTCCGGGGCCAGATGTGTAAAGGGTTAATGAGCCAGTTTCCTCATTTTGCATTTCTTCTGTAGGCTCATTGTTAGTAGGCTGTTTATTTTCATTTTCTTGTACTTCTTGTTCCGACTGGGTACATGCTGCAAGCGTGACTAGTAGTAATAGTAGAAAAAAAGATGACTTAAGCTGTTTCATGAGATAATCCCCCTATTTGGTTAATAAAATGAATCGAATCAGACATGATCGTAAAATAGATGGCTTGTCCTGGCGTTAATCGTTCGGATGAATAAGCAAATAATCGTCGCTTGTTCTTTCCGATTTGTAAAGTGACTTCATATCTTTCTCCTAAAAAACTAACGGTTTCAACTTCACCAATTTGTGCATGATGAAATGAAACTTGCGAAAGGCGTACATGTTCAGGTCGAATAACCATCGTGCATTCTCCGCCGAGTGATTTGTATTTTTCTTGCTTAGCGAGTTGAATAAGGAAATCGGTGTCGATTTTCACGTAAGGCTGCTCTCCCTTATGAATCATCAAGCCATCCCAAATGGTGCCTTTTCCGATAAAAGAAGCGACTTCTTTTGAGCATGGGTAATGATAAATGTCTTCCGGTGCTCCTTGCTGCAAAATTTCTCCAGAGTTCATGACGACAACATGATCAGACATTGCCATTGCTTCATTTTGATCATGAGTGACGTAAATGGCAGTCATTTTAAGCTGTTTTACGAGTGATTGTAATAAGATTCTCATATCATCGCGTAATGTAGCATCTAGTGCGCTTAATGGTTCATCCATTAAGATGACTGCGGGGTCATTGGCAATCGCTCTAGCGATAGCAACTCGCTGTTGTTGGCCACCTGATAGTTGATGTGGATATCGCTTACTATAAGACTCAAGCTGCACATTTTTTAAGGCGGTTTTTACTTTGTCACGTAAGGCTTTTCTCTTTCCGGTTGCTTTAAGACTGTAAGCAACATTCTCATAGACCGTCATATGTGGCCAAAGAGCAAAATCTTGAAATACCATGCCGATCCCTCTTTTTTGCGGAGGGACTTGAATGTGTTTTTCGCTTGAATAGATAGTTGTATCGTTCATCATAATCGTTCCACTATCTGCCTCCTCTAGACCAGCAATGATGCGAAGTAGTGTCGTTTTTCCACAGCCTGATGGGCCTAGTAAACTAACAAATGAACTAGATGGAATTGTTAAATGAAGCGCTTTTAGTGCTTGTAAGGAACCGAAAGATTTTTCAATAGCTGTTAACTCAATCTTCAATCAAAGCTCTCCTCTCCGTCTAAATGTCTTGCTTATCTATTACGATAACGAAGAAATGTTAATAGAGTATTAACGCTTTCTTAACATCTAATTAATAAAATCAATAGGTTACGGATGTTACTATAGAAATAATCTATGGATGGACGGAGAGATTTACAAATGAACGTACAGCAGCTTGATATGTATTATAGGTTTTGCCAATGTAAAAGTGTGTCCAAGGTTGCTCGTGATTTGAACTTAAAGCAACCGACGGTTTCGTTTCATTTAAAAAAATTACGTGATTCTGTTGGGATAACGTTGTATGAGCAAAAGGGTGAGGAGATCGTATTAACATCAGCAGGGGCGATGCTTCATCAATATGCTGAAAAGATTTTGCGTCTCGTGTCTGAGACGGAGCGTGTAATGAAGGATTATCAATCGTTTAATAGAGGAGAGTTACATATAGGGGCGAGCACAATCCCTGCAAGCTACGTTCTACCCCCTATATGCAGTCAATTTTTTTCAAAGAAACCAAATGTTCAAATTACGTTACATGTCCATTCGGCACCGACTATTAAGAAAATGGTAAAGGAAAAAGAAGTCGATTTCGGTGTTATATCGACTCAGCCAATGAAGGATTCCTTGTTGGTGGAGAAAGAGATTGTGTCAGATCATCTCGTATTTGTCATATCTCATTCACATGAATATGCCATTTTTGATAAGATAACTCGCCACGATATAGAAAAGGTACCTATATATATTCACAGTTCTGGCTCAACGAGAGAGATGATTAACGAATGGGCTGAGAAAGAGAAGCTCTCTTTAAATATCCGTATGGAGCTAACGAGTATTGAAGCGATTAAGAAAATGGTCAGTCTTGGAGAAGGGGGAGCGATTCTATCAAAACGAGCAGTACAGGAAGAAGCGCAACAAAATGTGCTTACGGTTCATTCGTTACCAGAGCTTGGATATAACCGCTCTATCTCGTTAATTTATCGGAATGATCGTCCTATTAGCCCACTAATGCAAGAGTTCATGACAGATCTATTTCGTGAAGTATGAGTTAGTGATAAAAAAGGCTAAAAGTAAGTTGTTTACCTGTTAGCCTTATCCTTATGATTATAATAGAGTCTAAAAACGAGATCTTGATTGTAATTGCCAAAGCCTGATCCAAAGAGGGTGAGCCCGCCGACATGAGCAGCGTCTTCTTTAACGGATATCCGAAAAGACCATTGCTTATTAAGAACATTGACATCATAAATGGTTGATGAAGAGATTTGTTGACCATCTATATATGTACCATCTTTGGAGATACGCAATATTTTTAAGATGCCATACTGGTTAATAATTCGCGGCCACCAGTCTGGTGTATATTTCCCTGGGCGATCTCCATAATCACCTGGACTTGTCCACGTTCCAATTTGGACATCATTTAATTCAAACGTAATATCAGAAGGCCAATGATCATTTGTAAATGGTGCTTCTGACGATAGTTCAAATGAAATTTCTAGCTCCTCGGGCTCCTGAGTAGAAAGAAGGAAGTTCGGAATTTTGTATTCGACAAATCCTTGACTAAACCAAAGAATTTTCGCATTAACTCGTTGTGGATCAAGAAAATAACGAGGTTCGTCAAATTCACCTACATACTTTTCTGTTGTCGCTAAACCGCATGTCGGCTTGACAAAGAAATCAGTATAGTGGCCGACCGAAACTTCGGTATGATAGAAGTCTTTTTTTAATTGTTGATGGTTTGGAAAAAGGATTTCGATTTTTTCAGTATTTAATATACATCGCTTTTGCACCCCGCCTTTTCCAGGAATCATTTCTGTACGAATGATTCCCGCCTTTTCTAATTTTTTTATGTGCATTGTCATGATGGCACTACTTAAATTTGAGGCTTCGGCCAATTCTCGAATATTCATCGATCTATTGGTAAGGTGTTGAATTAGGGCGAGGCGAACTTTACTGGCTAGTGCCTCATAGACAGGAAGTGATTGTTGAGAGATATCTAACTGCATCTATTTCCTCCGTACGTCATATAATTAATGTTAATGTAAATAATGATACATGGTTGTTAATATTTTAACAAGGCTATTTGATTAATTGCTTAAATTTTTGTGTGTACTCATAAATTAACTTTTTCATAATTGAAAATATGATAGAATGGAGCTAATATAACTGTATATGTAATATATTATTCTTTTAGGAGGGACTCTTTTGAGTTTTCATACTTCTCAATTATGTGATCAAAATAATGGACAAATCGTTGTTGCTGAAAGTTCGCTTCTTCAATATTACGGTAATAAGAAAGCCTTTTCAGGACGAGTTGTAACGGTGAAAGTATATGAAGATTATGGATTAGTAAAAAAGGTCGTTGAATCAGCTGAAGAGGGGAGTGTGATCGTCATACATGGCTCTGGATCAAGACGATCCGCGCTAATTGGAGCAGAGCTTGTTCGAATTAGTATTGAAAAGAAAGTATCTGGATTGATCATTTATGGATGTATACGTGATTCTGCGATGATCGATCAGATGGATATTGGAATAATGGCGATAGGAACGATACCCGTACTAAGTTCATGCGAAGGTTCAGGGGAAACAAACATTGCTTTTCACTTTGCGAGTGTTGATTGGAAGCCTGGGCAATATGTATATGTTGATCAAGATGGTGTCGTCGTTTCGGATGAGGACCTTTTACTATAAAGAATATATTCTTTCAGACCATAGACAAACCGCCTTTGAAAAATGATTCTCAAAGGCGGTTCTATTGTTGGTGACATTTGAGGAGGCGAATTTCCTTTTTTTCACTAGAAAAAGCGGACGGGATGGGAGGGCCGACTCCTGCAGGAAGAAAGGGTAGGTTGAAATCCACCGGCGCAGCCGGTTAGTTCAACTCCCGCCTGCGGAAAGCGTGCCCCCCATCCCGGTAGCGAGGACGAAGAGCCGCACCCTGACTACTAATCAAAAAAACCTGTCTACATGTCTCGCTTTTACGAGACTTTGTCGACAGGCTGAAAGAATATATTCTTTATTAAGTGTTTTATAGACTTGTTTCTATAGAACACTTTTTTATAGGTAATATTAAGAGATTTTGAATAACAAAGTATGGTGAATTGTTTTCGGATGAGATCGGTGCTCAAGAATGAAAGTTAATGTCATATTACGAAGGATTCTTAGTAGTAATCGTTCAGTCCAATTTTTGACGATCAACTTAGTCACTCCTTTCAAATTACATATCACCAGTTTTAAGAATAGTATCCTTTGAAAAAATTAGAATAGGAAAATGTAAAAAAATATGAGAAATTACCTGACTTTTTAGATAATTGAATAAAGCCTTTTCAAACAGGGTAAAGGTCTTTAACAAAGTAGATGAATATGTTGATAAGGAGCTGTTTTTATCATGTTTGATTATACGGTTGAATCTTCTAATAGCTTTCAAGAAACGGTGGAGCAATTACAAAAGGCATTAATGGAAGAGAAATTTGGCGTTTTATATGAGTTTGATTTGCAGGCGAAGCTTAATGAAAAAGGGCTTCAATATAATGAGTCGTATACCGTTTTTGAAGTGTGTAATTCAATTGAAGTGAAAAGGATGCTTGAAATTAATAAGTTATCAGGTTATTTTCTACCATGTAAGATTACAGTTTATCGAGATGGAGATCGAATAAAAGTCGGGATGCCAAAGCCATCTGTACTACTTAGAAGCTTAAAAAATGAGGAATTAAATGCAGTCTCGGATGAAATTGAAAGTAGGCTGATGTCGGCCATTCAAAAAAGTATTTAAAAGACTCATAGAATGTTGATAAGCAAAGGGATGAATCAGTTTCCTTTGCTTTTTTAATTTCCTTGAAAAAAATATTAAAGTTTGGCTGTGTTAAGGGCAATGTAGTTAGCGTATGTTTGTAAAGTAAGTCCACAAATTATCCTCTTCTCCTCTTGCTGTTAAAGGATAGAAACGTTAGTGTAGAAAAGGAGAGTGAGGAATGAACAATATGAAAAAGAAAAAATGGAATAAATGGATTTTTATCATAGGTTTAGTATTTGTTGCATTAAATTTACGCCCCGCCATTACGTCAGTTGGACCAGTCATTCAAGATATACGGAATGATACGGGGATTTCAAATGGGGTCGCAGGCATGTTAACAACCGTTCCATTACTGGCGTTTGCTTTCTTGTCACCATTTGCTCCGAAAATCGGACGGAGACTCGGCAATAATGGTGCTGTTTGGTTAGGGTTATGGATACTTGGTATCGGTATCGTCATTAGGCCATTTGATTCGGTCTCTTTTTTATTTATAGGTACGGTTTTAGTAGGAGCGGGTGTTGCGGTAGTAAATGTATTACTACCAGGTATAGTGAAAAAAAGCTTCCCAGCTAAAGTAGGCTTGATGACGGGACTTTATACGATGTCAATGGGAATGGCAGCAAGTCTTGGTTCAGGTTTGAGTGTGCCGATGTCACAGCAGCTAGAATTAGGATGGCAGAATGGACTACGGTTTTGGGGTCTTTTTGTCTTAATCGGGCTGATTGCTTGGCTGCCGCAGCTAAGAAACGCCTCCCGTTCCAGTCAACTATTAATGGACAAATCAGTCAAATCAAGTCTATGGAAATCGAAATTGGCGTGGCAAGTCACGCTATTTATGGGCTTACAGTCGTTATTATTTTATTGTATGATTTCGTGGTTACCTGAAATTTTAACAAGTCGAGGAATAGAGTCTGTTTCAGCAGGGTGGTTTGTGGCAGGGATGCAGTTGATTGGTTTGCCAGCTACATTGCTAGCTCCTGTTCTGGCTGATCGTTTACGAGATCAAAAAGGAATTGTATTCGTGATTAGTCTCTGCTCTTTTATTGGAATCGGTATATTAATAATTGATGTTCAGACTGTTTGGTTAATTGGTTTGAGTGTTCTCATGATGGGTGTTGCTTTTGGAGCTAGCATTAGTATGGCATTATCTTTTATTAGTTTACGGACACGCACGTCTGATCAGGCTGCTAATCTTTCTGGAATGGCGCAATCGATTGGCTATTTGTTAGCGGCAAGTGGACCATTAATGCTTGGTTTTCTCTATGATTGGCTAGCATCATGGAATGTGTCATTGTTGGTTCTTTTGGCAATAAGTGTCATTATGCTCATTGTTGGTGTGGGTGCAGGACAAGCGAAGTATGTGTTTGATGAGGAAAATGAGAATACATCTGCATAGGTAAAATAATTATGGTGACTACTATTGAGCAATTTAGAAGAAGTGTATGTAAATATAGCTGCTATTATGAGATGAGGAGGCCACTGGAAAAGTACAAATTAACGAGGTCACTGAAAAAGTCCTTTCTAGTAACTCAAGGAAGAGTAATGGCTCCGCTCGTTGCGCGCCTTGCTATGAGAAACCCACTCATTGCAAGGCTTTCAAAATCGGGCAACGGCTACGCACATTACTTCAAAGCCACTGAAAAAGTTAAAACCAAACTTTTTCAGTGGCCTCCAAATTAACTTTTTTTAGCATCTTTGATTTGATTAGAAATAGCTCATATCAGGATTTTCAAAAAAGGCAACGGTTTCGTCTATGATTTAAAGGACACTGGACTGAGAGGAAAGAATCTAATGTTCAAATTATCAATTTTATGTTTTGAGAGAGTGGGCTAATTTAGAAAGATACGCCATTTTTTAAAAAGGCATTCATGATAACATTTGGATGCTTTTTTAGTCTGTCCAGCACCATTTAATTTAAAATATTAACTTAACAATTAAATAAATTAATATTTTTTATGTAAATAATAAAAATAATTATTTACTTTTTATTTTTATTGGATTAAACTAACAATTGAAGAAGGAGCTGATCGAAATGGCATATCCAATCATCACATCTTGTCCTGTATGCAGTCATACGATGAAAGTAACGAAGCTTCATTGTACGCATTGTCATACAACGATTGAGAATCAATTCGAACTTTCAAAATTTGCAGCATTGTCCAAAGAGCAGCTTCACTTTGCAGAAGTTTTCATTACTTGTCGAGGGAATATTAAAGAGGTTGAAAAAGAGTTAGGCATTTCTTACCCTACTGTTCGTGGTAAGTTAACAGAGATCATATCAGCACTAGGCTATGAACAAGAAAAGAAAACGGTCTCAGCTGATAAGAGTAAGGTGATTCAAATGCTAGAAGATGGTGAAATTTCATCAGAGGATGCCATTAAATTATTGAAAGAGGAATAGGAGAGTGGGATTGATGAAGGACGAGATTGCGAAGGTGCTGAACATGGTTCAAGAGGGGAAGATTGATGCCAAAGAAGGCACGGAATTAATTGAGTTGTTGAAGCAGGAGGAAACAGAAACGGCAACGAAACAATCAGAGTATTTAAAGAAAACATTGAAAATCCGCATACATTCAGAAGACAATGAAAATGTTTCAGTGAATTTACCGATCAAGCTTGTAAAAGTTGTTCTAGTAGCAGGACATAGTATTGCATCGAAAATTCCTCAATCTGAGCAATATGTGAAAGACCTTGACATTGGTCTTATTATTGAAGCAATAGATAATGAGTTAGAGGGTCAAATTGTCGATGTGAAATCATCGAATGGAGATACTGTATCTGTCATTATTGAATAGAGTGTTAAATACATTGAAAGAAGAGAGGAAGGGATGTCATTGGATCGTTCCAACTATGCGATTGAAGCTAATGGATTAGTGAAGGTGTTTGGGAAGAATCGAGCTGTTGATGGTGTCGATTTAAAGGTGAAGGCTGGTACTGTATATAGTATTTTAGGGCCGAACGGTGCCGGGAAAACAACGACCATTCGCATGCTAGCAACATTATTGAAATCAGATGGGGGTTCAGCAAAAATACTCGGACATGATTTAAAGTCAGACGCGAAGAAAGTACGGAGTCGTGTAAGTTTAACGGGACAATTTGCTTCGATTGATGAGGATTTAACTGGCTATGATAATTTAAGAATGATTGCTAGGTTGATGGGTTATTCAAGACAAAAGGCGAAAGCTCGCGCAATTGAATTGTTACGTGCATTTGGCCTTGAAGAAGCAGGCAAGCGACAAGTGAAAAAATATTCAGGTGGAATGAGAAGAAGAATTGATATTGCAGCAAGTATCGTTGTAACACCGGATCTTTTGTTTCTTGATGAGCCAACAACTGGATTAGATCCACGGAGTCGAAATCAAGTGTGGGATATTGTAAGAGTATTAGTCAGTACAGGAACGACAGTGTTATTGACGACGCAATATTTAGATGAAGCTGATCAGTTAGCCGATCGTATTGCCGTCATTGACCGTGGTAAGGTCATAGCTGAGGGGACGAGTGGAGAGCTGAAAGCCTCGATTGGCTCAGGGATGCTACATGTTAGATTATTAAACCCGGAACAACGTCCCGAAGCTGAGAAATTGTTGCACGAGCATTTGCAGGCTGAAATACAAGTAGTATCAGATCCAACAGCGCTTTCTGCGAGAATTAAGGATAGTGAAAAGGCAGCACATGCTTTGGCAGAGCTAGCCAAAGCTGGGATTGGAGTCACAGATTTTTCATTAGGTCAACCGAGTTTGGATGAAGTGTTTCTTACTTTGACAGGTCGACCAGCTGAAGATGAAGAGCAAGAGGAGGAGGTGTAGAGCGATGAATTCAAATATAAATGAAACGTTAAAAACAGCCATAGCCAATGGAGAACGGCCGAAACGTGCACGTGGCTGGACTTCGACCTTTGTTTTTACGTGGCGTGCGATTTTGAAAATTAAATACGTACCTGAACAGTTGTTTGATGTAACAATGTTTCCGATAATGTTCACGTTAATGTTTACATATTTATTTGGCGGAGCGATCGCTGGTTCTACGAGTGAGTATTTGCAATTTTTATTACCTGGTATTCTCGTTCAAACCGTTGTGTTTACATCGATTTATACGGGGACAGCATTGAATACAGATATTTCAAAAGGAATTTTCGATCGGTTTCGATCCTTGCCGATCTGGGGGCCATCACCACTAGTCGGTGCTCTTTTAGCTGATACGGTGCGTTACTCGATTGCATCAGCGATTGTCATCGTATTAGGACTTATTTTAGGCTTCCGACCAGATGGTGGTACACTTGGCGTTTTATTAGGAGTGTTGTTGCTTCTTATTTTCGCCTTTAGCCTATCGTGGATCTTTACCGCACTTGGTCTAGTGATGCGGACACCAAATGCGGTAATGGGTGTTAGTATGGTTGTCCTGTTCCCATTGACATTTGCGAGTAATGTGTTTGTTGATCCGGCAACGATGCCAGGGTGGCTACGAGCGTTTGTTGATGTCAACCCGATCACTCTTCTTGTCACAGCGATTCGTGGTCTGATGCAAGGAACGGTAACAGCAGGGGAAATAGGTGTCGTGCTTTTATTTAGCTTAGTACTCATTGTTATTTTTGCACCATTGACGATGCTTTTGTATCGAAAGAAATAAGCAAGACTACTGTTGAGATCATTTTACGTATAAGAGATCGAGAATGAAATCTTTGTGATTCTATTCGCGGTCTCTTTTGTTTTAGAAAATTCTTGGCTGTGCGCGGGCTCCTAAGAGCTGGTATGTTGAAATGGATGACGGGCTTACTGCTACTGATGCTAAACTAACTTTAAAAAAAGTTTGGATTGGAAAACAAGGAATGTGCAAATAGATGATGAGTCATCTTCTGATTCAATGAAAATGAACATAAACTATTAGAGTGTTCACTCGTTTCTCCATATGCCAGGTGTAGCCGTTTGCATTTTTTATTAGGATCGGCGTATGATAGGTTCGAAGGGAGATGACATCAATGCAGAATTTTGAATTTCAAAATGGAACAGCGATTATTTTTGGAAAAGATCAGGAGCAGGTTGTTGGCAAACAGACTGCTGCTTTTGGAAAGAAGGTTCTTCTTCATTATGGAGGCGGAAGTATAAAGAAGAGTGGGTTATATGACCGTGTAATTTCTTCATTAAAGGCCGAGGGGATTGAGGTTTTCGAGTTAGGTGGAGTGAAGCCGAATCCGCGTGTTGATTTAGTACGTGAAGGCGTTTCGATTTGTAAGAAGGAAAGCATCGAGTTCATTCTTGCAGTTGGTGGTGGAAGTGTGATTGATTCTGCAAAAGCGATTGCAGCAGGGGCATATTATGATGGCGATGTGTGGGATTACTTTATTGGAAAAGCTGAAGTGGATCGATGTTTGCCGATTGGCGTAGTGTTAACGATTCCTGCTGCCGGAAGTGAAACAAGTAATGGGACCGTTATCACAAATGAAGATGGCATGTACAAACGCTCGACAGGTCACCAAAATATGAGACCAGAATTCGCGATATTAAATCCGGAGCTTACCTACACATTACCTGCCTATCAAACAGCATGTGGTCTTACAGATATGATGGCTCATATATTAGAGCGTTATTTCACAAATGAACAGCACGTTGATTTAACGGATCGTCTATGTGAAGGTACATTACGGTCGATCATTGTAAATGCTCGTGCGGTTATTGATGAACCGGCCAACTACGATGCACGTGCAGAAATTATGTGGGCCGGAACGATTGCTCATAATGATTTATTAGGAACAGGTAGAATCGGTGATTGGGCAAGTCATGAAATTGAGCATGAGATTAGTGGAATTTATGATATTGCACACGGTGCAGGGTTAGCGATTATTTTCCCTGCTTGGATGAAATATGTCTATAAGCATAATGTGAACCGTTTTGCTCAATATGCAAATCGAGTGTGGGATGTTGAAATCGATCTTAATGATTTAGAAAAAACGGCATTAGCTGGTATAAAAAAGACCGAGGAATTCTTCCACTCAATTGGTATGCCAATTCGGTTAAATGAGGCTGATATCGACCGTACACACTTTGATGAGATGGCCAAAAAGGCGACTGATCGTTGCCCGTTAGGGAATTTCGTCAAGCTAGAAGCGAATGATGTACATAAGATATATGAACTGGCTTTAGATTAGAACAGGGAGTGTATGGCTGATGCTATTTTCAGCTATGCACTCTGTTTTTGTTTAGGGGGCACGGCAATCAATACCGGCACTCTGTGAAGAAACAGAGGTGGGTCAAGGGAAATAGCAAATTTCATTACGACAGACTTCGATAAAGAAAATCGTAATCGCGTTTTTTAAAATAAATCATATAGTTTTTCTAGCTTCAATGACGTAATGGATATGGTAAAATGTCTGCTATTAAATAGAAACGATCTTCTTTTTTTTGAAAGCGTTTAAATAAGAGGATGAAGAGCGAAGGTGTATATACTGTGTCTATGAAACAATCTACGAATCATATGAAGCATGTGACGTTATTTGCGATTACATGGCCGATTTTTATTGAAGTATTTTTACAAGCGATGATGAAGTTTTCGGATATATTTATGCTGAGCTTTATTTCTGATGAGGCTGTTGCTGCAATTGGTGTTGTAAACCAAGTCATGATGTTTACTTTTGTCTTATTTAATTTTACTGCAATGGGCTCCGGCGTTGTTGTAGCTCAGTTTGTTGGCGCGAGAAAGAAAAAGGATGTTAGCTTAACGATTGCTAATGCAATTATCATTAATTTGTTATTTGGGTTATTTATTAGTGTGATGGTCGTACTGTTTCGTCAGCAGTTTCTTACACTATTCAACTTAGAGCCTGAGCTATTTGAGTATGCTGATATCTATATGTTGATTGTTGGCTCTGCACTATTTACACATGCTCTTGTTTTAACGATTTCTGCTGTGTTACAAGCAATGGGGTTTACGAAGGATGTCATGTATGTTGTCCTAGCGATGAACGCTTTAAATATCGCCGGGAATTATTTATTTATATTCGGAGCATTAGGTGTACCTCAATTAGGGGTGATGGGGGTTGCGATTGCGACTGTTGTTTGTCAGGCGTTAGCATTGGTCACACTTTTCGTTCTTCTCTATCGTCGTGTAGAGGTGCGAATTAGTTGGGCTGATTGGTTAAAGGTTAAGGTCGAGTATGTCAAAAAAATTATGGCAATTGGTGTACCGGCAGCTGGTGAGCATTTGTCCTTTAATATGAGTCAAATCGTTATTACGATTTTTATTACTTTGATTGGTGCAACAGCTTTGGCGACGAAAGTATACACGCAAAATCTGCTTATGCTCATGGTTGTTTTTTCGATGTCGATTTCAAAAGGAATGCAAATTTACATCGGTCAGCTTGTTGGAGCTGGATTGAAAGAAGAGGCATATCGTCAAATGTTTCGTGGCTTACGAGTCGCTTTGATCATTGCCGTTACAGTGGGCATTACTGTCGCTTTTTCTGGAGAGATTTTGTTTGGATTTTTTACAGATGATGCTGAAATTATTGCACTTGGCTCTATTTTGTTATTTATTGGGGTGTTATTAGAGCCTGGGCGAACTTCAAACTTAGTGATCATTAGTGCACTACGGGCTTCAGGTGATGCACGATTCCCTGTATTAATAGGGATTGCTTCAATGTGGGGAGTGAGCGTATTGCTATCGTATATATTAGGTATTCATTTAGGATATGGATTAATTGGAATATGGATTGCGATGCTATTAGATGAATGGCTACGTTCGGTCTTAATGTTCTTTCGCTGGCGCAGTCGGAAATGGATGAGTAAAGGGTTAGTTGAAAAGGAGGATCGGTCATCGGCATAATGGCGAACAAGGAAAAATATAGAGACCCTTTGTTGAGCTAGAACGTCTAATTGATGGGAGGGATTGTACTATGGAAAAATGCACTTTGTTATGTATCGTAACAAGCCTTGCATTAGTTGGATGTTCTCACATACAAAAGAGTGAAGAAGTAGTACAGGACAATGTAGAGATCTTTTGTAAGACGAATATGAATGTTACAGAGTTAAAGAATGAAGAAGATTTAGATATATTTAAAAGCGCTGTACGCCAAGCAAAGCAAGAACCAGGCATAGTCAATGTGTCCCAACATCAGTATCAATTTTGTATTGATGAAGATACCTATTTTCTATGGATTACAGAAGATTCTGGGATAATTATGAATGCTAATCATACACATACTATTTTTACTTTATCAGATCAATCGGTTGATGAAGTAAATGCATTAATTGTTAAACATGAAAATCGGCAATAATCGGGTGGCTTGAATTGGACACCTGTATTCAATTAACAAAGGGGGAATAGACGTGGTTGAATTACTTAATATCGGTAGCCTTGTGCTCGGGCTAATTGCTTGGATACTTCCTATTGTCACTTTCATACGTATGAACAATCTCGATGATCATAGTGTGTTGACACTTATTGTAACGAGCATCAGTGCTTGTGCCATTTCACTATGCTTTCAGATTTTCAGTATCAATCATCTTGTAACAATTGAGGATTGGTCTGCTCTTATGGATATTATGGACACACTTGCATTTGTCGTAGCTGTTCTTCTAATCGTTACAATCATTTTAAATGTCATTAATCTTCTAATTTATCGTCATAGGTTAGTGAATTAGAAGATGAGTGGATATGTGGTTGTTAGGGGGAAAGCTAGAAAGAAGCCTCTACCCCTACCTTACCTTATACTAGTCTTTAATCCCAACAACTCGAATTCGTTTATAGTCTGCGATCCAACGGTTGTTCGTAAATAACGTGTTCCTGAGATTCTTTTCTATGCTCGCATAAATCCGTTCTTTTGTTTCGGTAGTAGCATGTTTAAACATTTCTACTGCGAACATATCGAGCCAATTTCTTAACCCATCATTTCCTTCTAAGGGTGTCGGTCTGTGAAAATGTAGAGCGACGGTGACGTGAAATCCTACTTCCTCCATTAAAGTCGTGTATTCACCGATACTTGGGAAATACCACGGAAATTGTTCAACAGCGCTGTATGTGACGCCAGAACGTTTTAATTGGTTGGCTATTTCATTTGTAATCGTTTGAACATTTCCTTTACCACCAAACTCAGCTACAAACCTCCCCCCAGGCTTTAAGCTATTATAGATGCAAATGAGTGCTTGTTTGGGTTCTTTCACCCAGTGAAGTGTTGCGTTTGAAAAAACAGCATCGAATTCATTTTTGTCAGACAAACTCAACACGTCTTTCACAACGAAAGGGATATGTGGGTATTTGTTCAAAGCTTGATTAATCATATTTGCTGATTGATCAACACCGATGACGTTTACACCATTCTCATATAGCGTATTTGCTAAATCCCCTGTCCCGCATCCGATATCAAGTATTCGTTCCCCTTCCTCATGTGCTAAAAATTTAATTAACTCATTTCCAAATTCAGATACAAATGAATGGTTTCCGTCATATAATCCAGCATTCCACTGATCCTTAATTTGATTCTTCATGTTTGCTCTCCTCTCTTTTACTGTTTTATTGAATTATATGGTACAAGGTATATAATTGAAATTAACAAAAAATATCAATTTTAATAACAGATCGTTATTAGAGGTGAAGGTGATCGGATTGGATATTAAGTGGTTCAAAACATTTATCATATGTGCAAAGTTTGAAAATTTCAGAAGAGCGTCAGAGGAGCTATTTCTCACTCAACCTGCGGTAACAAAGCATATTAAACGCCTTGAAGAGCATCTGAATAGCCAGTTGTTCAATCGAATAGGGAAAAACGTGAATTTGACGCAAGCAGGGTATAAATTTCTACCTTATGCAATGGAATTTATAGAAACGTATGAACGAGGGATGGAGCATTTTGAATCATGGAAGCAAGGCTATCATCGTAAATTAGCGATTGCGGCTGCCCCTCAAATTGCTTCATCCTTCTTACCCTCGTTGTTACGAGTTTTTATGGATGAAAATTCTGATATGGAAGTATCTATAGATGTTATTAAATCATATGAAATTGGCGATGCTATCAGTTCAGGAAGGGCTGATATAGGGTTATCAAAAGTAAAGCCTTTGCAAGCAAATGTTGAGGTTGAAGCATTTGAAGAGGAGAGAGTCATTTTAGTTGGATCGACTAGACATACAGGTGCAATGGCGGAAAGCGAAGCATTAACGTCGTATAGACTTATCACACATAATCATCCAGACTATTGGGATTCTTTATTAAATGAAATTAAGAGACATTATCCAATGATACGAACGATGGAGGTGAATCAAATCGAAGGGACGAAGAAATTGATTGAGAATGGACTAGGTGTTTCCTATTTACCTTATTCCATGGTCGAAGATGAGATAACGAGTAATCAATTGCTAGAAATACAACCTGAAAAAGTCTCAACCCCTACTTCTGCAACATACATTTTAACAAGAGTCGATACATATGAAGTGAATCGTTTTATGCAGTTTTTGAAGGGTACTTAATACGTTTTCAAAAGGTGACCATGAGGGAAAAGTATAGATCGAGAATACATTTATCATATGATTGAATTTGGTCAATAGAAACTGCTAGTGCACATAAATAATAGTCATATCGCTTAGGTATGGCTTATTTTTTTCTTGTAATTGTTATAAAACTCACTCAAAAAAAGGGATTTCATCTCATATGAAGAATATGTAAATTAGTCGAAAGGGGTGTGGTGAATGTAATGATTTCTTTAGAGGAACGGCTATTTCTTATATCAAAAGCCTATGCAATCATCTCTAAATATTTTGCTCACTGGGAGGATGCGCGGATCGCCGAAGATCAATTAGATGATACGTATCAGCAGTATTTATCGAAGGCTGTACATATGGAAGGTAGCTCTGAGTTTATGAAGCTTATGCTAGAGTTCTTAGCGTTATTTAATAATAAACATACCGTTTATTTTGATCGTTCATTAGCACCTGCTATTTGTTGGGAGAAGCTTGAAGAAGCGATACCATTAGGAATTTCAATGAAGCTACTTGATGATGATTGGATTGTTGTTGATAGTGTGGTGAGAGAGATTCATTCAGGAGATAAAGTGATGAAGATAAATGAAAAGCCAATTAATAGTTGGATTAAGACGCTTAAATGCTATTTTCCAGAATTGAATTCCTCATCACAAGTCGCTCGTGCGCAAATACTTTGGACGTTACTATATCCAAGTGACGAATATTTGATTGAATTAGTGGATCAATTCGGACAAGTGAAACGTGTAAAAGTGGATTCAAAAGAAGGCTATAGAAAGCAATGTGAACCGATATCGCAATGGTTAATAAAAGGTGAAATTGCTTATTTGAAAATTCCTTCATTTGCAAAGCAAAGCTATGAAGCACAAGTGCTAGACGATCTAAACCGATTTAGTAACGCAAAAACGATTATGATTGACCTTCGCGGTAATCAAGGCGGAAGTACACCATCTAGGCTAGTTGCCAAATTAATGAATCAAAAATGGAGATGGTGGTCGATCGAAACGACTTTGCCTATTCCAGATGATGTTGATTTAACGTGCTACTATGAACCAGCTCGTGATGCTTATGATGGAGATGTAACTTTTATAGTTGATCGTGAAACAGCTTCTGCTGCGGAAGACTTGATCGTTCCATTCAAGGATAATCGTCGAGCATTGATCGTCGGTGAGACGACTGCGGGTTCAACAGGACAACCGTATCATTATGAAACAGAGCGCTATTTTCTATGTGTTGGTGCTATGAGAGCACGGATGCCCAATGGGGATCGATTCGAGGGTATAGGGATTGAACCTGATATTAAGGTGCAGCTGACGAGAGCAGATTTATATGAACATCAGGACAGTAGTCTAGTCACAGCGCTTCACTATCACAAGCAGCTAACTAATAGCTAGAAAGGACATAGTATGGCTCAAGAAATGTTTCTTTCTAGATCCCCCGATGCCGGATGTAATCAAGCAATGGGAGTATTATATTGCCAAGCTGGCTATTCAAGACAATGATCAATGATTGGATGTCGGTTGTCATATAGGAGATACTGAAAAATTAATCGTGGATCAGCATCCAAAGATTCATAGTATCATCGGTCTCGATTATGATGAGAAACGAATTAACCGAGCCGAGAAAAGGTGGGAGCAGGATGAGAAGAAGATTACCTTTGTTCAAGGAGACGCTGCTGCTCTTCCATTTGAAGATAATCGATTTGACAAAGTGATATGTGCAGAAATGTTAGAGTGGGTCAAGGAGCCATTGCGGGCTATTAATAGAGGCTTGGTTGGCTGAGCTGGATGAACTTTCTCAGTTGAATCAATATTTTTTCTCGATTAATCGAAATATGTGTCTTTGTACGAAGTAAGTCTTTTAAGAGGGATGCCCAAGGTAAAAAAATATACCTTTTAGGGCATCACCTTACACACTACACCCATCATTGTCGCATGTACCTTCTCCATCTGCTTGCTTTTGTGTTAATAGTTGATCTTGTTCAAGGATTTGTTTAATGGATTGAACGAAGACGTCTGTTGGTTGTGCCCCTGTAATCGCATATTTTTGATTGATCAGGAAATAAGGCACGCTGCGAATACCGTATTCGCTTGCTTGCTGCTCATCTTTGCGAACAAGCTCAGTCATTTCTTTGCTTTCAAGTAACGCAGAAACGGCTTCCTGTTCGAGTCCAACCTCTGTAGCAAGCTGAATTAGGGTCGAACGATCGCCAATATGCTTGCCTTCAGAAAAGTGAGCATGCAATATTCGATCGGTCATCTCTTGCATTAGCCCCTTTTTGTGAGCGTATAGCGCGAGACGGTGCGCATCGAACGTATTTGTGACAACCATTTGGTCAAAGTTGAAATTTAACCCCACCTGAGCAGCCATTTTCTCCACATTTTCAGTATTAGCTCTTGCTTCTGCTATACTCATTCCGTACTTTTTTGCGAGCTTTTCATATATCGTTTCTTTTGATTGAACGTCAGCGTCAGGGTCTAATTCAAAGCTACGATAAACAACTTCAATTGGCTCTTCGATTTGTTTCAAAGCTTCTTCGAGGCGTCGTTTACCAATATAGCAAAAGGGACAAGCGAAATCTGTCCACATTTCAATCATCATGTTACATCCTCCTTTTGTAAATGGTTTATTGTTAGTATACAGAGAGTATTTTCTAGAGTCCAAAATATTGATTGGAGGACGCGAGTATGATTACAGTATTGAACTGTACCACATAGCATTTACCACCATGATTGGTACTGGTGTTGGCATTTATGCTTGAATCAAGATGGAGGATTGTAAAGTATTGGTCTATCATTATGATGTACATCACCCCGCAGGTAGGCTTTTGTCAGCCCCAATTACTGTTTCGGTAAATTCTCACGCCTTTTTGCCGAGCTTATAACACTATCTTTCTTACTAATTTTAGTGCTACTCTACTTAGAACCCTTCAAGGCGTTACCCGATCATTTGATTCTTCAATGTAATCCTTCAATTTCAAATAGAAACTGTCTAACTTTTACTAGAGTTATATGACCATTCTCCTTTTGGGATAGAAACGTTACGTACAACTAACCTGCACCTATAGTGGAATAAGCGTTTTTGCTTATTCCAGAAACGCTCCCGTTCGTCTTATAAGGTTAGCCAGAATGCGGTTCTCTTTACTTGTGCGGTTAAAGAAGCAGAGGAGTTTAATAAGGTTAATGGATTAAGTAAAGACTTGGTGGGGACTTGTGGCTGTAATCATTAGAAAAGCAATCGAGAAGAAATACGCTATTATTTTGTAATATAAACTGTTGATAAGGAGGTTTTAAAAATGAGCAAGGTTATTCTAAATATATCAATGTCTCTTGATGGTTTTATAGCAGGAACGAATGATAGTCAAAAACAACCTTTAGGAGATCAAGGTGAAATTCTGCAACGGTGGATGTTTTCTGGAGACATAGCGAGTCAGACTAATGACTTTTTTAAACTTTCAACGATCAACAAAAATATTTTTGATTCGGCAGCTGAAAAAACCGGTGCAATGATTGTTGGGAGAAGGACTTATGACATTGTGAATGGTTGGGGAGGAAGTCATCCTTTAAGACATGTTCCGCTATTTGTCCTAACTCACAATGTCCCAGATAGCCCACCTAGTGGCAGTACACCATTTACGTTTATTACAGACGGAGTAGAGCAGGCGGTTAAGCAAGCGAAGGAAGTAGCGGGTTCTAAGGATGTGAGTGTTGGAACAGCCAGTGTTGCCCAACAGTGCATTCAATTAGGTTTGCTTGATGGACTAGATCTACATATTGCTCCGGTATTGCTCAGTAAGGGAATACGTTTGTTTGATCACATTGGACAGCAGCGGGTGACGTTGAGATCAACTGAGGTCGTTAAAGGAACGGGTGCGATACATGTAAAATATGATGTAATAAAATGAATGGAACAAAACTATCGCGACAAGCCGCATTGTTCAGTGAAGCAATACGGCTTGTCGTTGTAGGATAACAGTGTATAAGGATTCGTAGAAAGCCGTTGCATCTAAAATGAAAAGGAGAGAAAAGCCTTTAAAAAGTATTTGCACACGCTTCATATAACTAAATCGCAACAGATTGATGTATCGATTCTTTCCATAATCGTTAAAAATCGTAAGTATGCCTATTTTATTTTAATTTGTTTATCGGTTCGTGTATCACCGCCCGATTTTCTATCAGATGTGTTAGTTATTATTCCTCTTCTCATTTTATATGAAGTGAGTGTGACGATCTCACGATTTGTGCATCGTAAAGGAAGTTAAGCGATAAATTGAACCGAATGGAGATGTCTCAGAAGATAACTTTACCTTCTGAGACATCTCCCTATTTGCTTTTGGTAAGAAAGCAGGAAACGGTCTCCTTTAAGTAGAATGAGTAACAAATGAGTTGTATTATAAATAGATCAAATGGGGGACGTACATGAAAGATCTTTATCGTGTTCTAATAGTTGATGATGAGCCGCTCATTAGACAAGGAATTAAGCATTATTTAGACTGGGAAAAGTCCGGCTTTGAGATTGTTGGTGAAGCTTCAAATGGACAAGAAGCATTAGCTCTTATTCCTCAATGTCAGCCCCACATTATGTTGACAGATATGGTTATGCCGATAATGGATGGAGAAGTATTAACGAAGGAAATGAAGCAACATTATCCGAATATCCAAGTTGTTATTTTAAGTAGCTTTGGAGAGTATGATTATGTTCGTTCAGCTTTTCATCATGGTGCTATTGATTATATTCTTAAACCGAAATTGAACGCTAAGGATTTACATGACGTATTATGTAAAGCCGTTCAGCATATACCCAAAGTGTTAAAATGCGAAGAGACTTATCAGAAAGTTGTCTCGTCTAAGTCTACTCAAATAGAAAAGGTAATAGATGGGTATAGTTCGAAGGAAGATATAGAGCAATTATGTAAGCTTTTCACTTATCCTTATTTTTGTTTAATAGGTGTAGTGAGCCAAAATGAAAGCGGTAACATTAATAAGGTTGAATGTGCAGAAAGGATATTGGAACCTTTTTATCAACAGCATGAAGATCAAGTCCGATACGCTTGGATTAAAGAAGATCAATATACTTCTATTGCGATAGTGAATTTGAATGATCTTGAACTATATGAACGTTTGAAAAATGTATGTAAGGTGGCAGCTCAAATATCTTTTATAATGACATCATGTTTTGAACAATTACAGCAGTTACGTAGAATTTATATGGAAGAATGGAAGGCATTGATCCAGCTTCCGTTTTATTTTTCAGAGAAGTCATTGATTTGCACTGAGGATGCTCCTTGTACAAAAAAGGAGGAACCTTTTAATTTAGATTGGTTTACAGATGAATGGAAGAACGGACATTACGATCTTGCTTTTCAATATTTACGACAATACAGTTATGGTTTAGTACAGTCGGCTCATTTAAGTGTGAATGAGTTTAGAAGCTTCTTCAATCATATTTTTTTTACGGTGACGATTCTTTTAAGCAACCATGGCTATGAGAGGTCGATGCTAGAGAAGGTTAAGTTCTCGTATGTGTCGAAAGTTAGTGCAGCGTTAAGTGCTCATGAAGTCATTGATTATATGGAAAGATTTATAGAAGAGATGAACGATACCGTTACTCAAGTAAGTGTGAAGGGAAATGAAGATAGTATACAGCAAGTGATCGAGTACATCTCTACTCATTATCATGAGCCTATTAGTTTAAATGTTGTCGCAGAAACGTTCCATTTTAATGCTTCGTATTTATCAGCACAG
This sequence comes from Halalkalibacter sp. AB-rgal2, assembly GCF_041821005.1. Lineage (NCBI taxonomy): Bacteria > Bacillati > Bacillota > Bacilli > Caryophanales > Bacillaceae > Halalkalibacter > Halalkalibacter sp. AB-rgal2. Next base: position 33,340 of record NZ_JBGUAV010000026.1, read on the forward strand.
TTTTCTCACCGTATGAAAGTAGGATTTAATGAATATGTAAACCGAATACGTATCGAGCACGCCTGCAAGCAATTAACAGAAGGAAAGCGACCTATCTCTGAAATTGGCGGGGTTGTCGGTTATTCAGATCATAGTTATTTTTGCAAAGTATTTAAAAAACTAAAGGGGGTTTCACCAAGCTACTATCGCCGACAGCAAAAGAAGGATCAACTAAGAGAGTTGGGGTAAGCAATGATTCCTAAACGATTTCAACATAGAAGCTTATTTATTAAACTGTTTGTCATGACAGTGTTATTGATGGTCATTGTTTCGACTACTATTACATGGACGACGATTCGCATGTCTGAGCGATTTTTTATTAATACATTTAGTATTACGAATTCACAAATATTAAAGCAGGTGGAAGGTTCGATTGATACGTTTCATTATTCTCTAGTAATGGCTTCGAATCAGCTCATTCAAAATAATGATGTGAAAAATTATTTAACAGAGGAATACACGAGCCTGGATTTGTTGAATTCCTATTATTATATGGACCAAGAAATTGAGAGAACGAAACGTTTTTTTAGTGCCCATGATATCGGTGTTCTCATTGCAGGAAAAAACGGTCAAGTGTATACGTCTGAGCGCTCACAATGGCCGATTTCAGATCAGGAGCTTTATGCAAGTGACATTACGAAACTATCGATGCTCTATCCGAGAAAAATGCTTTATCAGGTGGATCCTTCAGCGAGAGTGCCGATTATCGTTATTTCAAGAGCTTTCTTAGATCGTACGAATGATTCAACGTATGGGGTTATGTACTTTACGATACGAGAAGCTGATTTTCAACCTTTCTATGAAAGCTACACTTCACCAGGAAATGATATATTGCTAATGAATCAAGCGGGTGAAGTCGTTTCTAGTAATCGTCATGATTTGATTGGAAAGCAAAATTGGTCCTTACTGCAATATGCAAATGAGCTAGCTGATAGTCGTCTCGACTATTTGACGACAACGATCGATCAAGAAGATCATATTATTTTCTCTACGTATATCCCTTCTATTGATTTGTATTTAGTTAATATGCTGAATAAGGATATTGCCTTTGCTGATTTAATTGATACGAGTGCCATATTTCTATTGTGTATGCTCATTACATTCGTAGCTGTCATTATTGTATTCCTTGTATCACAGAGATTGACGAATTCGATTGCAACATTAGTTCAACAAATAGGGCATGTTTCTGAAAATCAATTTGATTATTATATTACGTTACAAAATACGTATGAAACGAAGAAGATTGGTCAGGCCTTTAATCGAATGTTAGATGAGCTTCACATGTATGTGGATAAGGTGGTGGACAGTGAAAAGCAGAAGCGTCAAGCGGAGTTCGCTGCATTGCAGCAACAAATTAATCCCCATTTTCTTTATAACACATTAACTTCCGTACAATTCCTTGTTCAGCAAGGAAGTAAAGAAGAAGCTATTGATACCGTTCGTTCTTTAATCTCACTTTTACAAAGTACATTAAGTAATGGTGATGAGATGATTACGGTGAAGCAGGAGGTGGAGAATTTAAAGCATTATGTGTTCATTCAGCAGAAGCGTTATGGTGATCGAATACATGTTGATTATTTTGTGGAAGAAAGTTGCGCAAAAATTCTTATTCCTAAATTAATTTTACAGCCTTTTGTGGAGAATGCTTTTTTTCATGCGTTCAATGAACAGGAAACGGGATTTATCCACATCTATATATGGTTAGACGAGCACAGACTAGTATGTGAAGTTGTCGACAACGGTAAGGGGATGGAGTTGAAGGAGCCTATAATAGAAGAAAAACGTAAAGGTTCATCGTTCTTTAAAGGAATTGGGATAAAGAATGTAGATGAACGTATTCAATTTTTGTACGGTGAGTCATATCGAGTGTCTGTACAAAGTGAGCTTAAACAAGGGACAAGAGTACGCTTGATCCTTCCAGTTGAGCAAGAATAATAATTTATGGAGGCACTGAAAAATAAGAACTTTTACATTTTTTTCAGTGTCTTTTTAAGTGTGGATATGCTCCAAAAGGATTAACAAAGAAATCTCCTAATTTCCAAAGAAAATACAAGCTGACGTTATATGAAAACGATAAAAAGTGCAAATATATCTAGAAATCTTCCTAACAGTATAAATAAGTAAAATGGTAAACTTTTTATATAAGTAAGCGCTTACAAATAAAAGACAGGGGGATTTAAAATGAAAAAATGGTTCATGGCAATCTTAATGGTAGCTCTTTTCGCGTTAGTGGCTTGCTCTGACTCTACTGAAGAGTCATCTACAGAGAACGGATCAAATTCAGATGATGTTACAGAAGAGGCTACTGGAGAAGGAAAGGTTACGGTATGGGCTTGGGATGTGAACTTTAATATTAAAGCACTTGAAATCGCTCAAGAGCATTATCAAGCGATCAATCCAGATGTTGAGTTTGAGGTCATCGAAAATGCTCAGGATGATATTGTACAAAGGTTAAATACGAGCTTGAGCTCCGGTACAACAAGAGGCTTACCTAATATTGTTTTAATTGAGGATTATCGTGCTCAAAGCTTTTTAAATGCGTATCCGGATTCATTTTACCCAATTACGGGAGCGTTTAACGCAGATGACTTCGCCCCTTATAAATTAGCACCGACAAGCTTTGAAGGAGAGAATTATGGTCTTCCATTTGATACCGGTGTAACGGGTTTATTCGTTCGAACCGACTATTTAGAGGAAGCAGGCTATACAGCAGATGATTTATCAATTATTGATTGGGAAGAATATATCGAGATAGGTAAGGATGTGTATGAAGCGACAGGCAAGAAAATGATTACCACTGACCCTAGTGATTTAGGTCTTATTCGTACGATGATTCAATCGGCAGGGGCATGGTATATGGAAGACGATGGAGTTACACCAAATTTAGCGAATAATGAAGCCTTGAAAGCGTCCTTTGAAGTGTATAAAAAAATGGTTGAAGCGGATATTATGGGCTTTCACTCAGACTGGAGTCAGTTTTTACAAGGGTTCAATAGTGGAGACGTTGCAACTGTACAAACAGGAAATTGGATTAGTCCTTCAATCAGGGCAGAAGATTCTCAAGCCGGCTTATGGAAGGTCGTGGAACAACCAAGACTAAGCGGTGTTGATGGAGCAGTAAATGCCTCAAACTTAGGGGGATCGTCATGGTATGTGATTGATATTGATGGAAAAGAGGATGCCGTTGATTTCTTAACACAAACGTTTGGTTCGAATGTTGACTTTTACCAAGATTTAGTTACTGAAATTGGTGCAATCGGGACATATTCGCCTGCGGCTGAAGGAGAGGCGTATCAATTAGAAGATGATTACTTTCAAGGTCAAAGGATTATTGCGACTTTTTCAGAATGGGCAGAGGATATTCCGCAAATTAACTATGGGATGCATACGTATGCGATTGATGACATTCTAGTCGTTGAAATGCAAAACTATTTAAATGGGAAGGATTTAGATGATGCGCTAGCAGATGCACAAGCACAAGCCGAAGCCTCATTAAATTAAACAAAGAAGAGTGTGGATGTCCTAAAAGGTGAAAGTATACCCTTTAGGACATTCACTTCATCTAACGCTTTTTTTCTTAAATTAAGAGAGGGGTGGAGAAAGTGTTGCCTGCCAAGCAAGAAAACAAACGAACTCAGCTTAAGCCGAAGCGACCATTAACTCGGTTACGTATGAAAAAATCGATGATTGGATGGTCTTTTATTATTTTATCTGTTTTCATGATCGGGCTTTTTTATTTTTATCCAATGCTACGAGCGTTCATCTTATCCTTTCAATCAGGATCTGGGAATAACTTAGAATTTATTGGGTTTGCTAATTATACGAGATTGTTTTCAGATCCTGTTTTTATAACAGCCGTACAGAATACGGTCCTTTACTTTCTTATTCAAGTACCAGTCATGCTCATTCTTGCGTTATTTTTTTCCGTGCTACTCAATGATCGAACGTTAAAAGGGAGAGGATTCTTTCGAATTGCGATCTTTCTTCCTTGTGTCACATCTTTAGTTGCTTATTCTGTTGTGTTTAAGTATATGTTTGGTGCAGATGGATTCATTAACGTGATGCTTTTAAATTTTTCATTAATCTCAGAGCCGATTCAATGGCTTACGAATTCGTTTTGGGCGAAAGTAACAATTATTATTGCGATTACGTGGAGATGGACAGGGTACAACATGATCTTTTATTTGTCTGCGCTACAAAATATTGACCCAGCTATTTATGAAGCGGCACGAATCGATGGAGCATCGGCATTTACCCAATTCTTCCGAATTACGGTGCCAATGTTAAAACCAATTATTTTATTTACATCGATTATGTCGACAATTGGAACATTACAATTATTTGATGAGGTTATGAATATAACGGGTGGTGGACCAGGTAATGCGACAATTACTATTTCGCAATATATTTATAACATTTCATTCAAATACACGCCTGACTTTGGCTATGCGGCAACTGTTTCGTATGCGATCGTTGTGATGGTTGTGTTCTTCTCCATTATTCAGTTTAAAGTAGCAGGTGATAAAAATGCGTAACGTTAAACGAATTTTCACATATTTATTTTTGTCAGTGGCATCCCTTATTTCAATCCTTCCGTTTCTTTGGATGGTTATTAGTTCAACGAATCGATCTGTAGATGTGACGGGTGGTCGATTATTACCGGGAACACATTTAATTGAAAATATCCGTCATTTATTTGCAACTGTTGATATTGTGCAAGCTCTTTGGAATTCGACACTCATTGCTGTTGGGACAACCGTACTAGCTTTATTGATAGGTTCATTAGCAGGTTATGGATTTGAAATTTATCGAAGTCGAGCAAAGGATATTGTTTTTTCGATTTTATTGTTATCAATGATGATTCCTTTTGCCGCGTTAATGGTTCCGTTGTTTCGTTTGTTTGGAACGATTTCACATATTATTCCTGCCATTGGCATTGATACACTGGCAGCAGCAGCTCTTCCGACCATTACTACAGCCTTTCTTATTTTTCTATTTAGACAAAATACAAAGTTCTTTCCAAAAGATATATTGGAAGCTGCTCGAATTGATGGTGTTTCAGAGATTGGAATCTTTTTTCGGATTTACATGCCAACGATGAAAGCAACGTATGCAGCTGCAGCCATTATTACGTTTATGAATAGCTGGAATAACTACCTATGGCCGTTAGTTGTATTGCAGTCTCAGGAACAACAAACGATTCCATTACTCATTTCAACATTAGGTTCGAGCTATTCCCCTGATTATGGTTTAATCATGACTGCGATTGTCATAGCAACCCTACCTACAGCGATTATTTTCTTTTTGATGCAACGACATTTTGTAGCGGGAATGCTTGGTTCCATCAAATAGTTATGAATTCTCTTTTATTCATTCATCCCGTATGCAAGGAACGAATGGAATCCTTGCATATGGGTTTTTTGTTGTTTTAAAAAAACATATCTGAATCAAGATAGTATTTGTTATTTAGCCAATGCATAAAACGTTTCCTTGTTAGAGTCGCAAGTAGATTCTAGTTTTTTATTTACTAATGGTGTCTTTATTTATATTGTTTCACTTGTTTAGACATGGTAAAGTTAACATCTCTAAGATAGAAAATATAATTTTTAAGGTTTAATCTTTAGTTTGTAGAGTGACTGAACTAAGTCATTAAATATACAATGAAAGGGCTTACAGAAAAGGTAAGCAATTTCAAAAAAGGGGGAATTGCAGTATGTTTATTAGTAAGAAAAACTTTTTCTTATGTCTAGCGTTGGCGCTAATGTTAGCGTTAGTCGCTTGTTCAGGTGACGATACGTCAGGTGATGAGTCAAGTGATACAAACGACGATTCTAGTAGTGAAGAGGAAGCAACGGCGGACAATGAACCATTTACATTTTCGTATTTCAATGGTTCAACGACACTTCCGAATGTTAATTCAAGAGAAACAACAATTGGAGCTATGTTTGAAGAGGAATTGAACACTACTGTTGACATGGAGTATATTACTGGTGATCTTAACACGCGTATTGGTACGATGGTTGCATCGGGTCAATATCCAGATGTTATTGAGCCAAATGAAGCAATTGATGCTCTATTAGATGCTGAAGCATTTATCCCATTAAATGACTTAATTGATGAATATGCACCTGACTTGAAAGCGCTTTATGAGCCGTACCTTGATGCGATGACTCATGAAGATGGGAATATTTATTATATCCCGATGGGAGCGGACCAAGGATTTATCCCTCCAGCTAACCAAGATCAAGGAGCATTTTGGATTCAACGTGAAGTTTTACGTGAGTTTGATTATCCTGAAATTACGACGTTAGACGAGTATTTTGATTTAATTGAAGCTTATGTTGAAAAGTACCCTGAAATTGACGGTGCTTCAACAATTGGATATACAGCTTTGACGTATGATTGGAGATTCTTTGCATTATCCAATGTGCCTAACCATTTAGCTGGTTTTCCAAATGATGGTGGCGTATGGGTGGATATGGACACGCATGAAGCGGAAATTTACGCTGATAAAGAAGAAACAAGACGTTACCTTGAGAAATTAAATGAAATTAATGCAAAAGGGTTATTTGATCGAGAAGCATTTGTTGCGAACTATGATGAATATTTAGCGAAAATTTCTTCTGGTCGACTATTAGGATTCTTTGATTATGGATGGCAAGCAAATGTAGCTATGAATGTTCATAGACAAGATGGTGACCATTATAAAGAGTACATGGGTCTTCCGATTGTATTTGATGAAGATATTACTGATCAGTACCTTGATCCACCAGCATTTGTTACGAACCGCGGTGTAGGTATTACGACAAGCGCGGATAATCCTGAGCGTATTATGGAATTCTTTAACCACATTGCTAAGGAAGAGACGCAAAAGCTTGTTATGTGGGGAATTGAAGGAGAAACATATGAAGTCGATGAAGATGGTATGTACTATCGCACATCAGAACAAATTACGATGACTGAAGATGAAGATTGGAGACAAGAGTTCGGATTTGCCTACTTTGAGTGGTACTGGCCACGTGGAGGCGGTGTATTCTCAGATGGGAATGCTTGGGAGCCTCGCCGACAGCCTGCTGTTGTCCAAGAAACGTACAATGAGGTTGACCGTGAATTCTTAGATGCGTACGGATTAGAAACATTTACACAAATCTTTGCTGAGCCACAGGATCGTCCGTGGTATCCAACGTGGAGTGCTAATATTGAACAAGGTTCGGATCCTGAAATATTCGAACAGCGTTTAGAAGATATTCAGCGTGATTTCTTCCCACGTTTAGTGCTATCAGATCCATCAGAGTTTGATGGTATTTGGGAAGATTATGTTGCACGAGTGAATGAGCTTGATGTTGAAGGGTATGAAGCGTTCTTTACAGAAGTTGTTAAGAGTCGTGTCGAAGCATTTGAAGGTGAATAAGTAAGAGAGGGAGAAGCTAGCTAAAAGGCTGGCTTCTTTTCTATAGAGAAAATAATAAATAGAGCGCTTACTAAAAAGATTGCTTTTTCCTATGTTTCAGTTATAATCAAAATTGAGAATATTTAGAATCTGCATAAACTGTTGTCACATTCGAATAAGAATAGCCAAAACGATCGTTTATTTGGTATTCTATAAGTGAAAGGATGAGACAACATGGGATTTTGGAGTAAAGAACGATTCAAGAGTGACTGGCAGCAGGCGAAGAAAGAATCAGAGCACGCTTATCAACAGAAGCATAAGTCGAAGCCTCAAACGGATGTAAAAAAATCAAGCTATGCAAAAAGTAAAACACATAAAATTATTTTATCCTTTACATATGCAATTACGATACCATTTCTCGGGCTTATTATCGGCAGTATGTACAGTGAGACTGGCGCGACAATTGGCTGGTTTATTGGAGGGTTAATTGGCTTTACAGGTTTAATTTCTGTTTGGAAACGCTCAAAATGAGATAAAGGAGTTGATGTAGTAAATGAAAATTATTGCGAATATCATTATTATCGTTGGACTTGCTCTCGTATTTTATAGTGGCTATAACATTTATGATAATCATGCGAAGCAAAATGAATCGATTGCCCAAGCTAATGAGCTTATTACGAAAACAAATTCTAATAGTGAAGGAGGTAAGCCGACTTCAGCTGAAGATATGGATATTAATCAAGGGGATGTGATTGGAATTTTATATATCCCACGATTCGATAAGGAGCTTCCAATTGTTTCTGGTACAGATGAGGAAGAACTTGATCGCGGAGTAGGTCACTATACAACGACCGTACTTCCAGGTCAAGGAGACCAAATCCTCCTTTCTGGTCACCGTGATACGGTTTTTCGTGGGTTTGGTGATTTAGAAATGGGCGATGAATTCATTGTAAAGATGCCGTATGGTGAATTTACGTACGTGATGTATGAAGATGAAATCGTTGATGCTGATGATCGAACGGTGATTCGTTCAACAGCACCTGATGAAATATTAACATTGTCGACTTGTTATCCATTTGGTTTTGTAGGATCGGCACCAGATCGATATATCGTTTATGCTAAACCGGTTGATGCAGAATAAGTAATTTCTTAACCTAGCTAGTAGACTTAATGAGTCTGTAGCTAGGTTTTTGTATGCTATACATAATCTCTCACCTTTATGGGTAAATTGAAAAGGAATTTTAAAGGAGGTAGATTATGGTGAATGAAGAAAATGTTATGGGAAATGAAAGTGAAGATGAGTTAACGAATCGTCAAGGTCATCCAGTCACAAATAATCAGCATGTTCGAACGGTAGGGAATCGTGGACCGACAACGTTAGAAAATTATGATTTTCTTGAGAAGATTAGTCATTTCGATCGTGAGAGAATTCCTGAACGAGTTGTTCATGCAAGAGGAGCGGGTGCTCATGGTTATTTTGAAGCATATGGTACGTTTGGTGAAGAGCCGATTTCAAACTATACGAGAGCTAAGCTGTTCCAAGAAAAAGGTAAACGGACTCCGGTATTTGTTCGTTTTTCAACTGTTATTCATGGTGGGCATTCTCCGGAAACGTTACGCGATCCTCGTGGGTTTGCGATAAAATTTTATACAGAGGATGGTAATTGGGATTTAGTAGGGAATAATTTAAAAATCTTCTTTATTCGTGATCCACTTAAATTTCCTGATCTTGTTCATGCATTTAAGCCTGATCCAGTTACAAATGTTCAGGACAGTGAGCGAATTTTCGACTTTGTCAGCAATTCACCTGAAGCGACACATATGGTGACATTTCTCTTTTCTCCTTGGGGTATTCCGGCTAATTATCGGATGATGCAAGGATCAGGTGTGAACACATACAAATGGGTAAACAGCGCGGGAGAGGGTTTTTTAGTGAAATATCACTGGGAACCGAAGCAAGGTATTCGTAATTTAACACAAGAAGAGGCGGAGGAACTCCAAGCTAAAAACTTCAATCATGCTACATTAGATTTATATGATTCGATTGAAAATGGAGATTATCCTGAATGGGAGCTGTTTGTGCAAGTGCTGCCTGATGGTGAAAATCATCAGCTTGATTACGATCCACTTGACCCAACAAAGTTATGGTATAAGGAGGATGTCCCATGGCAGCCAGTAGGAAGAATGGTGTTAGATCGTAACCCAGAGGATTATTATAATGAAGTAGAGCAAGTTGCATTTGGAACAGGAGTCCTTGTAGATGGTCTAGACTTTTCTGATGACAAGCTATTACAAGGGAGAACGTTTTCATATTCTGACACTCAACGGTATCGTGTAGGTGCGAATTATTTACAGTTACCAATCAATGCCCCGAAGAAGCGTGTGGCGACGAATCAACGCGGTGGCCAAATGGAATATCATGTTGATCGAGGAGAACATCAGAATCCTCATGTGAACTATGAGCCGTCTACGTTAGGAGGCTTAGATGAAGCGGAAAATCCAGGTGTTGAACATACGCCATATGTTGAAGGGAACGTAAAGAGACAGTCGATTGATCGAACAAATGATTTTGCTCAGGCTGGAGAAACGTATCGACGATTTACTGATTTTGAAAGAGATGAATTAATAAAAAATTTAGTCAACAATTTATCAACCTGTGATGAGCGCATTCAGCAGCAAATGATTGAAAACTTTACGAAGGCAGACCCTGAATATGGACGTCGAGTGAAGGAAGGGATTGCTCAAATGAATGATAATATGAATTCGAGTGATCCAATTGGAACGACTAAAACAGATGAAGCCGTTCAGCAAGCTGAAGAGATGAGTCATCCATCTGATCCATATTAGAGTAATGATAGCAAGCATTTCTTAATGAGGATATTGAATGAGTTCGCTTTTTAAGGACACTGGAAAAATTTTGTTTTCAACTTTTTTGGTGTCCTTCCTTTTTGTGGTTTATCACATGAACAAGCTAGATGTGTTAAAATAGCATATAGTATAAGATATAGGATTGACGTTAAGGAGGAAGCTCAATGACATTCGAACATGTATACGATCAATATGAGCGTCCGTTACAAGATTTACGAATCTCGATCATTGATAGATGTAACTTTCGTTGTTCTTATTGTATGCCTGCTGAAATTTTTGGAGAAGACTATGCCTTTCTACCAGAAGATAAGCTACTATCTTTTTCAGAGATTGAGAGGGTTGTTCGATTATTTACGAAGCTAGGTGTGAAAAAGCTACGTCTAACAGGTGGAGAGCCTTTAATGAGGAAGGATGCTTACTTACTCATTCGGCGTTTAGCTGCCATAGACGGAATTGAGGATATTGCTTTAACGACAAATGGAGTATTTCTCGTTAAGGAAGCGAAAAGGCTAAAGGAAGCTGGATTGAAACGAGTGAATGTAAGTTTGGATGCGATAACGGAATCAATTTTCCAAAAGATGAATGGAAAAAATGTCAAACCGAAGGCTGTATTAAGGGGAATTGATGCAGCAGTTAAAGCAGGTTTAGATGTGAAAATTAATATGGTTGTTAAAAAGGGTGTCAATGATTGTGAAGTACTAAACATGGCTTCCTACTTTAAGGATCAGCATATTACGCTACGGTTCATTGAGTTTATGGATGTCGGTCAGACAAATGGCTGGAACTTTGCCGAGGTAGTCACGAAAAAGGAATTAATGGAACAAGTATCAATTTTAGGTGAATTAGAGACTGTGGGTAAGGATTATTTAGGGGAGGTTGCCTCGAAATATCGTTACAAAGGAACGAATGTGGAAGTAGGTTTTATTTCTTCTGTTAGTGATACATTTTGTGGGAATTGTACAAGAGCGAGAATCTCGGCAGATGGGAAATTGTATACGTGTCTATTTGCGGAGGAGGGGCACACATTAGTAGAGTCACTTCGCTCAGATGCTACTGATCAAGAAATTTTGACAACTGTGAAAGGGATTTGGAATAAACGATTCGACCGCTATTCTGAACTAAGAACAGAAGAGTCAGTGAAAAAGCGCAAGAAAATTGAGATGTCTTATATAGGTGGATAGCAGGAGTTGCAAGTCAAAATTCATATTCAGTTGTTTCATCGTGAGCCTAAAATATATATTAAACTCATTTCAAAACCGTCTGCTTGCGATTCTTTTTTACCAAGATGCAATCTTTTTCATATTTCTCATTGTAAAAGATTTCAAATCACCATTCATCATATTTTTTCAGATGGATGGTGATTTTCTTTTGACTAGCAATCGCTTCACTCGTATCACAGAGAGTAAAATTAGTTGGACCGTTTAATTATACGCTCTGGATGCGAATACACATTAAATGATTGCTCACGTATAAATCCGACGATTGTCATATTTAAGTCTTTTGCTAGCTCAATCGCTAGTGTTGTCGGTGCGGATTTTGATAAGAGGATGCTAATCCGCATTTTGGCAGCTTTTAATAGAATTTCAGATGAAATCCTGCCACTGAAAACGAGAACTTGGTTCGCAAGGGATTGCTGTTGAATAAGTGCATGACCATAGAGCTTATCAAGTGCGTTGTGTCTGCCGATATCACTTCTTTGTAAAAGAATGTGATCGGGTGTCGCTAGAGCTGCGTTGTGGACACCACCTGTTTTCTGAAAAATTTCACTTTGCTGTTGGAGTGTTTCCATTAATGCTATACATTGATCCGGTGTAATGCGTAATGTGGACATCGCCGTTTTGGCCGTCTTCATGTCGTTTTGAAAGTAAAATTGTCGGCTTTTTCCACAGCATGAACCAAATACTCGCTTCGTTGTTTGCATCATGTTTACTTTTTTGTTTACTAATGTGACATAGGCAGCACCTTTATGGTCGTCAATATGCATAGATTCAACTTCCTTCTTGGCGATGATGATGCCCTCCGAAGCTAAAAAACCGATCATTAATTCTTTTAAATAGGTGGGACTACACAATAACGTAGCGAATTCTTCTTGGTTAATGTAAATGGTTAATGGAGCTTCCTCTACAATCGCATCAGTAGTCGATTGAAACGCTCCATGCTGATATTTGATAACGGCATGTTGATGATTAAGATCATTATTCAACGTAGTACCCTCACTTTTATTATGAAATTGCATACAAGGCTCATACGTTATTTTATAATGAATATAGTAGTTTGTGAAAGAGAGAGTTTGTATTGAGAAGAAGAGGAGTTGCTCTTAATGGGAAAAACAAAACATACAGGACCAATGAAACTAAATAAAAAACCTCAGCCTTCGTTATGGGCAGGAATGACTCCGATGGGGATTGGAAAGGTGAAGCCGAAGCATATTCGCGATACGATGAAGGTTGCTTGGGAAAATCGCGATAATGCCCGCTATGCTTATCGTATTTTAACAGAAGGTGTATGTGATGGTTGTGCTCTTGGTGTTTCTGGACTTTATGATCAGACGTTAAAAGGTCCTCACCTTTGTACGACGCGGTTGAATGTGCTGCGATTAAATACAGCACCAGCTATTGAGGATAAATGGTTTGAGGATGTTGAGCAATTACGCAAGATGGATAGTAGCCAATTGAGGAAACTAGGTCGTATTCCATATCCGCTTTCACGCAAACCAGGGGAGAGGAAGTTTACAAGACTAACATGGGATGAAGCATTGAATCGCATTGCAGAAAAAATGCAAGAGATTGACCCGAAACAGATGGCATTTTATTTAACAGCACGTGGGATTACAAATGAAGTCTATTATACTGCAGCGAAGGTTGCTAGATTCCTTGGAACGAATAATATTGATAATGCATCAAGAATTTGCCATTCACCAAGTAAAACGGCTTTAAAGCGTTCATTAGGAATTGGTGCAGCAAGTTGTTCGTATAAAGATTGGATTGGGACGGATGTCCTTATTTTCTGGGGGAGCGTCGCAGCAAACAACCAGCCAGTCTCAACGAAATATATGTATGCTGCAAAGAAAGCAGGAACGAAAATAATTATGATTAACCCTTATCGTGAGCCGTCCATGGAGAAATATTGGATTCCATCGATTGCTGAAAGTGCATTATTCGGGACGAAAATGGTTGATGATGTGTATCAAGTGAATATTGGTGGAGATATTGCGTTTATGAATGGTGTAATGAAGCATTGGTTTGAAATGGAGGAACAAGAAAGGGGATCGGCGATCGATCATTCGTTTGTTAAGCAGCATACGAAAGGGATTGAACAAGTGGAAGTACATGTCCGTACACTTACTTGGGACGAAATCGAACGTTCATCAGGTCTTTCAAGAGAGCGAATCGAAGAGTTTGCTCAACTATTAGCTAACTCGAAGTCAGGAGTATTTATATGGAGTATGGGGTTGACGCAGCATCGTTTTGCGACAGATAATATATCACAAGTTGCCAATTTGGCGATGTTACGTGGCTTTTTAGGGAGGGAGCATTGTGGTGTTATGCCGATTCGTGGCCATAGTGGTGTTCAAGGATCTGGTGAAATGGGAGCTGATCCTTTTGTTTTACCAGGTGGTGATTTTGATCCGCGAAACAAGGAAAGAATGGAGAAGCTTTGGGGATTTCCAATTATGGATTGGCAAGGAGATACGGTCGGTCAATCTTTAGAAAATACTCATTTACGCGAAGAGCACGAACGTAAGCTGAAGCTGTTTTATACGAGTGGCGGAAATTTCCTAGAAACGATGCCAGATCCGGATTTTATGCAACAATCATTAGAAAAGATAGAGCTACGTGTTCATCAAGATATTATATTGAATACATCTACATTAGTTGATGCAAAAGAAGAAGTGATTATTTTACCAGCAATGACCCGATATGAACAGCCGGGGGGCGGCACCTCGACTAGTACGGAGCGGATGGTTTATTTTAGTCCAGAGATAAGAGGCCCTCGCATAGAGGAAGCTCGATCAGAGTGGGAAATTTATATTGATTTAGCAGGACGTGTGAAGCCTGATCAAAAGAAATTGATTCAATTTGAAACCGCGGCTGACATACGTGCCGAGATTGCTCAAGCGAATCCAAACTATGATGGAATTCAACACCTTACTGAAAAAGGAGATCTGTTTCAGTGGGGAGGGGCATGGCTCTGTGAGGGTGGTGTTTGTCCGACTGAAGATGGGAAGGGACAGCTCTTTGCCATTGATTTGCCTGAAAACCGCCGAACAGAAGGTCAGTTCTTCGTAACAACTCGTCGAGGGAAGCAATTTAACTCGATGATTTATAGTGAGGTTGATCCATTTAATGATGGAGAACGTTACGATATATTTCTAAATGAAGAGGATGCTCGCAAACTGGCAATTGATGAAGGCGTGTCGGTTGTCGTATTTAATCATTATGGACAGCTTCAAGGTAGAGCGAAATTTGAAGACGTGGCAAATGGAAATATTGCTGTCTATTGGCCAGAAGGAAATGTACTTCTCCCAAAAGGGGTATATGAGAAACACGCCAAGATTCCAGAATATAATTCAACTGTCATAGTCGAACGGGCGGATATATTTCATGCTAAAAAAGATCAGAAATACGTAGAAAAGCGGATTGCTGATTTAGAAATATCAGTTAATTAAGTGTTTAAGGTTTTTCCACAGTTATCCAAGGGTATAGTATAATGGAGTAGATAGCAGAAAGAAAGGATGATTAGTCATGTTAGATGACCAATTGACAAAAGCTTTAAATGATCAAATGAATTATGAATTTTATGCAGCACATGCTTATATGGCAATGGCTGCTTATTGCACAAGTGAAAGCCTTGATGGGTTCGCTAACTTTTTCTTAGTGCAAGCTGAGGAAGAACGTTTCCATGCAATGAAGTTTTACAATTTCATCAATGCATTAGGAGAACGAGCAACGATTCAATCATTACCAAAACCTAATAACTCGTTTTCGTCTGTAAAAGATGCATTTGAACAAGCCCTAGCACAAGAAAAGGATGTCACAAAGAAAATTTATTATCTTTCTGATTTGGCATTAGATCGAAGAGAGCATGCGACAATCTCCTTTTTAAAATGGTTTATTGAGGAGCAAGTAGAAGAAGAGGATATGTTTGATAGCATTATTCAGAAGCTTAAGCGAATTGATAATGATAGTAATGCCTTCTTCATGTTAGATGATGAATTTTCGAAGCGATCCTTTAGTCCTGAGGGTCAATAAGAACACTTTGCAATGATTTCTATTTTTAAAAGAAGGAAAAGCCTGTCATAAAGTCTTAGGATAAAGAGACGGTTGACAGGCTTTTTGTGATTTGAGAGGATGGTCATAAAAACGCCTTTGAGAGTCTCTTCTCAAAGGCGTTGTGTCTATGTTTGAAAGGAATGAGACTTTGATAAAGCTCTCATTCGTTTTTTCGCTAGACAGATTTACCTAGGAATGCTTGAAGCATCCAAGCGTGTTTCTCAAGACTCGAATGAATGGCAAGAAGCATGTCTCCTGTTGTTTCATCATCCGCTTCCTCGGAGATAGCCATCCCCTCTCGTAGTTCACCGATCATCGTTGTGAAGTCCTTAGAGATTGACTGGACCATTTCTTCAGCAGTCTCTGTTGATTTGGCTTCTTCGATGGAGGATTCTGCTAAATATTCTTTCATTGTCGCAATCGGTTCTCCACCTATAGCTAATAGACGCTCAGCCAACTCATCGATATGAGTCGCAGATTCGTTGTATAGCTCTTCAAACTTATCATGTAGAGTAAAGAACTGATGCCCTTTTACGTACCAATGGTAATTGTGTAGTTTAACGAATAAAACGCTCCAATTGGCAATTTGCTTATTTAATACATCATGTAATTTTGCTTCCATCTTATAACCACTCCTAATCATTTGCTATATATTACTATTACCCATCTTTGACCAAGCCTAAACGTCATTTATAAAAATCAGCTAATTATACGTACTAAGAGTGGTTTACCAACTTTCCTTCGTTCCATCTACATGGTGAATAAGGTGAGAGCTTTCACCTCCGTGAACATGTGTAAACATCTTTGCTGCAGCTTCTATTAGCTGTTTTGCTTCGGCCATATCCATTGAAGGTCGAAGGTAAAAAATATGTAAAGCGTCGGTCGTATGTTCAGTTACCTTTGTCCGATCAGAGTCAACAACTGGTCCTCCAAACGGACCAATGGTGTCAGCACTAATTAATTTTCCTTCGAGCTGATTTTCTCGTCCGTTAATTCCAACATATGCTTCTCCACTTTGACCGATTCGTATGGTAAGATCGGTGTCAATTGTTGAAAGGTCATAAATCCCAATCGGAATTTCGTATTGCAACGAGAAAAATGTATTTAGATCGACAGCTGAGTGAATAAATGGAAGTGCGCTCCCTTTTTTTATGCGACGAAAAAGTGCTTCGTTTGATGGACGATACCGATTAGGGTCGATACGAAGGGATTTAAACGTACTTCTCCAGTCAGCGATGCCAGCAACATCGGTTATACGTTTAGTTGCTAATTCTACTTGAATTGTTTCTTGAAAAAAACGTAATCGTCCTTTTAACATTTGAGGAGATTCTTGAATTTCGATATGATGATATTGAATACATCCTATTTTAAAGTTTGGTACAATTGCCTTAAGAGATGGATTGATGTTCGTATGGATCATTTCTTGACCTCCTATAATAATAGATACTAAGCCTATGTACAAGCTTCTTTAAAGCTATAAAATCAAGTAACGGCTATGCGCGAAAGTGATATATGTGTTTGTTCTATTGTAGCATAAACGTAAAAAAGTAAGAGAAAGGTGGGTAGCTCGTGACACTCGCCCAACTAAAAGATGAAATCATTGCATATAGTAAATCAATAGGTATTGATAAAATTGGCTTCGCTTCTGCTAATCCGTTTTTGCAATTAAAGGATCGTTTACTTACACAGCAGCAGTTAGGCTATCAGTCTGGCTTTGAGGAACCAGATATTGATAAGCGTGTGACACCTGAACGGCTCTTGCCTCATGCAAAAACAATTATTTCCATTGCGCTAGCGTATCCTTCAAGAATGAAAAACCCGCCTAAGAATACGAAGGAAGAACGTCGAGGGATTTTTTGTCGGGCATCATGGGGAAAAGATTACCATCATATTCTTCGAGAACGATTGCAGAAGCTAGAGCAATTTATTAGAGAAAGAGCTCCTGAAGCTAGGACTGTTTCAATGGTTGATACGGGTGAATTATCTGACCGGGCTGTGGCAGAGCGCGCGGGTATTGGTTGGAGTGGAAAGAACTGTGCAATCATTACACCGGAGTTCGGTAGCTATGTGTACTTAGGTGATTTAATAACAACATTGTCTATAGAGCCAGATGTCCCTTTAACAGACCAATGTGGATCCTGTACAAAATGTATAGATGCATGTCCGACTGGTGCGCTTGTACAAGGCGGTCAATTGAATTCACAGAAGTGCATTGCTTATTTGACGCAAACAAAAGATTTCTTACCAGATCAATACCGAAAGAAATTAGGGAATCGATTATATGGATGTGATACGTGTCAGCAAGTTTGTCCAGTAAATAAAGGAAAAGATGTTCATATTCATTCTGAGATGGAGCCAGACCCTGAAATAGCGAAACCGAAGCTCATTCCACTATTGACAATGAGTAATAGAAGCTTTAAGGCGAAGTTTGGTCATGTGTCCGGGTCCTGGCGTGGAAAGAAGCCTATTCAGCGTAATGCGATTATTGCGTTAGCTCATTTTAAAGACGAAAGGTCGTTACCGGTCTTGACGGATTTAGTTAAAAATGATCCTCGTCCTGTTATTCGCGGGACGGCGGCCTGGGCAATCGGAGTTATTGGGAGCTATCAGGAGAAAAAGCTGTTAAATGAGTTGAAAAAGACCGAATTTGAGGAAAAAGTACTAGAAGAGATAGAAAAAGGTCTTAATATCATTGAAAATAAGAGTTTGTAATCATGCATTTTAGCGATGATTAAGGTAATGTTAGGAAAAGATGGACAATAGGAAGGAAGGGTTCATACATGTCAAGTCTATTCACACATTATGTTGATGAGTTGGATAGCCCGCTAGGACCACTGACAATCGTAGCAACAGAAAAAGGCCTTTGTCGTTTGTATTTTGGAGAAATATCGACATGTCAAGCAAGTTTAAAGGCATGGCTGAAGAAACAAAGTCGTTGTGGAGATATCATTCATTGTTCTGAAACTCTTCGTCTATATTGTGCACAATTAGAAGAATACTTTGCTGGTGAAAGAGACCACTTTGATGTTCCGCTAGATTTATGTGGTACACCATTCCAGAAAAAGGTTTGGAGTGCGTTAACACAAATTAGATATGGAGAAACGGTTTCTTACAAGGAAATTGCTGAAAGAATAGGAGCGCCAAGAGCCGTTCGCGCGATTGGTGGTGCTAACAATCAAAACCCTATACCAATCGTTATACCTTGTCATCGAGTAATTGGTAGTAATGGGAATATGGTTGGATATGGTGGGGGATTAGACAAAAAGGAACGATTGTTATCCTTAGAAGGAGCAATTCAAAAAATATCCTCTTAATCATAGAATATAAAGCTTAATAACAAGGTTAGAAGTCGTAGAGGTTATTGGCCTTTGTGGCTTCTTTTTGTTTCTAATCAATGAAGAGTATTCATTCTAAAGTTGTTCTGATTAATGGATTCTGGATTTCACGCATAGTGTAAAAAGGAAAGGGGTGTAATCAGATGGATGAAAGGATCATATTGAATTTGCATCAACGTATTAAGAATCGGAGTCATGCCTATGTTTCAAATATTGAAAAAACGGATCAACAAGTTGAAAATGTGTTAAGTATGCATCGTCAACGTGGAGCGACTATTGTCCGTACACTTGTTGAAGGTGATGTGCTTCGTTCTAATCAATTTGATGATCAGCAAATTGTTGATTATGTTCAACATGAAGAATTTCTCATTAAATTGAAGGATGAATTTTATGTAGAAGAAAGAGAGTGTGTAAGGAGGGCCACATTTTTAAGGGAAACATGTCAATCGGATCACCAAATTGGTTTCGAAGGGGAATTATCGGAAAATGATGAAACAGCACATGTTGAATTTAGTCATGAAGAAAGTGAAGAGAGCATTCAAAGAGCTACTTATGATCGGCGAAAAGCAGTACAGTATGCCGAAAGATGGTGGAATGACTACAATCCTCAATATGAGAAATTTGAAAATAATTGCACAAACTTTATATCACAATGCTTACGTGCAGGTGGTGCCGAAATGAGAGGGTTTTCAAATCGATCAAAGGGGTGGTGGTATAATGGACGTACATGGAGCTACAGCTGGTCAGTAGCAAATGCGATGCGTTGGTATTTAAGCGGAGCGAATTCAGGGCTTAGAGGGGAAGAACGAGCACGTGCTGAGCTGTTAGAGCCAGGGGATGTCATTTGCTATGATTTTAATGGGAATGGCAGTTGGCAGCATACAACGATCGTTGTAGCAAAAGATGCTAATGGAGAGCCGCTTGTTAATGCGCAAACGACTAATAGTCGAATGCGTTACTGGAAATATGAAGATTCAACAGCTTGGACACCACAAATTCAATATAAGTTCTTTCATATAAAGATATGAGGATCGTGAGGGTATTCTAGCCTGGATTTAAACGGTTTGAATACCCTTTAATTGTAGTTTCGATAAAATAAAATTCGGCGGTTAAAGGAGTCTTATGATATAATAAATTCGTTTAAGAGACCATGATATACAAAGATTGGAGTGGAGCGCGTGGGGCTTCATATTGTATTGTATCAGCCAGAAATACCAGCAAACACTGGCAATATTGCTCGAACGTGTGCAGGAACGAATACAACGCTACACTTAATTCGTCCGTTAGGGTTTTCAACTGATGATAAAATGTTAAAGCGTGCAGGGTGTGATTATTGGCCAAGTGTGACCATTCGTTACTATGATTCATTGGACGAGCTCTTTGCAAGTTATGATGATGGAGAATTTTATTTTATTGAAACAGTTGGTGAAAAGAATTATAGTGAGTTTGATTATTCAGATGTAAATAAGGATCACTTTTTTGTATTTGGACGTGAAACAACAGGAATTCCTGATGAAATCATCAACCGTAATGTTGAACGATGCCTTCGGATTCCTCAGACCGATCATATCCGATCGTTAAACTTGTCCAATACTGCAGCTATTGTTATTTATGAAGCCATTCGTCAACAAGGTTTTCCTAATTTAACATAAGGATACAAAAAAATCGACCAGCTCTTATGCGAGTCTGATCGATTTTTTCATTCATTAGTTCTTGTGAGGATTATCTTCATAGCCAGCTGTAAAGAGGGCAACAAAGAATACTACACATACTCCAAGGATAAGAATAGTTCCCATAAATCATAGCCTCCTTGCGACATGATCCTTTTCATTATAAATCAACTTGACGAAGAATGAAATATCAGAAGTCTAAATTCACAATCAAGACACACTTAATGAATATGAAGAAATGGAGAAACGTTCATGACCAATCGTTATATTACTAGTCATTTCCCTTTAATATCAATTGTACTCTTTAGTCTAGCGTTAGCTATCTATGTTCAAGGGCTTATTTTGACTGAGCTTGTAAATATGGGAGTCTATAGCGGTATGCTAGAGTTCATTTCAGAGAATGGAATTAAATTGACTTTACTATTTTTATTAATGTTATTTTTCTTTATGGTATTTTCTGCATTGAAGCTAATAGCAGATACGACAATTGAGTTATCGATGCTCTTTTTTTCAAAAGACGAAGAAGGGACAGAGCTGTCCAAAGCGAGGGCAGGTGCATGGATTTATTTAATTGGAAGTATCATCTCATTATTTGTCGCCAACCAACTTATTTTCATTCTTGCTCTCTTTTTACTCGCTAATTTTATTTATTTTGTTTTTCTCATTTATAAAGTAAGTGATGTTTTATCCTTTGCTGGTCTTGTCGGATTTATTTTCTTTCAAGTTTTCTTTTGGGGAGCATTTGTTATTTCGGTCTTGTACGCTTTAGTACGCTTGTATAATAGCTTTATGGCAAGTTTGCCGATTTAATTGGGTGGAGTGAAATCTTCACTTATTATAAGTAGATACTTGATACTCATACACATTTAAAAGAGAGTTTCCATCTTTTTCCAGTTAAGGGAGGAGACTCTCTTTCATTTATTGGTCTTATTTAATACTTTCTCTCCAAATGTCTAGGTGAGGTGAACGGTTATTGACTCTTTCTATGGATTCGTTATCATCGTTACCAATCCATACTCCTGCTGTGTATTGGTCGGTTAAACCAACAAACCATAAATTACGATATTCATCAGTTGTACCTGTCTTCCCACCACGGTAGGATGCAGTAATATTGGCCTGTCTCCCAGTACCACTTGTAATGACTTCATCTAGAAGTGAGCGCATTTTTTGATTGGTTGAAGAACTCCATACTTGTTCAGACTCTTGTTCCCAACTATACAAAATCGTCCCCTCTTGATCTTTTACAGCTCGAATGCCATATGACTGTGTAAAAGCTCCATCCGTTGCAAATGTTGTGTAGGACTGTGTGAGCTCTAGTGGAGAGACTCCATATGTTAAGCCTCCTAAAGCAGCACCTGGAACATAGTCATCTGATACGACTCTTGAAAACGAAAAAGGTTCTAAATACGTAAATGCATGTTGAATGCCAATTTGGTGTAGCAGACGTACAGCTGGTGTGTTATAGGAGTGTTTGAATGCTGTCAATATTGGGACATGACCATATTCCTGATCTCCATAATTATTTGGACAATAGTCGTTAATACATATGTTCGATGCATCAATTTGAGTTGAAATAGATGCACCTGTTTCTTCAATAAAAGGTCCATAGACAAGAATGGGCTTAATCGCAGAGCCTGGCTGACGGAAATCTTGATACCCGCGATGAAAATCAAACTTGTTATAGCCTTTGCCTCCGCTTATCGCGACGATCTCATGATTATGGTGGTCGATCATTGCGACGGCAGCTTGTATATCATCTTCAGGTAAATACCGTTGTATAGCCTTTGTAATACTGTTCTGTCTATACGGTTCAAGGGCAGTTTCGATATGAATACCGCTTTCAAGTAGCTGTTGAACATGGCTTTGCAGGTCACGTTCAATTTCTTGACGTGTGTCATCTGATTCTGCTTGCTCTATTCTCAATGAGTATCCTTCTGATTGTGCAATAAGTTCTGTTAGTTCGTGATGAATATAAGTCACGTAATCAGGAAATTCATCAATTCGTTGTCGTTGATTTATTGTAAGATGCTCATTACGTGCTTGTTCGTACTCTTCCGTTGAAATATAGTGAACCTCAAGCATTTTTTGCAAAATCCATTCTTGGCGAAGTAATGTCCGATCAAAGTGCTGTAGTGGATCATAATGACTTGGATTGTTCGGGATCGCACTTAAGAAGGCTGTTTCGGCTAATGTTAATTGCTTACTCGGCTTATTAAAATAAAAATAGCTAGCCGCTTCAATTCCATATACGCCATTACTGAAATAAATTGAGTTCACATAAAGCTCAATAATTTCTTCTTTTGTAAAATGTTTTTCTAATTCGTGTGAATAGAGGATTTCCGTCATTTTGCGATTATACGTTTGTTCATGTGTTAGAAAAAGGTTTCGAGCAAGCTGTTGAGTCATTGTACTTGCACCTTCTTCAATACCCTCTTGGCGAACGTTAGCCAAAAGCGCTCTAACCATTGCAATCGCATCATAGCCTTTATGCTCAAAGAAGCGTTGGTCTTCTGTAGCAATAAAAGCATCGATCAGTTGGACAGGTATTTCATCATAATGTAGGTATCGCCGATTATGATCGTTGTAAAGCTCTGAAATTAGATCTCCATGTTGGTCATACATATAGCTGTTAGAAGATAACTGTATGTCTTGCAAGTCGACTTGTTCATCTATAAGCTCGGATAAAGTCTTAACCTCTTTCACTTCAGCTGTCACTTCTATTAAGACAAATGCAAATACGATACTTGATATACTAGTGAAAATCCAACCGATTGCCATCTTTATCATTTTGTGTTCACTCTTTTCTTATATGATCAGAATTCAGGAAATTTTAAAGAAATCCAATTGTGGAGATTAAGTGGAATATTGGACGGGCGTCGTCTACTTCATTATATGAGTTATCTGATCAGACAATCTTAATCCAAAGTAATGGCTCCGCACGACATATTTAAGAAAAGATCTTAATTATTCCATTTATATTTTACCACCAATTTAAAGAAAAAGGGTCATAATCATAAAAGATTGCATGTTCATTTCTTTTGCTGCATATGGTTAACTAATCTTGCTCTGACCATGAGGATGGAGGTTACGCTACATGTCAATCTTACGTAAAATTGAAGATTTCAGAGAAGAAGAGGAGCGTCTAAAGTGGGAAGGTACATTTGCTGATTACTTAAACCTTTTGAAGGAGAAGCCGTGGATTGCTCAAACCGCTCACTCCCGTGTTTACAATATGATTAAGGATGCTGGAGTAGAGGAAGACAACGGGAAGAAAGAATATCAATTTTTTAAAGATCAGTTGTTTGGAGTAAATGAAGCCCTTGAAAAGCTTGTTGAAGAATACTTCCATTCGGCTGCTAAACGTTTAGATGTACGGAAACGTATCTTACTTTTAATGGGGCCTGTTAGTGGAGGTAAATCGACACTTGTTACAATGCTAAAGCGTGGGTTAGAACAATATTCACGAATGGATAAAGGTGCGGTTTATGCCATAAAAGGATGTCCTATGCATGAAGATCCTCTTCATCTTATTCCGAATCACTTGAGAAATGAATTCTACGAGGAATATGGAATTAAAGTGGAAGGGAATTTATCACCATTAAATATGATGCGCTTGGAAGAAGAATATAGTGGCCGAATTGAAGATGTAATCGTTGAACGTATCTTTTTTTCTGAAGATAAGCGGACTGGAATTGGGACTTTTAGTCCTTCAGACCCGAAATCACAGGATATTGCTGATTTAACAGGAAGTATTGATTTTTCAACAATTGCTGAATATGGATCTGAGTCTGATCCACGAGCATATCGATTTGATGGTGAATTGAATAAAGCCAATCGTGGGATGATGGAGTTTCAGGAAATGCTCAAGTGTGATGAAAAATTTCTTTGGCATTTGCTTTCTCTCACTCAAGAAGGAAATTTTAAGGCAGGGCGGTTTGCTCTAATTAGTGCGGATGAATTAATTGTCGCTCATACGAATGAATCGGAATATCGCTCTTTTATTGCAAATAAGAAAAATGAAGCATTACATTCTCGAATTATTGTCATGAAGGTTCCATATAACTTGAGAATATCTGAAGAAGAGCGGATTTATCAAAAAATGATTCAAGAAAGTGATCTATCACACGTGCATATTGCTCCACATGCATTAAAGGTTGCGGCGATTTTTACGATTTTAACGAGATTACAGCAGCCGAAAAAGCAAGGCATTGACTTGTTGAAGAAGATGAGACTTTATGATGGAGAAAGCGTAGAAGGCTTTAATTCACAGGATGTTGAAGAATTGAAGCAAGAATATCCTGATGAGGGAATGGCTGGTATTGATCCACGCTATGTCATTAATCGAATTTCGTCGGCCATTATTCGTAAGCAATTAACGTCGATTAATGCATTAGATGTTTTGCGATCTATTAAAGAAGGCTTAAATGAACATGCTTCTATTACAAAAGAAGACCGTGAGCGATACATGGACTTTATAGCTGTTGCAAGAAAGGAATATGATACGATTGCCAAGAAAGAAGTACAAAAAGCATTTGTTTATTCATATGATGAGTCAGCGAAAACGCTAATGGATAACTACCTAGACAATGTTGAAGCATATTGTAATCAAAATAAATTACGCGATCCTTTAACAGGTGAAGAAATGACACCAGATGAGAAATTAATGCGTTCCATTGAAGAACAAATTGGAATTTCGGAAAATGCAAAAAAGGCATTTCGTGAAGAGATCTTAATCCGAATTTCTGCTTATGCGAGAAAAGGGAAGAAATTTGATTATAATTCTCATGAACGTTTACGCGAAGCGATCCAGAAGAAGCTCTTTGCTGATCTAAAGGATATCGTTAAAATTACAACATCAACGAAAACTCCAGATGAATCACAACTGAAGAAAATTAATGAAGTCATTGCAAGGTTAGTTGATGAGCATGGGTACAATTCCGTGTCAGCTAATGAATTGTTGCGTTATGTTGGAAGCTTATTAAATCGTTGATATCGCATGTGTGATGCGCCTAATGTGGTGATGCTCTCCACATTAGGCGCATCCTATCATTAATTAGTTGTTACCAAAATGTAACATGCTACTATGGGACAAGGTAAAATTGGACGAAATGATTGATATTGATGTGAATTTGGTGTGATTGATCCTTGTGATGATTCGATAACAGTGGTAAATTAAAGGAAACGGTGTAGATGGGTCGGGGATACGATGATGGAGACAACGAAAAATGAATGGATGGAATGGATCAAGGCTATTGTAGTTGCACTTCTTTTAGCATTTTTAATCCGGACATTCCTTTTCACAAGCTATGAGGTACAAGGGGAATCGATGGAGCCTAGTGTGTTTGATGGTGAAAAATTCATTGTGAATAAGGTAGGTTATGGCTTTTCAGATCCACAACGTTTTGATCTTGTCGTTTTTCATGCAAGTGAGACAGAAGATTATATTAAGCGAGTAATAGGATTACCAGGAGATCAAATATCATATATCAATGATACGTTATACATTAACGGTGAAGAAATAGAAGAGCCTTTTTTAGAAGTAACGACAGAGGACGGGCGTGATCGCTACACACGCGACTTTGCTATGGAGGAGAAAGTACCGGAGGATCATGTGTTCGTTTTAGGAGATAATCGCCCTAATAGTTTAGATAGTAGAAGACTTGGGTTTATTCCAATGGATCATATAGTCGGCAAAGTTGATTTAAGATTTTGGCCAATTACAGATGTTGGAACCGTCAAATGAATGGAATGGAGGATAGGCTAATTAAGCCTGTCCTTTTTTCATGCAGTGTTTTTGTCAGAATTTATTAGCAACTCTTTTTCTTGTCTGCATATGATAGAGTAAGTTATTTTTGAGCTCTAATGAAGTGGATGTTAGCTAAAAAGTAACGATGTAATGGCTCTAGACGTCATCATTGTATGCACGTCGAAGTGATTGTGTGACTCGATAACATGTAAGTAGCAAAGCGATATAAAAAAAGGAGGGAATCACATGGCGAACAGTCATCAACGTCAATTTGTTATCTCACAAGAAAATTGGTCCTTACATCAGAAGGGTCATCAAGACCAGCGACGACACCAAGAGAAAGTACAGGAAGCAATTAAGAAAAACCTTCCTGATCTCGTGAGTGAGGAGAACATCGTCATGTCAAATGGTCGAGATGTGATTCGCATTCCAATTCGGTCATTAGATGAGTATAAGATTCGCTATAATTATGATAAAAATAAGCATGTAGGCCAAGGCAAAGGAGATAGTAAGGTCGGAGATGTAGTCGCACGCGATCCAAATGGCGATAAACAAAAAGGACCTGGTAAAGGGAAAGGTGCTGGAGATCAACCAGGAGAAGATTACTCAGAGGCAGAAGTGTCGATTATGGAGTTGGAAGAATTATTATTTCGCGAGTTAGAGCTACCGAACCTTCAGCAAAAAGAAGAAAATGAAATTGTTCTTGAAGACATTAGCTTTAACGACATTCGAAAGAAAGGATTAATGGGTAATATTGACAAAAGAAGAACAATTTTATCAGCGATTAAACGTAATGCACTTGAAGGTAGACCAGGTATTGTTCCCATTTATAATGATGATTTACGCTTTAAAACGTGGAATGAAATTGTAAAGCCCGAATCGAAGGCGGTTGTGATTGCGATGATGGATACAAGCGGCTCGATGGGACGATGGGAGAAGTATATGGCAAGAAGCTTCTTCTTTTGGATGACCCGTTTCCTTCGTACGAAATACGAAACCGTTGATATTGAGTTTATTGCTCATCATACGGAGGCAAAGGTCGTATCAGAGGGTGATTTCTTTAACAAAGGAGAAAGTGGTGGAACGATTTGTTCATCCGCTTACCGCAAGGCGCTAGAAATAATTAGCAACAAATATGATCCGATCCGCTATAATATTTACCCGTTTCACTTTTCAGATGGCGATAATTTAACATCAGATAACGCCCGCTGCTTGAAGCTTGTGCAGCAGCTAATGGAAGTGTCGAGTATGTTTGGGTATGGGGAGGTGAATCAATACAGTTCTTCAAGAGGCACACAATTAATGAATATTTACTCAAAAGTTGAAGATGATCGTTTCAAATATTTTCAGCTAAGAGAAAAGAAAGATGTGTTTAGATCATTATTGCATTTTTTTGAAAAAAGAGAAATAGAAAAAGTTTAGACGGATTTTCATGCGGCTATTGTAGATTTGAAATAACGTTGCACCGTTTATAAAAAGCTTGATCAAAAGTCCTGTATTGATGCAGGATTTTTTGTTTCGCAATCGGATCAAATAATGGAATAAGACTTGGTAGTTTAATAGGATATTTATGTTAAAATAACTAGAGATTGTGAAGAGTTGTACTTTAAGTAACGGGCAGATTAGTAGAACAGTTTTAATGCTAAATAATTAATCCTCTTCTTATCTATGAAATTAATAGCAGTGTGGTGTATCTTTTTATTGCGATATTAGAACCGTGCAAAATGGCAGAATCTTTGAATAAAGTGTTTAGAAAGGAGGGTGTGTGATGAGAGATAAGAAGATGATATACCTGATAATTGTCTTAATTCTAATGGTATTAATGGCTTTTTATTATTTTATTGGAGCTGAAAGTGAGAATGTGTTTTCCAGTCAAAGTTTTGGCGGGATGTATATAGAGGAAAAAGGATACCATATTGAACCAGGAGAATATTTGCAAATGTGGATTATTGGCTATAACGCTTATGAAGAAAGTAAAGAACGGCAAACATTTAAGGTCTTTCTTAAGGATGCTAATATATATAACCTCATCGAAGAAAATCAAGAGTATGTTATTTCTTTCTCGGCAAAACATCAAGATGAGTCAAAGAATAACATTTACAGTTTAGATTGGATATCGTTACCACATGGAGGGCAATTGAGAGGTAACGGATTGATTGATACAAATTAAATGTATTGTTTTACCATCTGATTAAGGTTGTAATTCAACTCCCTCAGTTAGATTGTGATAGCTCTCAAATACTCGCTATTGGATCACGAATACTCCAACAAGGGTTTAGAAAAAATGTTAAAATATTCAAAGGGGATGGAAATCAATTTGAAAGTAGAGGATTAATAAATGGAATATTACAAATATCTTAGACAGTATGTAGGACATAGACCTATTATTTTACCAGGTTCTGTTGTTATTATTTTAAATGAAAAAAATAAAGTGTTACTACAAAAACGGCACGATGGGTCTTGGGGATTACCAGGCGGTTTAATGGATTTAGGAGAAAGTTTTGAAGAAGTAGCAACGAGAGAAGTTTTTGAAGAAACAGGATTAGTAGTTGAAAACTTAAAATTACTGAATGTATTCTCAGGGTCTGAACATTATTTAAAAGTCTCAAATGGTGATGAATTATATTCGGTAACAGCTGTTTATTATACTAAAGATGCAAGTGGAGAAATTAACGTTGATTATAGCGAATCCGAAAAAATGGAGTATTATCCATTAAATAATTTGCCAAAAGAAATAACAGTTTTAGATAAAGGATTTATTGAGCAATATATAGATTGTGAAAAACTGTACTTAAAGTAAAGGTCAACCAGAAATATCTGGCAAACCTTATATTACGAACGGGAAGCGTTTGTTGAACAATAAATAAAAATATCTCATTTGAACTTGGGTGGAATAGCATGAAGTCCGTAACGGTCAATAGGATTGTTCAATTATAATTAGCATTTATGTTTTTAAGGTGACGAAGAACAAAAAATATTTTTGGAGTTCTCTAACATTATCGGGTATTAACCTTTTAGGAGGTTGGTTTCTGGTAATTTATATTAACTATATAGCAGGTTTAATTTTATTAACTATTCCATTTTTTATTCTATTAAATGGATTTTACAACTATAAGAAAGCGAATTAAACATAATTTGTGAAAAGATATACTTAACGAAGCTGT
>NZ_JBGUAV010000027.1:0-60773 GCF_041821005.1 Halalkalibacter sp. AB-rgal2
AAGACTTTGTCCGGGCTTTCTTTCACTCCTCACTATAACTTAAAAAAGAAATAGTGGGTAAGATCACCCGCCGATGACCTTACCCACTAATCTTAGTATGTTTTTTGTGTGAAATGATACAACTCAAAATAATTACATATTTTTCTTAAGTGAGTACATGATAAGGAGGTCAGGAGGCAAAGTTATGCAACATAGAGAAATAACTGTTTTTCACGTTATCCTTTTCTTGTTAATGTCAACCGGATTAAAAAATCATGTCATATTGATCCCATCATTACTTGAGGTAGCCAGAAGAGATGCATGGATTTCTATCATTATCACAGCATTGATCTATCCAATTTATATGTTGATGATATATGTCGTGATTCGAAATACAAATCAGCAAAATTTATATGGATGGTTTAAAGAGAGAGTTGGGGGAATATTGTCCAAAGTTATTGTTATGTTAATTGTCATTTATTTATTGACAACTAGCTTAATCACTTTGAAGGATTTAACGTTATGGACAAAAATTACATATTTACCTCAAACACCAGATAAAATCATTGCTTTTAGTTTTTTATTATTATGTATGAGTATGGCGATTACGTCGATACGAACGATTGCGATTGTGAATGGAGTTCTATTACCTATTGTCATATTTTTAGGTTTTTTTGTAATGTCAGCAAATTTCCCTAATAAAGACTATTCATTATTGTTTCCTATATTTGAAAACGGTCTGCTACCTACAATAAAAGGAATGGTATATGTTGGGGCAGGTATGATTGAGTTATTCATTATATTATTTATTCAGCATCGAGTTAAAACAAAGATTACATTTATGTCATTAGTAGTAATAGGGGCTTTATTAGTATGGATAACATTAGGACCTACGATGGGAACGATTGCTAATTTTGGTCCAGAAAAAGCAGGACAGTTACGCTTTCCTGCTTTTGAGCAATGGGCTCTCGTTTCTTTAGGACGTTTTGTCGAGCATATTGATTTTTTATCTATTTTTCAATGGTTGAGTGGAGCCTTTGTACGAATTTCGTTGTTATTATTTCTAATTATTGATTTATTACAAATAGAGAATCGAAAAAGAAGAATCAAAGTTATTCTAATATGTGGCAGTATTATAGCCCTAGCTCTTTCTATTCCGTTAGGCGATATACAATATGAAGAGTTAATGACGGTGTTTATATTACCCGGCCTATTGTTATTTGCGTCGCTATTATTTGTCGTCATATTTGTTTTAAGTATCTTAAGGAAAGGGAGCTCCGTACAATATGAAAAGGAAGGTTAAACACAAGCGTCAAATGTATGTGAAGTCGAATGAGGAACTTGATTTGAAAGTAAGGGAATTAAATGAAGGAGACATTTATAACCTGTTTACATTATCAGATGACATCTCGATTACGAATCTTCCATTTACATTTAAAAAACAAGAAGTAGATATCTTATTTTTGTATTGTAAAGGTCTTTGTCAAGAGGAAAAAATTAATGAAGAAGTCATCCCACAACTAGAAAATTTGGGAAGTGAATATGAAATAAACCAGATAGATATTCATGGCGTTCGTCAAGTTTGGAAGAATGATGCTGTGAAACAACCAGAATCAGTAGATGAGATTACTTCTGATGTGTTTGATGGCAAGTTATTTCTTTGGATTGAGCTATTAAAAGTTGGGTATGTTGTGGATATCGGTAAACACCCTCAACGTGACCCTGAAGAATCGAGTTCAGAACTATCAATTCGTGGAGCGAAAGATGGATTTATCGAAGAAATACGTGTCAATACGGCATTAATTCGCAAAAGAATAAGATCGACTTCATTAAAATATGAAGAGTTCACAATTGGAGAACGAAGTAAAACGAGGGTGGGACTGTTCTATATAATTGACATTGCTCCAAAGCAGGCAATTAAAGAGGTTAGAAAACAATTAAAGAATATCGAAATTGATGGATTACTAAACACGAATCAATTAGAAGAGCTACTGATCCCTAGTGGTTTTCGCTTATTCCCAATGTTTCATTATACTGGACGTCCAGATTTTGGATCTGATGCGTTACTGCGGGGACGTTTTATCATTTTAGTTGATGGGGCTCCAACGGTTTTAATAGCTCCGGTAAACTTAACGTTCTTAATTAAAGCTGCTGAGGATAATGAAGTTTACTTTATTTATAATTCATTGGAGCGGGTGATTCGTTTTGTTGGTTTATTAATAGCGGCATTACTCCCAGGGTTATGGGTTGCACTTGTTGCGTTTCACAATAATCAGCTTCCTTTTATTTTAGTTTCCAGTTTATCTCAAGTTCGTTTAGGTGTTCCTTTACCTACTGCATTAGAGGCGCTCATTATGGTTCTTATCTTTGAACTGTTTCGTGAGGCTGGATTGCGACTTCCCTCTGCGATTGGACAAATTCTGTCTGTTGTAGGAGGGTTAATTATTGGTGATGCTGCTATTCGAGCAGGATTAACAAACCCGGCAATGGTAGTCGTTGTTGCAACCTCTGCAGTTGCAACATTTTCATTAGGCAACCAATCATTTGCCGGTACAATTAGTGTCATACGTATTATCATTTTAATCCTTTCTTCATTTCTTGGATTATTTGGTTTATTTACAGCTACATTTGCTATTCTTTTATATGCTGCCAACATACGTTCTTATGGTGTCCCTTATTTATCACCTATCGCTCCTTATGAGGGACAAGATTTAATTAAGGCTGTCTTTCGTCCATCATGGAAGATAGGAAGAGAAAGACCTGCAATTCTTGATCTTGACGATGATAGGAAGTCACGGAGTTAATAATGCGAAAGAAGAATGTGTTTATAAGTATTTTTTTAACTTGTGTTGTTTTGACTGGATGCTGGGATTCAAATAGCCTAGAGTTGCAATATTATGTGAATTCGATCGGGTTTGATTATACAGAAGGTCAATACGAAGTGTTTATTCAAATTTTAAATTTCCAAGCAATGCCAAGAGGAGGGGAAGGTGTCCAACAAAGTGGTTCGCCACTTTATGTTGGACATGCTAAGGGAAGGACAGTTGTCGAAGCTTTACATAAGTTATATAGTGAAACAGATCGTAAAATTTATTGGGGGCATTTATCAAGTTTTATTGTGACTAAAAGTATTTTAGAACGAAATGAAGGAATGGAAGAAATTATAGAGGGATTAAGCCGTTATGAAGAAAATCGGCATACGATGTGGGTATTTGCAACAGATTCTCAATTAAAAGAGTTACTTACTACGCCTGTATTATTGGAAATGAGTCCGATTTTCTCGGTGTTAGGTGAACCAACTGAAAGTTATGAGCAGAGCTCATTTGTTGAGCCAATTCGGTTGCATAGACTCTTTTCATTAATGTATGAGCCTGGTCAAACAACTATTTTTCCGATATTAGATACGAGAGAAGATCGTTGGTCAATGGAACTACAGCAGCCTGAAACAACATTAACGAAGGATGGAGCTGCTTTACTTCATCATTCTCAGTTTAAAGGGTTTATTATGAACGGAGATATGTTAGGCATGCGTTGGATGCAAGAATCGACTGTTCGAGCATCGATTGTTTTGAATCAAAGCGGAGATATAGTTGGAACGGTCATTGGTCGTAAACCAACAGTGAAAATTAAGCCAGTTATTCAAAATGACAATATTGTGTTTTCCATTACGATTGATATACTGGCAAATCCAATGGAATTGTATAAAGATGTTTCTTCTGAGGAAATTAAGGAAATGGTATCAAAACAAATTGAAAATGAAGTTCGACATACGTTCATGAAGGCTCTTGAAATTCAGGGGGACATTTATCAGTTATCTCATGTGTTATATAAAAAAGATCGAGATCTTTGGCGAAAGTATACAATTGATGGTTATGTTCCTCTAAATGAACAATCAATTGAAAAGATCCAAGTGAATGTGAAGTTGTTTAAATCGGGTAAAGATAAGTTGGAACCAATTTAATTGGAAGTCATAGAAATGAATTCAATGATAGGATAACGTGGATTTGAAAACGTTTGGACTACATTCTCGATATACTTTTTTTGAGATCGACGTTTAAAACGGCTCAAATCGTATAGGCTTCATGCGACACTTCTAAAAAAGATAGTGTCGCTACATCTTTTAAAAAGTCTTGAGGTGAGCGATTTTCATAGGCGCAACACCTTTATATACGGTTTCAGTATTATTTTATTTACTGTGTATTTCTCTCTTACTCGTTAACGGGTTTTAATGAAAAAACATTTTCAGCGATTGTAGCTACCCTATTTGCTACTTTTATCTCGCTGTTCATTACGTATGTTGTTATTCAATTAACGGCAGAAAATGGACTTAGGTATGAGGGGATGCAGTTTATAACTCGACCTTATCAAATGGTCTTTATGGCAGGATTGTTCCTCGGTTCTTTTGGAGCAGTTATGGACGTAGCGATAACAATGTCCTCTTCTATATTTGGGTATATGAAAAGAATAAAAACATTGCAGTAAAAGAGGTTGTTTAAAAAGGTTGAAAAACGACCTTTTGAACACGCTCTTATAAAAAAATTAATTTGTTTAAGAGTGTCTATTATAGAAAAGAACTCTCTCTTATTCCATTTGCTAAATTCGAAATAATCCTATAAACTATTAAATAAATCGTAATAATTACGATTTAAGGAAAGGAGAGATAAAATGCTTAGTGACCTTTACCGAAAAGTGGTAATGGATCATGCGAGGTATAAGAGAAACTATGGACAGCTCACAGGTTCAACAGTCAAACACATTCATTATAAGAATCCGACTTGTGGTGATGTCATCACACTTTATATTCAAATTGAACAAGAAACAGTTGAAAATGTAGCCTTTGAAGGAGAAGGATGCAGTATTAGTATGGCATCTTCATCAATGATGACGGAGTTAATTAAAGGTGAGAAGTTAAATACAGTTTATGCACTAATGAATGAGTTTGAAGCATTGATCAAAAAAGGCGAAAGACAAAACAGTCAGCTCGATTTAGGAGATGCAGAGTCGTTAGAAGGTGTTCACAAGTTACGTGCTCGTCATAACTGTGCATTAATGAGTTGGCAAGCTTTGAATAAGGTATTACGGCAATAAGGAAGTGGGAAATAATTGAAAAATAAAACGGAACTCATTATATTAACGGGATTTTTAGGAAGTGGCAAAAGTACATTGTTAAAGCGATTATTGAAAGAAGAACAGCAAAAAGGAAGACGCATTGCTGTGATTATGAATGAAGTAGGGAAGGTGAGTGTGGATTCAGCTACTATTCCTGAAAAAACCCCTATAAGAGAAATGTTAAATGGGTGTATATGCTGTTCCATTCAAGGTGACCTTACGGTGCAAATAAAAGGTTTATTAGAACAATATGAACTAGATACGATTTATATTGAAGCAACAGGAGTCGCTCATCCGTTAGAAATCATGAATGCGTGTACCCATCCCCAGCTTATAGGAACGTCCTACTTGAAATCTGTTATTACAACTGTTCATGCTAAGCAGTGGTTTGAGAAAAAAATGTCTATCAAAATGAGAAAGCTGATGAATGAGCAAATACGCTTTGCTGATTTGGTCATTATCAATCATACTGACCGAGTGGATTCAAGCACCATAAGAGAAGTAGAAGCAGGAATCAAACATATTAATGAAAATGCGCATGTTTATGATACTTCTTTTGCTTCTATTCAACTTCCATCTAATGAACTAGATAAACAGAAGAGTCATTTGACTAATGAAGAAGCAGAATTTGACGCCCATATCCATCACAGTCTACACATTAGAACGGTAACCTTACCAATTCTCTCAGCGATGGAAAGAGTGGCTTTTACAAATTGGTTATGTCAAAAAGATCAGCTATATCGAGCAAAAGGTTTTATTCAATTACATGAGACACCAGGTATGTTTCTTTTTAACCTTTCCTATGGTGATGTTGCTTTTGAGCGTTTAAAAAAAGTAAGACAGCAACAACCAATTCTTGTTTTAATTGGAGAACGGTTAGACCGGGAGATGATTGAAAGTGAATTAAGCAGGATGTACGTGTGAAACTGGAATGAAAAAGAAGAGAAACGAACATTAATTTGAATGGAGGATGAGAATGGCAACATGGAATTTGGAAGAAACGACGCATCATATTTTAATTTGTAATGGAAGTAGTTGCAATAAAGCTGGTGCAGAATCGTTAACGTCAGCAATACGAAGAGAGATAACAAATCAAGATGTAAATAACATCATTCATACTTCTAGAACATTGTGTAACGGAAGGTGTCATGATAAATGCGTCGTGATTGAATATCCGCATGGACGTTGGTATAAAGAGATGACGGATGAAGACGCTTATGCTTTTGTTCAATCTGTAGTTGAGAATAAACCGTTAATTGAGAAGATCAGCCACACGTATGAAGAGACGTTTGTCCGTACAGGTGGTACTGTTAAGGGTGTTACAAAAACAGAAGAAGTTGTTAATAAAGTTTCAAAGCTTTGACTTGAGTCGCTGAATAAATGAAGAGGCTGTGACAAAACAAAAGTGTTTAGCCCGAGAATGCGAACATTTAGATAATGTAGCGAAGTATATTTCAGGAGCGGTGAAGGTGCTCCACTCTAGATTTGTTCGGTATCTCTCTTATGAAAATACTTTTGTCCCAGCCTCTTCATGATTTTGGGGTTCTTCAGTATCTTTTTACGGAATATGTCGCCCTTACCTCTATTTCCAGTAGGAGCCGAGTGAATTCCTCTCCATTTCACTATGTGAAATATCCACCGTTCAGACTCATCATCTTTATAAAAAATAGCTTGTTTTTACAAGGATATGAACCAAGTTATCGTACATTGATCAATCCCGTGTAGAATCGGAAGTAAAGGCATTCATTCGCTACTATTTTACTCAATTCCGTTGCCGAATAGTCGATGATAAGCTCATTGATCAAGAATCGATATTTCTAGAAAGAATAGTTATACAACTATCTGCTCGGACTCTTCATTGATATTAAGCTTCTACAAACTCTGGTAATGGGTCATAGAATGATGACCAGTCCTGGTTCATTTCTTCGTCAGTTAATGTACACAAATCAAGGGAGTGTTTCACTGCTTCATGATCCATATCGACACCAATAAGGACAAGCTCTGTTAACCGATCTCCGAAGGTAGGGTCCCATTTTTGTTGGAGCTCTACTTCTTCAGCTAGGGCTTTCTCTCGTTCTTCATCGCTATAGGCCGCAACCCATTCTCCCGCACCTTGTAATGTTACGGTGGATCCAGTTTGAGAAATAAGACCAGCCATAGAGTTTCTGGTCGCTACCCAAATAAACCCTTTTGCTCGAACGACATCCTCAGGCCATTTCTCTAACCACGACATAAACCGTTTTGGGTGGAAAGGGCGCCGTTTTCGATAAACAAAGGAGGAAATTCCATATTCTTCAGTTTCTGGGATGTGCTCTTCATTTAGCTCTTTGATCCATCCTGCCGCTTGGCTTGACTTTTCGAAGTCGAATTTACCAGTGTGTAGTACTTCTTGTAAATCAACTTCTGAATAGGAGGTTGGAATTATCGTCGCATCAGCGTTTAATTTTTTCATGAAATCAATGAGCTCTCCTTTGTCAATGTCGTTTAACGTTTCAATATGATTAACAAGTATAACGTTAGCAAATTCAATTTGATCAATGAGCAAATCAGAGATATCACGTGTGTCATTTTCATCGGTTGCTTGTTTACGGTCTAAAAGTGTTTCTCCTGAAGCGTAATCCTCCCAAAATTGAGCAGCATTTACGACTGTTACCATTGTATCTAATTGACATTTATTCGTTAAATCGATATTAAACTCTTCATCTATATAAGTAAAGGTTTGTGCGACAGGGATAGGCTCGCTAATTCCCGATGATTCAATGACAATATAATCAATTCCTCCCTCATCGATGATTCGTTCTACTTCTTTCATTAAATCTTCACGTAATGTACAGCAAATACAGCCATTTTGTAATTCGACTAACTTTTCATCTGTTCGTGAAAAGCGTTGGTTTTTTACTAAGGTAGCGTCGATATTGATTTCGCTCATATCGTTTACTATGACAGCTACTTTTAATCCTTGACGATTTTTTAGTATATGAGTAAGTAATGTTGTTTTTCCTGCTCCTAAATAACCGCTTAAAACTGTTATCGGAATTTTTTTCATAGTAAGTTCCTCCTAGTAGATAAATAGTAATTATTACGATTTAAATTGTAGACTTAATTGTTTTAATTGTAAATAGATAAGAAAAAAGTTTTGACAAAAGCTATATAATTAAGGTAGAGTTATGTAAATAGTAATCATTACGATTTACAAGGAGGAAAATATGGAAAAGCAAATTCCAGTAACGGTACTAAGTGGATATCTAGGATCTGGCAAGACAACTTTGTTAAATCATTTGTTGAATAATCGTGATGGATTAAAAATCGCCGTTATTGTCAATGACATGAGTGAAGTGAACATTGATGCTGATCTAGTACGTCAAGGTGGTGGGCTATCGCGAACAGATGAGAAGCTAGTAGAAATGTCGAATGGGTGTATTTGCTGCACGTTACGCGAGGATTTATTAATGGAGGTAGAGCGTTTAGCGAAAGCAGGAGATATTGATTATATTGTGATTGAGTCGACTGGTATTAGTGAGCCAACACCTGTTGCTCAAACTTTTTCTTACATAGATGAAGAATTAAATATTGATTTGTCAACCTATTGTCGCCTAGATACTATGGTGACCGTAGTGGATGCGAATCGATTTTGGCATGATTTTCGTTCAGGGGAAAGATTACTTGATCGAAAGGAAGCAGTTGGAGAAGACGATACACGAGAGATTGCTGACTTGTTAATAGAACAAATTGAATTTTGTAATGTGCTTATTTTAAATAAATGTGATTTAGTTGATGAAGAAGATTTAAATAAGCTTGAATCTGTATTGAGAACATTACAGCCAAAAGCGAAAATGATAAGAACAGAGCATTCGAAGGTGGATCCAAAAGAGATCTTACATACACATTCATTTAATTTTCAGGAG
Organism: Halalkalibacter sp. AB-rgal2; assembly: GCF_041821005.1. Taxonomy (NCBI): domain Bacteria; kingdom Bacillati; phylum Bacillota; class Bacilli; order Caryophanales; family Bacillaceae; genus Halalkalibacter; species Halalkalibacter sp. AB-rgal2. The sequence continues at coordinate 8,994 of NZ_JBGUAV010000027.1, forward strand.
GCAAGTCAATCGGCTGGTTGGATTCGCGAGTTGACGCAAGGTCACAAACACCATACACCAGAAACAGAGGAGTACGGTATATCTTCATTTGTTTATCGAAGTCGGTTGCCCTTTCATTCTGAACGGTTTCAAAACTATATGAGTCAACTTCCTCATAATATTGTGCGTGCAAAAGGCATTGCATGGTGTGCGACAGAAAATGACCTTGCTTTACTCGTTTCTCAAGCAGGTCCTGCTGTTTCTATTGAACCTGTTTCTTATTGGGTCGCTAGCTTGCCGAAAGCTGAGAGGGAGAGAATTTTACTAGACAATCCGCACATTATGGAAGAGTGGGATCAAGTGTATGGAGATCGACATACGAAGCTAGTCTTTATCGGAACTGAATTAGATCCGGATGAAATTAAGAGAGAAGTGGATCAATGTTTATTAACCGATTCTGAACTGGAGACGGACTGGAGTACCTTTGATAACCCATTTAATTGGGATATTCAACGGGCACACTCATAAGGAGTGAGAGAATTTGATATTATCAGGTAAAAGTATTCAAGAAAGGTGGGAGAAGAGAGAAATATCTATATCTCCCTTTGAACGTACAAGACAAATTCAACCTGCATCGGTTGATTTAAGGCTAGGAAATGAGTTTAAAATCGTTGATCAAGATAAAGTTGAATTATTAAAAATGGATCAGCCTTCAATATATAAAAATATAGAGGTTATTCGTAATCGTATTGTTATACCACCACACTCGTTTATGCTTGCGACAACACTAGAAACCATTAAACTACCCAATCATTTGACAGCATTTGTTGAAGGAAGAAGTTCTATTGGAAGATTAGGGTTATTCATTCAAAATGCTGGTTGGGTTGATCCGGGATTTTCTGGTCAAATTACGTTGGAATTGTACAATTCGAATCAAGTACCAATTGAGGTGCAGGTCGGTCGGAGGATTTGTCAACTTGTTATAGCAGAATTAGACGAAAAGACTTTCCCATATAAGGGCAAGTATGCCGGACAATCAGGGGCAATGGAAAGCAAAGTTTATATGGATGTCGAATAAGAGGGGGGAAATGAATTTTGCACTTTTCAACATCAAATAAGTATCGGACTCGTGGATTCGTATCTTTCCCTTTTCGTTCATCATATTTTTTGTGAGCAGCCATATGTCAAGCTTTACAAACATACATCCCGGCATCTTTATTAAATTTGAATTCACCTGATATCATTCGATTCCCCTGCATCTATGTACGACCTAAATGATAAAATAAAATGACAGGGTAGTGTTTGATAAAATGAAACTTCAAACTGTAGATAAAAGTCCTTTGAGTCTCATTTCTCAAAGGCCTTTTTAGGCTATTTCTCTTATTTTTTTATCGTTGAAGAGTAGGGAATGTCTATCTTACCTCTCAACAAAGCGTGCCCCCCATCCCGGGAGCGAGGGAAAAGCTCTCCTTCAAGTCCGAAGTAAACGATCCCTTTTTCAGCGGCCTCCATATGTGGCCTTTGGAGATAACCTCCTCTTATTTTCGTATTCTGAACATAATAAACATTCTAGCGTCCATTTGGGGAATAGTGTTAATCGTTTGTTAAGGAAGTGAAGAAGTTTAAAACCTTCTACATGTATGTTTTATTTCTATTGTTAGTTAATTAATTCAAGTTATAATTTTTGCCCCTTTAGCAAGCCATATCTTCCCGAGCGTATGTTGGTGAATCGTCTTTAGATGGACTATTTTGTTGTTTGAGGATTATTGAATTGTAAATGTTAATGAATATTAGAGGATAAATAAAATGAGTAAATAGTCATATGTTTTATGAAAAATAAGATGAAACTAAATAAATATACCAAAAATATTAAATTGATACTATACATTGTTAAGAAAATCTACCTATAATGAAGCTTGAACTGAACATGTGGAGGGATTTTTTTGTCAATTAAAGTAAAATTAATGATTTTATTTACCTCACTCATAGTATTTATCGCAGCTGGAGTTGGAGGACTTTCGATTTGGAATAGCTCAAATACGATTGAAGGTGAAGCGGAGTTAAATCTTTCAAGTGTTGCAGTGGAAAGTGCCTCGTTAGTTAATGCAACCTTAAGGCAGCACACGAACTTTTTAGAAGCTTTAGCAGAGAATTCAATCATTACAAATGGAGAAGATCGGATAGGGTATTTTAATGAAATAGCGAATAAATATGAGTACATTGACTTTTCATTTGCGGGCTCATCAGGTCAAGTTGAATCTTTAACGAATCATAGTGAATGGACAGATGTAAGTGGGGAAGCTTTTTTTGAAAGAGCGATAACAGGTGAACCGGCTACGTCTGACGTTTTTTTAAGTGTAGAAAACCAAGCTCCTCTTGTATCATATGCAGTTCCTGTCTATGAAAATAATCAAATTTCTGGTGTACTTATAGGTACAAAGGATGCTAGTCACTTAACTGATATCATTTATGAAATTAAATATGGGAACTATGAATCGACGCGAGGGTTTATTGCTAACAAGGCTGGAACATTTCAAGCACATCCAGAGTATATGCTAGTCGAGTGGCAACTAAATTTAATTGAAATGGCTAATATGCGAGAGATGGTCGAGCAAGGCTTTATTGATGAAGAAGAAGCTGATTTTTCAGTTGAACCTTTAGGTCAATTGTTCGAGCAAAGAATTAGTCAAGGTGAAGTAGGCTTTGGTGAACATTCCTTTGACGGTATTCGTACATTAGTTGGATATGCTCCTGTCACAGGAACAGATTGGGTCATTGTTGTTGAGGTAGATGATCATGAAATCTTCCAATCTTTAAACGAATTGGTTATTTCATTAATTATTTTTATCGTTATCTTTATCATTATTGGAGTAGCAAGTACATATTGGGTTAGTCATTCAATGAGTAAACCTATTAAAGCTGTAACGACTGAACTAAATAAGCTTGCTAATTTTGATTTGCAATCTAAAGATGCACTTCAAAAGTTCGAGAAAAGAAAAGACGAAATTGGTAAAATGATTGCTGCGCTAAGCAAAATGCAATTAAATTTTGTTGATTTAATTAAGGCTTCTAGAACGCTTTCTGGAAGAGTCTTAACTTCTTCTGAAGTTCTAACTGAAAGAAGTCTACTTACAGAAAGAGCCTCTACTGAAGTATCACAAGCAATTGACGGTATCGCTTCTGGTGCAGTAGAACAGGCGGAGGATACGGAAAAAGGATCGAGTCAAGTGCAAGAATTAAGCGATCATATGAATAACAATTTGAAGCAACTGATTGTATTAACAAAGGCGATCAAAGAGGTTACGTCGTTAAAGGAGCATGGTGAAAAGAATTTACATGAATTAATGGACAAAACAGAGGCTAACTCTAAATCGATCCAAGATATAAAAAAAATTATCGTCAATACGGATGAGAGCGCAGAGAAAATTGAAGCAGCGAGTCATATGATACGGAGTATTTCAGAACAGACCAATCTACTTGCATTAAATGCTGCGATTGAGGCAGCTCGTGCAGGGGAAGCAGGAAAAGGTTTTGCTGTTGTAGCAGATGAAGTTCGTAAGCTTGCCGAACAATCCAATACGTTTACAGAAGAGATTGTTCAGATTATTCAAGAGTTAATTAGTAAGACAGACCACGCTGTTTCGACAGTTGGATTAGTAGAAGAGCATGCCGTTATTCAAACTAGAAGCATAGAAGAAACGCGTCAACAATTTGGTGAAATGGCAAATGTTATCGAGAATATGCAAAACTCTGCTAATCAAATTACGAACTCTAGTGATCAAATGCAGATGAAAAAAGAAGAAATAATAGGGTTAATTAATAACCTATCGGCGATTTCAGAGGAAAATGCAGCAACGACAGAGGAAGCTACGGCCTCCGTAGATGAACAAACTTCATCGATTAAAGAAATTGCCCGAGCGAGTGAAGAGTTAGCAGAGCTAGCAACAGAAATGACTAAAAGTATTGAGCAGTTTAAAATTTAAGTTTTATAGGCCATAGGAGAAGGTACTTCTTTTCCTATGGCCTTATTCATTTTTTAATAATGAATAACATGATACAATGTGAAGGATGCGTTTTCATAAAAGGAGAAGTTCTATTGATGCAATCAAGTTCACTATTAAAGCTGCACGAAGAAGGTCGATCACAAACGCTAGCAACGAAAAAAGATCATGTTATTTTTTCTTGTGTGATATTTTGTTTTTGGTTTTGTACATATGTTTATATTCCGGTATTTTCTCTTTATTTAGAATCGATTCATTTTACTTACTCAATGATTGGAGTCATTTTAGGAAGCTATGGTTTAACACAAATCTTATTACGCTTTCCACTCGGCGTGCTTTCTGACAAGCTCTTTGGTATTCGTAAGCATCTATTGACATTTGGTTTTTTAGCTGGGATTGCAAGTGGTCTAATTCTTATATTCTCTGAATCATTTATTTCGATTTTCATTGCGCGCTTGTTAGCTGGAGTGACGGCGGCAATGTGGGTAATGGCAACCGTTTTATATTCTCATTATGTGAAAGAGCAATTTGCAGCTAAAGCGATGAGTCGTATTCAATTTTTAACCGTGTTTGCTCAATTTATCAGTATGATGATAAGCGGCTACCTCGTTTATTATTTTGGTTGGAAGGCACCGTTTTGGGTGGCGACAGTAGCTGCTGTTATTGGAACGATCCTTGTATTACAAGTGAAAGATTTCTCAGTAAAAAGAGAGAATGCTTTACCGCTAAGTTATTATTTTAAACAAACGTTTCGAATAAGAGGGTTACTTTTCATTACATTCCTTTCATTAGGAGCACATTCTATATTGTTTATTACGATATTTGGTTTTTCACCTATGTATGTTTCACAGCTCACAGAATCGTCATATGCTGTGACGGTGTTAGTGTGTGCTTTCTTCATACCGCATGCTCTGGCAGCTATTTGGCTCATGTTTCGTACCATTAAACAGCAAAGTCAAATGAAAATCTTAATCATCAGCTTTATTCTAACAGCTTTTTTTGTTTTACTTGTTCCATTTGTTCAAGCGTGGATATTTGTCGTGCTTTTACATGCTGGCTTGGGGCTATCGCTTGGCTTTATTTTCCCGTTGCTTCTAACGATAGTCATACAAGTAAGTGATGAAAAATTGAAGAATTCAGCAATGGGCTTTTATCAATCCTTTTATGCGCTAGGTATTATGGTTGGGCCACTTATAGCTGGAGAGGTAGCTGAATTAACGAATTTACTAAGTATATTCTATCTTTGCGGAATCATTGCTATTTTCTGCACCATTGTTGTTGTACTAACTCAGAAAAGTCGTGTTGTTTATAAGAAGAGGGAGGTTAAAGAGGCTAAAGAACAGTGACATTCGGATGTAAGGCTCTTTTATTGTTTGCTAAAAAATATTGACAGATAAACGTGTGTTCTATCATTGTTTGCCTTTAGGAGAAGGTTGGAAAGAATGATGCTTCAAATAAAAGCTAATCAAATCGATTTTTGGAGGAGATTAAGATGAATCAATCGTTATGGTATAAGCAAGCTGCCAATGATTGGAACGAAGCTTTACCAGTTGGCAATGGACGTTTAGGGGGGATGGTTTTTGGTACGGTTCAACAGGAGCACATCCAATTAAATGAAGACTCTATTTGGTATGGTGGTCCCATAGATCGAAATAATCGTGATGCTAGAAGGAACCTAGATCAAGTAAGAAGACGATTAAGAGAAGGCAGGTTGAAGGAAGCTGAAGAGCTAACAGAATTGGCATTTATGGGAACGCCTGAATCACAACGACATTATGAACCATTAGGAGATCTCTATTTCCAGTTTAAAGATCACGATGATTTCGAGGGATATGAAAGGTCTTTGGATCTGCAACAAGGGATTGCAAATGTACAATATCAACTAAAGGGAGAATCTTATCATCGAGAAATATTCACTAGTTATCCCGATCAAGTGATGGTTATTCGATTAACAACTTCAAAGAAAGAAGGTCTATCTTTTAGGACATATTTGGATCGAGGGAACGCAAAGAATTTCGATGGAATGAAAGCGATTACTAATAATCGATTAATGCTAAATGGAAAGACTGGCGGTGTTGATGGAATTGGATTTGTGATGATGATCGATGTGAGAGCGGATAGTGGATCAATTGAAACGATTGGTAATCGCTTGATGGTCGAAAATGCACATGCGGTGACCATTTGTTTAGCTGCTGCAACAACGTATCGTTTTACAGATCCTACAGAGCAATGTAAGCAATTGCTAGACGTTGCAACGAAAACAAGTTACGAGACATTAAGAGAAAGACATATAGGTGATTATCAATCTTTGTACAAACGTGTTCAGTTTAAATTACACGAAAATGAAGACTTAGACACGTTGGCAACGGATGAACGTCTCGAACGTATGAAGAACGGTGATGACGACTTTGGCTTGATCACAACGTATTTTCATTTCGGACGATATTTATTAATCGCTTCTAGTAGAGTGGGATCGTTGCCAGCAACGTTACAAGGTATTTGGAATGACCAAATGAATCCCCCATGGGATAGCAAATATACGATTAATATTAATACCGAAATGAATTATTGGCCTGCAGAGGTTTGTCATTTACAAGAATGTCATCAGCCACTATTTGATCATATTGAAAAAGTACGGATTAATGGAAGTGTAACAGCAGCTAAAATGTATGGGTGTCGAGGCTTTGTTGCTCATCATAATACTGATATTTGGGGAGATACTGCTCCGCAAGATCGATATATGCCAGCTAGTATTTGGCCATTAGGTGCAGCTTGGCTGAGCCTACATATTTGGGAGCATTATGAGTATAACTTAAATGAAGACTTTCTTGCCACATATTACGATATATTAAAAGAAGCAGCATTATTCTTTGTCGATTTTTTAGTCGAAACGGAAGATGGCTATTTGATCACGTCGCCATCGGTTTCTCCCGAAAATACGTACTTATTACCAAATGGTGAGAAAGGTGTCTTATGCGAAGCGCCATCGATGGATAGTCAGATCATCTTTTCATTATTCAGCGCTGTTGTTGAGGCAAGTGCTATTTTAAACAAAGATGAAGACTATCGTCAGCAATTAATAGACTTAAGAAGTAAGCTACCTCGACCACAAATAGGTAAACACGGTCAAGTTCAAGAATGGCTGGAAGATTATGATGAACTAGAACCCGGACATCGTCATATTTCTCACCTTTTTGCTCTTCATCCAAGTAATCAAATTGCTCCTAGAAAAACTCCAGAATTGGCTCATGCAGCGAAAGCCACATTGCAACGGAGATTAAAGTATGGCGGCGGACATACGGGATGGAGTCGTGCGTGGATTATTAACATGTGGTCACGATTAGAAGAGGGTGAGAAGGCCTATGAAAATATTGTACAACTACTAACACAATCAACACTGCCAAACCTTTTTGATAATCATCCTCCTTTTCAAATTGATGGGAACTTTGGTGGGACAGCCGGAATCGCTGAGATGATCGTTCAAAGTCATCTGAACGAAATTCATCTACTACCTTCCCTCCCTGAAAAATGGGAAGCTGGTTATGTAAAAGGTTTACGAGCAAAAGGTGGGTTTGAAGTGGACATTCTGTGGGAAAGAAATACACTTGTAAAGGCAGAAATACTCTCATCAAAAGGGCAACGCTGTATAGTGCGAACCAATAGAAAAGTACACATCACAAATCAACAGAAGCAGGTGAGATATATTGAGGTTGAACCTAACGTCTACCAATTTGCGACAAGTGTGAATGGAAGGTATGAGATTGTAGGAGTTGGATAACAGGAAAAAAATAAATAGCTTACATTCATTTCTTAAGTGAGTGTAGGCTTGTTCTATTACCTAGCGTGAATTGAAGCTAGAACATAAAAGTATAGGAATGATAAATAAGTATTTAATCGATATAATGGAGGGATTTAAATGAAACTCTTGTCTATGAAGAAAAATGGACAACTTAATTTAGGTGTGAAAGTGGAGCAAGGGATTGTAAATATTAATGAAGCATTACGACATGTAAAAGGAGAAGTAGGTACGTCGGTAATGGAAATTTTACGTGGAGGAGAAAAAGCTTTAGCTGACTTACAGGTGTATATTAATTCCTTACCTTTATCTGAACAGCCTCCCTACATTGTCCCTGAAGAAGAAGTTGAATGGGGAGCGTGTGTGCCTAAACCAAATAAAATTATTTGTGTTGGTTTAAATTATCGAAAACATGCCGATGAAACAAATGCACCATATCCGGAAGTCCCTATTCTTTTTAATAAATTTAACAATACGTTAACAGGTCATCAATGCGATATCGCAGTTCCGAAAGTGACAAATAAGCTAGATTATGAAGTTGAGCTAGCCGTTGTCATTGGGAAAAACGCTAAAAATGTAAGAAAGGATGAAGCACTGAATTATGTTGCAGGATATTGTACAGCAAATGATTTATCAGCACGGGATCTTCAATTTTTAACTCCTCAATGGTTGCTTGGAAAGACGTGTGATGATTTTTCCCCATTAGGTCCTTATTTAGTAACAGCAGATGAAGTTGGCGATCCTAACCAATTAGCGTTAAAAACCTTTGTGAATGGAGAAATCCGTCAAGATTCACATACATCAGATATGATTTTCTATGTGGATGAAATCGTCAGTTACATTTCTAAACATATGACATTAACACCAGGTGATATCATTTTAACAGGAACACCTGAAGGCGTCGCGCTTGGTTTGCCAGAAAACGAACAAGTATACATTAAACCTAGTGATGAAGTAACTGTGGAGGTTGAAAAGCTTGGTGCTTTAACAAATCGTTTTGTAGCAGAAAAGTAGATGTTCATTTAAGCTATTGTAAGAGCAAGATGCTAGCTCTTACAGGGGATATATTTTGATTTGCAACATTCGAACGATATTATGCGGTTAGGATAATTGGATGATTCGCGTAAAAATACAATCATGTATAAATGATGACGGATGCCTAAAGGCTAGCATGTACCTTTAGGCATCTTTTTTATTTAAGTTTCTGGATAAAAAAGGATTAATATACAAATGGTAATAGATGGTGAACGTAAACTAATTTAGAAAGGTGTTAAAAATGAAGACTGTGAAGCAAACAAATGAAAGAACACCTCGTCTCAATTCAAAACGAGTTTATCGCAAACGAAATTTTTGGTCAGGCTTTCTGTTTGGAATAGGGTTAATTGCTTTTATTGATGAAATGATTTTTCATCAATTACTCCATTGGCATCATTTTTATGACTTAGCGACGACCAATATTGGACTTATTTCCGACGGACTGTTTCATGCCTTTAGTTGGTTCGCGACAATTGCCGGGCTATTTTTATTTGCTGATTTACAACGTCGTGGTGGAATTTGGATGAGGAGATGGTGGAGTGGCGTTTTGATTGGAGCGGGCTTATTTCAATTATATGATGGTACGATTCAGCATAAAGTAATGGGTATCCATCAAATACGTTATGTGGAAGATGTGTTTGTTTATGATGTGACGTGGAACTTATTAGCTACATTACTTATTGTTATCGGAACCATTATATTTTTGGGATCGAACTATGAAATAAATCGTTCAGGGGCAGCAATTTAATGACAGGTCATCAGTACGATCCAATTACAGAAAGCCTGCTTGCAATGCCTTTTGTTGTTGCTTGCTTTATATATTTGGTCTGTGTGTTTATTTCAAATCGTCGTTTCAAAAAGTGGAGTGTGCTACGTACTTTATGTTGGAGTACAGGTTGTATATGTGCGCTTTTTTCACTTTATGGACCAATAGTACATTGGGCTCATGTTGACTTCAAAGGGCATATGGTCGCTCATTTATTATTAGGGATGCTTGCTCCGTTGTTAATGGTATTGGCGGCTCCGATCACATTACTATTACGAACTTTACCAGTAACAAACGCAAGAATACTTGCAAAATGGTTAAAGATTAAACCGATTCATTTCATGATGAATCCGATCGTTGCCTCTCTTATAAATATGGGTGGCTTGTGGTTATTGTATAATACAGAATTATTTATGTTGATGCATCACAATTCAGTCATTTATATGATTATCCATGTCCATATCTTTTTGGCTGGTTATGTGTTTACAGCCTCGATGCTACAAATAGATCCATCACCGCAACGGACAAGCTATTTGTTTCGTTCCATAACTTTAATTGTTGCTCTAGCAGCTCATGGTATTTTAGCAAAGGTTATCTACGTATTTCCACCAAAAGGGGTTGATCGTATACTAGCTGAAAAAGGGGCAATGCTGATGTACTACGGTGGAGATCTTATTGATGCTGTAATTATTTTTATTTTATGCTATCAGTGGTATCGACACTCAAGACCGAGAGGAGTAGATAGCGTAGGCTCTACTATGAATGAAGGAAATTCTATCAAAGTGATGAATCAGTGAGCTTCAAGTATGATAAGTATTAATTAATGTACATAAATAAATCAATATGATACACTTTAAAGCGATAAAAGATAGATAAAGGATGTCCTTTATGCCGTAAGAGTCAGGGGATGGTCAAAATAGAGCTTTCCAATCGCCAACTGGAGATTATCGAAATATTAAAAAAGCATGAGCCTATTACAGCAGAGCAAATAGCAGAGATGTTAGGAGTAAGTCGTGCAACATTAAGATCAGATTTAGCGGTTCTCGTCATGACCGGCTATTTAAATGCTAAACCTAAGGTCGGCTATTTCCTTGGAACAACTGCCAAAAGCGATGGAAATATTAAAAATCGCTTAAAGGAGATCAAGGTTAAAGATATACAAGGACTACCCGTTGTCATTCAGAAAACGACGACGGTACAGGATGCTGTTGTTTCATTATTTATTGAAAATGTTGGCTCGCTGTTAGTCGTAGATGAAGATGGGTTATTAGAAGGGATTGTAAGCCGGAAAGACTTATTAAAAGTCACACTAGGAAATGCTAATGCGTTAACGATACCGGTAGATATGGTAATGACTCGTCATTCGAAAGTTGTGATCGTTACACCAGAGGAATCATTAATTGAAGCAGCACGAAAAATGATTCATACCGAGGTTGATGGTTTACCGGTTGTTCAATTTAAAGATGGAGACAAAGAAAGAAAGCAAGTTGTTGGGAGAATTACTAAGACCAATCTGACTAAGGTATTATTAGAAATAGCGACTGAAGCCTAGGGGGATTCATAGTGGGAGAGAATCAGCAAAAACCAATTATATATGTTTGTTCAGATGCTGTTGGAGAAACAGCAGAAGCTGTCGCAAGAGCAACGATTCGTCAATTTTCTAGTAATGTAATTGAAATTAAACGGTTCGGTCATATTCAATCTGACGAGGAGATTGTGAAAATAGTTAACCAAGCAGTTGCAGCTAAGGGTATTATTGCCTATACGCTCGTACAGCCGGAATTGCGTGAAGTCATGAAGCAAGAGGCGATTGCTAATGGAGTTCGAGCTGTTGATGTAATGGGTCCGCTTATGCAAGCGTATATTGATACATATAACGATTCACCAAAACAAGAACCAGGCTTGCGACAAGTGCTCGATGATGAATATTTTAGACGCATAGAAGCAGTTGAATTTGCTGTCAAGTATGATGATGGGAAGGATGTTCGTGGGCTCTTGTTGGCAGATGTTGTACTAATTGGTGTTTCACGAACATCTAAAACACCCCTTAGTATTTTCATGGCTCATAAAGGATACAAGGTAGCAAATTTACCGATTTTGCCAACTGTACAATTACCCAATGAAATATATGAAGCAACAATGAGTAAGCTAGTTGTTGGCTTAACGATTGATCCTGAACATTTATTGAAAATCCGCAAAGAGCGCTTAAAGTCTTTAGGGCTGCCAAATGAATCCTCCTATGCTGCCTTAGACCATATTAAAGAAGAGCTTAGACGTGCTGATTCGATTATGCGCCAGTTGAAATGCCCTGTTATTAACGTATCCGATCGATCGATTGAAGAAACAGCTAGTATTATTATGGAATATTTAACTTAATAAGGGGATCTGTTCCAAGAGGTCAAATTTCACCTTTGGAGCAGATCTATTTTGATTGATCAAGCGTAGTTATAAAGTGCTGTTATTAAGGTGCACCATGAATGCTTGGTAATTTTTGATTATTTCCTCCTGGCCCATTTGGTCCTTCTACAATTGTCATTACGGCTAATCCAATTAAAATTAAAATAGAACCCACCAATAAAACAGTTTTTGTTTTTTTCATTTTTAACTTTCCTCCTTAATAAGATGCTATGCTTAAGGAAATGATGACTACCATTTCTGAAGCAAAGGCATTGAATTTTTTCAAGTGTAGATGTCTACTTGTATAACAGTAAAGGTTGATTTATAACAGTTGGTGAGGGATTCATATGCACATTCATTTAAAAAGGACGAGTCAATCGACATTAACTGATCAAATTGTACAAGCATTCGAAGATCGAATACGCTCGGGGTTGTTGAAGCCTCATACTAAAATGCCATCATTACGAAATTTGTCTAAACAGTTAGGCGTTAGTTTAGTTACGTGTAGTAAGGCTTACGAAAGATTGGAACGGAAACGACTAATTACTCGAATTCATGGCAAAGGATGCTATGTATTAGTGGAGTCAACTAAGAAAATAGAAGATAACTCCGACCTAAATTGGCAACTAACAATAGTTGATTATTTACCAAGAGCTCAAATGCTTAAGAATTTCCAAGCGGGATTTCAAGAAGCTGACAGTTCGATTCGTTTTCCTTTTCATGTATCAGCTATTAACGAGAAGCTGTTACCAACGTATGAAATCGTTCGAGAAATTAAAAAAACTGATCAAACGGCCTTATCTAAGTACAGTCCGTTCCAAGGTGATTTGGATCTGAGAAGTGAATTTGTCAATTACTTCAAACGAGAGGGTATGAATGTAGCGGTTGATCAAGTTTTAACGGTTAGTGGTTCTCAGCAAGGGATTGATTTAGTAGCGAGGACGTTTATTGGTGCAGGTGATGTTGTTTATGTTGAAGCACCTACTTATGCTGGAGCTATTGATATTTTTTTGAGTCGTGGAGCAAAAATCATAACAGTTCCAGTGAATGAGGAAGGATTAAGATTGGATTTATTAACAAAACTATGTGATCAACATCCACCAAAGTTAATTTATACAGTTCCAACCTTTCAAAACCCTACAGGGGCTGTGATGAGTATGCCTAAGCGAAAGCAGTTATTAGAAATTGCAGAGGCATATCATACAATTATTCTGGAGGATGACACATTTAGTGATATGTATTTTACAGAAAAGCCTCCGAAGTCGATATATTCATTGGATACTGCGGGACATGTCATTCACTCTAAAACATTTAGCAAAGTGTTAGCACCGTCATGTCGGATTTCAGCCTTGATAGCTAAAGGCTCGTTTATGAATCGATTACTAGCAGCGAAATCTATAACGGATTTAGGGAGTCCGTTATTAACGCAGAGAGCGGTTTTGCCTTACTTAAAGTCTAATAGAATGGAAAAACAACTAGAAGAATTACGTTTGAATTTGAAAAAAAGGTGTGAATTAGTACAGACCATGTTAGAGAAATATGCGCCTCCAAATATTTCATGGACACACCCATCTGGAGGATTAAACATTTGGGTAACATTACCGAAATGGGTTGATACAGATGAACTATTGAAATTAGCTGTGAGAAAAAAACTTGCTTTTTTACCTGGGTCTGTAAGTTATGCGGCAGAGGCAAACTATAATGAACTAAGGATTTGTTTTGCTTTTTTGCATGATTCCTTGATTGAAGAAGGGATTATGATCCTTTGTGAATTAATTAGTCAATATTTAGAGAGCAGACCATTTTAGAGTGGAATTCCGATACACTAAAAACATATACTAATAACGTATTTTTGAATGGATAAATGTACAGTACTATTTTTGTAAGACTAGTTGTATTTGTTGATGTTTGCAATTATAATAATGTACAAAGTTAATAGTAGTGTTGAGATTAAGAGAAGTATAATAAGGGCACTGAAAAGTTTGTTTTTCAACTTTTTCGGTGCCCTTTAAGCAATGTACTATCTTATCTATTTTGAAAAGCTTGATACGAGTGGTTTTTCAGTGTCAAGCGAGCAGCGAGTGAAGCAATTGATAGCCTAATTAAAGGTACAGAACAAGTTGATTTATCCTTTTTTAGTGTCTTCGGCGTAGTCCTTTTCTCCGTGCTTTCTTAAAGCGCAATCATTTATAAGTGGCGCAGAAATCTAATCAAGAAAGACGGAAGAGGATTTAGAGAAGAACGACGTCCTTCTTATGTTTCACGTTTCACTTTCATCATAGATCAAACCTTTTGTAATTGCTCAGCACGACTCATAAAAGAAAGGATGTGGATGTCTTGTTTGAAAATCAAAAAATCCTTCCCGCCGTTCGTAATATGAAAGACTTTGAAACATTTTTAAAAAGTAAATATGATTATGGCGTGTTTTTGGAGCTCCATATGTCGCAAATTAAAGCGGTGTTTGAAATGGCGAAGATGAAAGAGAAAAAAATGTTTCTTCATGCGGACTTAATACAAGGATTGAAAAATGATGAATACGCAGCTGAATATTTATGTCAAGAAGTGGGGCCGTATGGTCTCATATCCACGAAGGCCAATGTCATATTAAAAGCGAGGCAAAAAGGGGTGAAAGCGATCCAACGTATTTTCATCCTTGACTCTAATGCGCTGAAGCGGAATATTATGTTAATACAGAAGGCACAGCCCGATTATGTCGAGGTTCTTCCTGGTTTAATTCCGAAAGTGATTAAAGAAATTCACGAAAAGACAGCTCGCGACGTTTTCGCAGGTGGGCTAATTGATACGGTGGATGAAGTGGAAGAGGCATTGAATGCTGGAGCAAAGGCTGTAACAACGTCTAATACGAGCTTATGGCGTCGCTTGTATTGTTAGATTACTTTCTTTAAATGATTGCTTATGTATGGTATACTCATTAATAAGTTAATAGATTCGGTTGGAGACAAGGAGAGACCACACTCACAATGGAAGAAATTCCTTTGTGTTTGTAGTGGTCTCTCCTTTTTTCGTTGAACGATAGAAGTTTAGTCAAGGAGGGTGTCGGTTCCGTACGTTACACGTCGATCGGAAAGTGCTCTTCTTTCTGGTCGACGAAATTAAGGGAGAGCCTGCTGCACAGGCTTTCTTATAAAAAAAGAGGAGTGGTTTAAATGCGGGTAGATTTTTCTAGTAAGAAGCGCCAAGAAATGATTCATACAATGGGGAATAAAGAATATGATTTGTTTATAATTGGAGGAGGAATTACAGGTGCTGGTATTGCACTTGATGCTGCAGCACGTGGTCTGTCAGTTGCTTTAATAGACATGCAAGACTTCGCAGCAGGAACATCAAGTCGTTCCACGAAGCTTGTGCATGGTGGATTACGTTATTTAAAGAATTTTGAAATAGGTCTCGTTGCAGAAGTGGGGAAAGAAAGAGAAATTGTCTATGAAAATGGTCCACATGTTACATCACCAGAGTGGATGCTTCTTCCTATTTATAAGGGAGGTACTTTTGGCAAGTTTGCAACGTCGGTTGGCCTAAGGGCGTATGATTTCCTAGCCGGAGTGAAAAAGCATGAACGGCGTAAAATGCTAACAACAAAAGAAACATTACAAAAGGAGCCGTTGCTCAACCAAGAAGGACTTCTTGGTGGCGGCTATTATGTTGAATACAAGACAGATGATGCTCGATTAACGATTGAAGTATTAAAGGAAGCTGTCGCATTTGGAGCATGTGCGATTTCGTATGCTCGGGTATCGAGGCTACTGTATGATAATGGAAAAGTCATTGGGGGAGAGGTTAAGGATTTGCTGCATGCTGATCACACTTTTCAAGTGAAAGCAAAAAAAACGATTAATGCTACAGGCCCGTGGGTCGATTCAATCAGAGAGATGGATCAATCAAAAAAAGGCAAAGTGTTACGGTTAACAAAAGGAGTCCATTTAGTTATCGATCAAGCGCATTTTCCATTAAAACAGGCCGTTTATTTTGATACTTCAGATGGTCGTATGGTGTTTGCCATTCCTCGTGATGGGAAAGCATATGTCGGTACAACGGATACATTTTTTAATAAGGATACGAGTAATCCATATATGACGGATGAAGATCGAGAATACATCATTCGAGCGATCAATGGTATGTTTCCTAATGTTCATATAACAGCTGAAGAAATAGAATCAAGCTGGGCAGGGGTAAGGCCTCTTATTTATGAAGAAGGAAAAGATCCTTCTGAAATTTCACGTAAGGATGAGGTTTGGCATGCTGAATCAGGCTTAATGACGATCGCAGGTGGAAAGCTAACAGGTTATCGAAAGATGGCGGAAACAGTAGTGGATCAGGCAATAAAAGATTTGGATCAAGATTATCCACGATCTAATACGAAGAAGCTGCCGATTTCTGGTGGACATGTGGGTGGTTCTAAAGGTTTTGAGGATTTTATAAAGGAAGCGAATAATGATGCTCTAAATGAAGGGTTGACGAAGCAGCAAGCAAGATATTTAGTCCGATTATTCGGTTCAAACGTGACGACAGCACTTGACCTTAAGAAAGCTCTCAAAAATGAAGACCGTTTTGGTTTACCAGATGAATTATTTCTTGCTCTCCATTATGCAATGAATTATGAAATGGTCGTAAAACCTGAGGATTTTTTTATAAGACGTTCAGGGCTGCTCTATTTTAATTTGCGCTTAGTTGAACAATGGAAAGAGGGTGTGATTGAGTGTATGGCTCATACGTTACGATGGACACCAGATCAAAAGGAAAACTATGCGCATGGTCTGATGAAGCATATTCACCAGGCAATGACACCGATGAAGGAATAATTGTATAAACGAGGCTGGGACATAACTAAAGTGTCTATCTGGAAACCCGAACAAAAGATGAACGTAGCGAAGTATATGTCAGGAGCGGTACGTCGACCATCTATCATTGTACGGCTTTTCTTTTAGTTAAACCACTTTTGTCCCAGCCTCACACTTCCATTCTTTTGATTAGAAAATAAGAATATAAAGAAAACCAATCACTCCAGCTAAGCTCGCATAAAAGAGCATAGGTAAAATTGTTAGTCGAATAATGGTTCCTTCTTTTCCGATTAATCCTACAACGGAAGCTGCTGCGACTACATTTAATACACAAATCATATTACCAGCATTAGAGCCTAACACTTGAAGAGCAAGAATTCGCTCAGGAGGCAGTGCTAATTGATCAGCAACTGAAAACTGTAAAAGGGAAAACATCATATTACTGAATGTGGCACTTCCTGAAATAAAAGAGCCGAGTGCGCCAATAAAAGGAGCTACAAGTGGCCAACTGTTACCTAAATAATGTGCAGCTTGATTAGCAAGTTCTATCGGCATACTAACTAACTCCGCATTATTAACACCCGAGTTTATAAAAATTCTAACCATAGGAACAGCAGTGAAAAGTGTAACAGCACTCCCAATTAACATACCACTTGATTGTTTAACGGCTCGAGCTATCATCATTCCATTCATTTGATGAAAAAAGAATGTCAAAATTACAACGATAAGAAAAATAGTACCTGGTAAATAGAGTGGCGAGAATGTCGCACTAATAGACGTCCCAAAAATGTTCGTCCAGCCTATAACAACTCCTTCAAGCCAAGATTTAAAAGGTAACACTTCAAGTCTTGTCAGAACGAGTAAGAAACCGAGAGCTAAATAAGGAATCCAAGCTAACCATAAAGGAAGTGACCTGGAATGACCTTCCTCTGTTTTTAATATAATGGAACCAAGCCACTCTTTATTCCAATGTTCTTTTTTATCAAAATCCCAATTTTCCTCTGGGAGAAACCAGCTTTTTTTTATTGCTAATAACACAATGAACAATCCGATAAGCCCACCAAAGATGGAAGGGAATTCAGGACCAATAAACGTCGCAACTAGTAATGCAGGTAATGTAAAACTAATACCTGCAAATAATGCAAACTTCCACACTTTAAGTCCTTCTAGCCAGGATTGATTTTTTCCAAAAAAACGGGTTAACATCATTACTAATACAACTGGCATTAACGTACCGATAATAACGTCAATTTGCATGACCTGTGAAGCGATTATTCGCAAATAACTAGAGAGAGAAGCTTCGGTCATATAATTGTTAGTAATCGCGGCTAACTGCGATCCCTCTTGTAAACCTTGACCGATACCTACAATAACAGGCGTGCCAACTGCACCAAAAGAAACTGGACTGCTATCAGCAATTAGTGCAAGTGAAACAGCTGCCAATGGAGGGAACCCAAGTGCAACAAGAAGTGGAGCACCAATTGCTGCAGGAGTACCAAATCCGGCTGCTCCCTCAATGAAAGCTCCGAATAGCCAAGCAATTAGTATAAGTTGAATTCTGCGATCTTGACTTATGTCAAAAAAGCTATTTCGAATCGCATTAATCGCTTTGCTTTCTTTAAGAGTATTAAGTAGTAAAATAGCTCCAAAAATAATATATAAGATTGATAGGCCGATTAAAACCCCTTCTACGGATGATGCTACTAGTTGCACGAAAGGAACTTTCCAATAATAATAAGCAATGACAGCTGTAAAAAGTAAACTAATTGGCATAGCCTTTATTGCCGGCATTCTCAATACAATTAATAATAATAATACGATTGCAATTGGAGATAGTGCTATTAAAGTAGTCATTTTTCATCACCTTTCAGTTAACATCATCATCTGTTCCATTTAGTATACTATAGTTTGCTCAGTATTTCACAATATTATTTATAAAAAAAAGGCTAAATGGTGACGAAGTATACACTTCTTTTGTTTATACGAATTTAATGATGATTAGAAAGGATACTAAGTAACTAGCATCCTTTATGATGGATCATGAGTTGTGTAATAATTGAATTAATTGTATATAATCTTCTTCTAACCCGATATCAAATCGTTTCCCAGTTAACTCGTTAGCAAGTAGGGGATTATTGGTAAGAAAGGCTTTAAGAGCATCTGTTAATTGAATTTCACCAGAGGGATCAGGCTGTACAGTATCTAAATGCTTAAAAATAGTAGGTTGTAAAACGTAACGCCCAACTATTGCTAAATTTGTAGAAATTGGTGAACGAGGCTTTTCTACTAAATGGTTAATTTGATGTAGCTTATGTTGTAAAGGCTGACTCATTACAACTCCGTATTGGTGTAGGCGTTCTTTTGGTACTTGCATTACTCCTATAACAGATGCTTGTTTTTCAACATACGTATCGGTAAGGGCTTTTAAAGCAGGCTGATCACTAATGATTAAGTCATCAGGCAATAAAACGGCAAATGGTTCATCTTGAACAAATCGTTTAGCGAGTGAAAGCGCATGTCCTAATCCCTTTGCCTCTTGTTGTCGGACATATTCAATGTGAACATTTGGTAATGTCAATTTACTTAACAGGTGTGATTTTTGTTGTGCTTGTAAAAAAGCTTCAAGCTCTAACGAACGATCGAAATAGTCAATAATCGTATGCTTATTTCTTGAGACAATCATTAAAATTTCTTCAATGCCACAACTTATCGCTTCCTCTACAACATATTGAATGGCAGGCTTAGATTGAATAGGAAACATTTCCTTAGGTATAACTTTGGTTACTGGGAGTCTTCTCGTTCCGTAGCCTGCTGCTGGGATGACTGCTTTTTTTATTTTCAATGATATCCTCTCCCATAAATGATCATCGTTAAAAGTAGTTTATTCTCATTCAAATGACAAGTAAGTTGTCCGACTGAAAACAGGCTTTTTTGTATGAAAGCGTTAAATAAATAGACGCTTGAGGAAGAAAAGCGAAAGAAAAAGTAGAGTCCCGCAATGTACTAAAATGTTCTTATAAATGCTCTCTTAGAAGCTGAATGAAACGGATTGAACATGTAACGGTTTTATTAAGTGCACTTGTCATCATTTAGTAAGAGAAAACGACGACCAAATATTACTAGTAAATTGCAATCGGTACAAGGTGTGTTGACGCATTCCGAGTAAATGAGCTCTTCTATTGAGAATATATTGCTTCTGTTTCAGAAGAGTCTGTAGCGGGTATAGAAGAAGTATTAGCAACAGCTTAGCATTCAAATACGTCAGTGGGTCAGGCTTCAAATAGTGTGAAGAAATTAGATGAGGAAGTAATGAATTTAAATAAGTTAATACAGTAACTAAAGCTTGCATAACTAATTTGAACTGGTTATTCGGTGACATAGTTGATAAGTAGAGTGAGGAAGAGTGGTTGATACGAACGAATGAGTTTGTTGAAGCACTCTTCTTTTTTAAAACAGCATTGTAAAGTAGAAAGGGGGATTGTCATGAACAGTATAGTATCAAAAGCTAGGTCAGTTGAGGAAGCGATTGATATCGGCTTACAAATGCTAAATGCCAAAGAAAAACAAGTTGATATTGAAATTTTGCAAAATGGATCTGAAGGATTTGCTGGTATGAAAAAAAAGAAAGCCGTTGTTAAGTTGTCCATACGTCAACCTATGAAAACTGAAGTGGTTGACCCCCTTGTAGAAATGGAAGCGTTCTTTAAGCAAATTCAAAATGAAAGAGTAATTACGGATGAAGATAGTCAAAGTCAACAATTAAATAAGGAAGATACAAGTGCTCAACTACTTACTAGTAAACGATCAGGACCAGAGGTGTGGGTGGAGAATGGTCAGTTTTTTGTTAAAGGCAGTATTGATTGCTACGCAAGTGTTTCGCTAAGTGAAGAAATTATACTCTTAAAAAATGGTGAACGTATGACTGAAAAGAAGGTGTTCGTTTCGGAACATGATGTGATTGACATTCAAATCGTTAACGAATATGAGCAAGTAGACACAGAGTGGTTCTTTATGGTGGACGAACAAAAGTTAAGTGCAAAGTTAATCGTACACCCAGGTTATAAAATCCATCGATACTTAAAAGATGCTCCTCCGAATAAACATATTTATTTACAAATCAATGAGAAAAAAGAAGTAACAAATACTTTAACCTTCGAGCAAATCATTCGAGAATTAGAAACGTTGAAAATCGTTTATGGTATCAATTATAAAGAAATATCAAAGGCCATTCAATCAATGGTCCCTTGTGAATATGATGTAGCTTTAGGAAAAGAGTCAAAAGATGGACAAGATGGCTCGTTTGAAATCAAGGTTGAAACAGAAACAAAGAAACAGTTGGTCGAAGATGATCAAGGAAATATTGATTATCGTCAATCAATGAACATTCCTACTGTTAAAGGAGGACAAGTTATTGGGATTGTTCATCCACCTACCGAAGGGTTCGATGGAAGGACCATATTTAATGAAGTGATTCAAGCCAAGGAAGGTCAGTCCGTGAACATGAAATTAGGAGAAGGAGTCGAGTGCTTAGCAACTGGGAGTGTAATCGCATTACGTGAAGGTAGACCACAAATTGACAAACATGATCTATCTGTGAAGGTAAATGTTTACCCAAAACTTACGTATCAAGAGGATGTCACGATTCGAACAGGGAATATAGCATTTGATGGTGACATAGAGATATTAGGTCATGTAGTTGAAAAAATGAAGGTTAAAGCAGGGGGAGATATTTACATTTATAAGTCGGTAACTGAAGCGCAAATCATTTCACATAAATCCATTACAGTAAGAGGAAATGTAATCGGTTCTGAACTATCTGCAGGAAAGAACAGTAAGATAGCTGGTGAGTTAGGTCTTTTATTAAAAGTGATACTAGAGCAGGTTAATAGAATGATTGATTTATTAAAGCAGTTATCCGTGTCTCCATCGTTTCAAACAATTGATTTGAGGGCAAATGGGATTCAACCAATTGTCATTATGTTATTAGAAAAGAAATTTACTAGATTAAAAACAGTCATTGGTACGTTTATGAAAAAGGTTTACAACGATTATCAGTATATTGAGGATCGTAAATGGGGCGAAATTTCACATGAGCTTCGGAGAAATTTTTTAACGTTAACAAATAAGAAAGTGACGATTAAAGATTTACAAAAATTAGCACGACGTATGGAAAAAGTCATTTCCAACACGATCATAGCTGAAAAGGTTCAAACTATTACGGTTTCAGATGCTATCAATAGTCATTTATTTAGTAACGGAGCTATTCATGTCGTTGGTAAGGGTTGTGTCAATACAAAAATTTATGCGAACGGAAAAGTTGACATACTCGGTAAGTTTAGAGGAGGTTCGATTTATTCAGAAGAGGGAGTAAAGGTAAAGGAATTAGGCACATATGTAGGTACAAGAACAGTCGTTACTGTGCCAAGAGATAAACAGATAAAAGTAGGAAATGCCTATGAGGGAACGATTTTAAAGATAGGTGAGCAAGTATTTAGAGTGACTGATAAGCAATCCGACTTTATCGCAAGCTTCAATGGTGAGAGAATCATTTTGGACTATGAGTAATGTCGTAATATTTTTGCTTTGATTGGAATGGTTTTGATTAATAGGAAATGTAAAGGACACTGAAAAAGACAAGTCAACTTTTTCAATGTCCTTAACCAAAATGGGAGTTACACTCATGATTTGATGTTCCCGAACAATGATAGATGGAGGACGTAAACCGCTCCTGAAATATACTTCGCTTTCCGCAGGAAGCCGGTGAGCCTCCTCGTGCTTCGCACTGCGGGGTCTCACCCTTGGCTTTTCATCCCGCAGGAGTCTACGTATATTTCATCCGCTACGTTCATCTTTTGTTCGGGTTTCCAGATAGACACTTTAGTTATGTCCCAGCCTCTTGTAATGCTTAGACAAGAACAAAAATTATTATTTTTACGCAGATCTGTGCTTTTAAGTTAATAAAAAAACAAAAATAAACAAACATATATACAAGGCAAAACAAAGGTGTTATACTTTATTCAGAAGAAAAAACAACTAATCGGAGGTAATTATGGTACAAAATCTTTGGGATGAAGCAAATGCAGAAACGTTGAAGCCAGGATTAGATGAACTTGTATATCGCTCTAACTTAATCGGTACTGACCGAGCTGTGTGTAACTGGGGTGGCGGTAATACGTCAATGAAGACGACGGTTAAGGATTTCCGTGGGCGTGATGTTGAAGTGATGTGGGTTAAAGGTAGTGGGTCTGATTTAGCAACAATGGGAGCGAAGAATTTCACTGGTTTAAACCTTGAAGATATTCGTCCTTTAATCGAACGTGATGAAATGTCCGATGAAGAAATGGTTGCTTATTTAACACATTGTATGATTGATCATACACATCCACGTGCATCGATTGAGACGTTATTACATGCTTTTTTACCATTTAAGCATGTAGATCACACGCATCCTGATGCGATCATTAGTCTATGCTGTGCTCATAATGGGAAAGAGTTAGCAAAAGAGATTTTTGGTGATCGGTTTGTATGGGTACCATATGTAAGACCAGGGTTTACTTTATCAAAAATGATTGCAGAAGGTGTGGAGCTAAATCCGAATGCTGAACTTGTTTTAATGGAGAAGCATGGCTTAGTCGTGTGGGGAGATACTGCTCAGGAAAGCTATGATAAGACGATTTCTGTCATTAATGAAGCAGAGGCATTTATTAATAAACAAGCAAAAGGAAAGCAACCATTTGGTGGTCAGAAATATCAATCATTAACTGGTGAAGAGCAGCAAGAGTTGCTAGCACAAGTTATGCCAGTCATTCGTGGAGCCGTTAGTGATGAGAAGAAGATGCTTTTAACGTATGATACGGGTGATAAGATTGTAGAGTTCGTTAATAGCTATGATGCAGCTGAACTATCACAAGTAGGAGCAGCTTGCCCTGATCATCTCGTTCATACGAAAATGAAGCCATTGTTTGTTGATTGGGATCCATCATCGAAAAATGTGGAAAGTTTGACCGAAGCAATTAAAACGGGTGTTGAAACATTTAAGAGTGAATATCAAAACTATTTCAATGAAAATAAAAATGAAGGCGATGTTATGTTTGAACCAGCACCAAGAGTCATATTAATTCCAGGAATCGGTATGGTGAATACAGGGAAAAATGTCACAATGGCTAACGTAAGTGGAGCTCTTTATCACCGCGCAATTTCGGTTATGAAAGGTACGACTGCATTAGGAACATTTGTCTCTTTAAATGAAAACGAGTCTTATAACATAGAGTATTGGCCATTAGAGCTTTATAAACTATCATTGGCACCAGCAGAAGCAGAGTTTTCTAGACAGGTGGCATTTGTTACAGGTGGAGCTGGTGGAATCGGAAGTGAAACATGCCGCCAGTTTGTTGAACAAGGAGCCCATGTTGTTATAGCAGATTTAAACCTTGAAGGTGCTGAAAAAGTTGCGTCAGAGATTAATGAACAGTATGGTGACAAACGAGCTCTAGCTGTTAAAATGGATGTAACGAGCGAAGAACAAGTACAAGCAGCTTTAAAACAAGCAACTCTTGCATACGGTGGAATAGATATCATCGTTAATAATGCGGGACTAGCTACTTCTAGCCCTATTGAAGAAACAACTTTAAAAGAGTGGAATTTAAATATGGATGTTCTCGGTACAGGATATTTCCTTGTCGCACGTGAAGCATTCAAGGTGATGAAAGATCAAGGGATTGGCGGAAGTATGGTGTTTATCGGTTCAAAAAATTCAGTCTATGCTGGAAAAAATGCGTCTGCATATAGCTCTGTTAAAGCATTAGAGGTTCATTTAGCTAGATGTATTGCAGCTGAAGGTGGTCAATACGGTATTCGCGTGAACTCTGTATTACCAGATGCAGTCTTGCAAGGATCAGCTATTTGGGGCTCTAGATGGCGTGAAGAACGTGCTGCAGCTTATGGAATCGAACCAGATCAATTGGAGGAGCATTATCGTAAACGTACTACGTTACTTGTTAATATTTATCCAAAGGATATTGCTGAATCGATACTTTTCTTCTCCTCATCAAAAGCAGCTAAGACAACAGGTTGTATGATTACTGTTGATGGTGGTGTACCAGCAGCCTTTACTCGCTAAATAAAAGAATGGATGACTTGCCTCTGTAAGTAAACTTAAGAGGGCACTGAAAAGTTTGATCTTTAATTTTTCAGTGCCCCTTCATTGAAAAGGAGCATCGTCTGTCACAGTGGACTAACATATATAAAGCGCTTACTATTTATGGGGGGATAACATGAGTCAAAGTTGTCTAGCGGTCGATATTGGAGCTTCTAGCGGAAGAGTGATGCTTGGCCAATTGGCTAATGAGCAGCTTCAGCTAGATGAGATCCATCGTTTTAAGAATGAAATGATGGAAAAAAACGGGCACTTCTGTTGGGATATTGATACGCTTTTTTCAGAAATCAAAGCTGGATTAAAGAAATGTCGTGATTTTGACAGTAAACCAGTAAGTATCGGAATTGATACGTGGGCGGTCGACTTTGTTCTTTTAGATGAAAATGATCAGCTTATAACAGATGCTGTTGCATATCGTGATCCGCGTACCGATGGGATGATGGAAGAAGTTACAGAGATTATAAAAAAGGAACGTCTCTATTTAGATACCGGTATTCAATTTCAAAAGTTTAATACGATTTATCAGTTATATGCATTAAAGAAGCAGCAGCCTGAATTGTTAGAAAAAGCGAAAACGTTTTTAATGATTCCAGATTATTTTCATTTCTTACTAACGGGTAAAAAGGCTAATGAGTATACAAATGCAACAACGACACAACTAGTGAATGCTTTTACGAAAAAATGGGACAAAGAATTGGTTGATGCTCTAGGGTTACCTTTTAATATCTTTCAGCCAATCATTCTTCCGAAAGAAAAGCTTGGATCATTAAAGGAAGAATTAGTCGAGGAGCTTGGATTTTCTTTAGATGTTTATGTGCCTGCAACACATGATACTGGTTCGGCGGTATTGGCTGTCCCAGAAAACAATGAAACGATTTACATTAGCTCTGGAACTTGGTCTTTAATTGGAATAGAAAATTCATTTCCTATTTGTATTACGAAGGCATTAGATTATAATTTTACAAATGAAGGCGGAGTAGATTATCGCTTTAGGTTTTTAAAGAACATTATGGGACTTTGGATGATCCAAGAAGTGAAGCGCTTGTACGATGATGCGTATTCGTTTGCTGAGCTTGTCCAGTTATCTAAACAATACAGTTCGTTTACTTCTATTGTTAATGTCGATGATCAACGTTTCTTAAAGCCTGATGATATGATAAAAGAAATACAAGCATATTGTAAGGAGACAAAGCAGCAGGTTCCTCATCAACCTGGTGAAGTAGCTAAGTGTGTATTTGATAGCTTGGCTGAAAGCTATCAAAAGGCAATTGTGGAAATTGAAGAAATGATCGAAAAAGAATATGAAACAATACATGTTATCGGTGGAGGAAGTCAGAATGAGCAATTAAATCAGCTGATTGCTGATAAAACGAAAAAGGTTGTATGTGCAGGACCTGTTGAAGCAACGGCAATTGGGAATGTGGTTGCTCAATTAATGGCTTTAAGAGAATTAAATGAAATCGCAGATGCACGCAAGGTCATTGCGAATTCATTCGAGTTAAAGCGTTATCGTGCAATGACTAGTATCGAGGAGGGAATGGAATGAGTGACAATCAGGCATTTGAAAGTGCAAAAAAGGAATACGAGCAATGGGGTATTAATATTGATGAAGTATTTAAAACGTTAAAAAATATCCCGGTTTCGATTCATTGCTGGCAAGGTGATGATGTCGGTGGGTTTGAAGTGAATCGTGGTGAATTGTCTGGTGGGATTGACGTTACAGGGAACTATCCTGGTAAAGCACGGACACCTGAAGAGCTTCGTGCTGATATTGAAAAGGCGCTTTCTCTTATCCCAGGTAAGCATCGAATTAATCTTCATGCGATTTATGCTGAAACCGATGGTCAAGTAGTCGAAAGAGATAGGCTTGAGCCGAAGCATTTTGAGAAATGGGTCGCGTGGGCAAAGGAGCAGGGGCTAGGTCTTGATTTTAATCCGACGTTGTTTTCACATGAAAAGGCCGCAGATGGTCTTACATTAGCTCACCCTGATCCAAAAATCCGTCAATATTGGATCGATCATTGTAAAGCGAGCCGAAAAATAGGTGAATACTTTGGTCGAGAATTAGGAACATCTTGTTTAACGAACATTTGGATTCCTGATGGCTATAAAGATACGCCAAGTGACCGTTTAACCCCTAGACGTCGTTTAATGGAATCACTTGACGAAATCTTTGCTGAAGAAATAGACAAAAATTATTTAGTCGATGCTGTTGAGAGTAAGTTATTCGGAATCGGTTCAGAAGCATTTGTTGTTGGCTCACATGAATTTTATTTGAGCTATGCGCTTAAAAATGATGTAAATTGTTTATTGGATACGGGGCATTACCATCCAACTGAAATGGTTTCAAATAAAATTTCCGCAATGCTACTGTTCTTTGACCAGCTTGCATTACACGTATCTCGTCCAGTTCGATGGGACAGTGACCATGTCGTCACGTTCGATGATGAACTAAAAGAGATTGCAATGGAAATTGTTCGTAATGATGCACTAGATAAAGTGATGATTGGCCTTGATTTCTTTGATGCAAGTATTAATCGTGTGGCAGCATGGACGATCGGTACGCGAAATATGATCAAAGCATTGCTCTTTGCCTTGTTACTTCCTCATCGTCAATTAAAGGAACTCCAAGATAATGGAGATTTCACTAGACGTTTAGCTCTGTTAGAAGAGTTTAAAACGTATCCATTTGGAGTCATTTGGAATCAATATTGCCAGGAAATGAATGTACCTACAAAGGAAAATTGGCTGCAAGATGTAGAGGAGTATGAAGAGCAAGTTCTATCAAAACGTTCGTAAGTGTAGATGCAGTCAGGCACGTTTGCTTGTCTGCATTTCGCCTTTAGGTGAGAACGTTTCTCTTCAAACATTAACAAATGATATAGGTTAAAATAGAGATGATGTTAATAGAAATGAGGGATGAGGATGAAGGTTTCCTTATATATCACCTGTCTAGCAGATGTGTTTTATCCGAATGTAGGAAAGCATGTTGTTGAATTGTTAGAGCGAAATGGTTGCGAGGTCGATGTTCCTCAGCAACAAACATGCTGTGGACAGCCTGCTTATAATAGTGGCTATCATAAAGAAACGAGCGAGGTCGCTAAACATACGATTCGAACGTTTGAGGGAGCTGATTATGTTGTCATTCCTTCAGGCTCGTGTGGCGCGATGATACATGAATACCCACATCTGTTTAATGAAGAACTAGAATGGAAAATGCGTGCTGAATCATTAGCAAAAAAGACGTTCGAATTTACTCAATTCATTATGGACGTGTTAGGAATGGAGGATTTGGGGGCTGTTTTTCCTAAGAAGGTTACGTACCACACGTCCTGCCATATGACACGATTATTAGGAGTGAAGGATGCTCCTATAAAGTTGCTAAATCGTGTTGAAGGACTTGAATTTACGTCGCTACCTAATAAAGAGACGTGCTGTGGCTTTGGTGGGACATTCTCTGTCAAAATGGTGCCAATTTCTGAACAGATGGTCAATGAAAAGATTGAACATATAGAAGAGACAGATGCGGAAGTATTAGTAGGGGCGGATTGTGGTTGTTTAATGAACATTGGAGGAAGAATAAACCGTCAAGGCAAACCAATCAAAGTCATGCATATTGCAGAAGTGCTAAATACTCGCTCTTAAAGGAGGGGAATACAATGGCCATGAAAATCAGCGACGATCCATTTTTTGAGCGTGTTGATAAAGGGATTAATAATGACTTTATGCGCAAAGCGATGGTATCAGCGCAAGATCGTTTAAAGGATCGAAAATTAACGGCTCAAGAGGAGTTAGGGAACTGGGAGGACTGGCGTGAATTGTCTGAGGAAATTCGCCAGCATACACTTGAGCATTTGGATTATTATTTGGAGCAGTTGGCAGATAATGTTGTCAGTCGCGGTGGGCATGTTTTTTTTGCGGAGACAGCAGAGGAAGCCAATGAGTATATATCAAATGTTGTAAAGGAAAAAGAAGCGAAGAAAATTATTAAATCGAAGTCGATGGTCACTGAAGAAATTAATATGAATGAAGCACTTGAGAATCTCGGCTGTGAAGTGATTGAATCTGATTTAGGTGAATACATTTTGCAAATTGACGACCATGATCCTCCTTCACATATCGTTGCACCAGCACTTCATAAAAATAAAGAGCAAATTCGTGATACGTTTCATGAGAAGCTACAATATACGAAATCATCGAAGCCTGAAGAGTTAGCTTTATTTGCCCGCGAGCAATTAAGACAAGATTTTGTTCATGCCGATATTGGCATTACTGGCTGTAACTTTGCTGTGGCAGAATCAGGTGCAATTTCGCTTGTGACAAATGAAGGAAATGCTAGACTTGCAACGACACTACCAAAAACACAAATTACGGTAATGGGTATGGAGCGAATTGTTCCAACGTGGGAAGAACTAGACATTTTGGTTAGTATGCTTTGTCGAAGCGCTGTTGGGCAAAAGCTGACTAGCTATATTACAGGTTTAACAGGTCCAAAAGAAGAGGGTGATGTAGATGGACCAGAAGAATTTCACCTTGTCGTCGTTGATAATGGACGTTCGAATATATTAGGTACAGAATTCCAGTCTGTATTACAATGTATTCGTTGTGCTGCTTGTATTAACGTTTGTCCAATTTATCGACATGTTGGAGGACATTCGTATGGCTCAATTTACCCTGGTCCAATCGGAGCTGTTCTTTCGCCATTGTTAGGTGGTTACGACGATTACAAAGAGTTACCATATGCATCGAGCTTGTGTGCCGCTTGTACGGAGGCTTGTCCTGTTAAGATTCCGCTTCATGATTTGCTAGTCAAGCATCGTCGTAATATTGTAGAGGAGCAAAAAAAGGGAGGATTTGGTGAAAAACTAGCGATGAGAGGGTTCTCATTAGCAGCAAGTAACCCAGCGATTTTTAATTCTGCTACAAAATCAGCTCCTTTAATGATGAGTCCTTTTACAAAGGAAGGGAAGATTTCCAAAGGACCGGGACCAATTAAACCGTGGACCGATATACGTGATTTTCCTGAACCGAGTAAACAATCATTTAAGAAATGGTTTAAAGAGCGGGAGAAAGGAGGACACGAATAATGGTTAAAGGCAGTGTTCACCATAAAGAGCGCTTTTTAAACAATATTGCGAAAAGTCTAGGGAGAAATCGGATTCAAAAGGAGGTGAATCGTCCGAAATGGCGTAAGCAGCCTCAGTATGATGTGTTCAAAGGAGAAAGCCAGGATGAATTAGTTGAACGGTTAAAAGCTCACTGTACACATATTCATACAGATGTGATTCAAGTTCCACAACGACATTTAAACGAGAGTCTTGATAAAATTGTTAACGAATTACAAGGAGAATCAATCGTTTATTGGGATGATCCACGATTTGATGAATATGGTTTAACGGACTATTTAAATGATTCTACGTCTTCTGTGCATAGATGGGACCCTGAGCTTGGGCAAAAAAATGTTCAAATTGCTGAGCAAGCTCATATAGGGATTACTTTTTCTGATATTACGCTAGCAGAATCAGGAACGGTTGTTTTATTGAGTGATCAAGGTAAAGGTCGGTCTGTAAGCTTGCTACCGACGTATTATGTTGCGATTATTCCTAAAAGTACGATTGTACCAAGAATGACACAAGCAACTGAAATGCTCCACAACATGCAACAAGAAAAGGGATATGTTCCGTCTTGTGTAAACTTTATTTCTGGACCTAGTAATAGCGCTGATATTGAGATGAACTTAGTCGTAGGTGTTCATGGGCCTATTCGTGCTTATTATATGATTGTTGAAGATCGATAAAAGGGATGTCCTAACAGGTATTAAACGTACCTTATGGACATCTTTTTTAGAAGGAAATGATCGAAACGTTGTCGAATATAGTTTAAGGAAGAACAAAAAAGGAGGACACTGAAAAAGTACAAATCAACTTTTTCAGTCCCTTTAATTTGAATAGCAATGTCTTCACGCGTTGCTCACTTGATACGAATAACCCATTCTTATCAAGCCTTTCAAAACAGGCAACGGTTGCGTTCATTGCTTAAAGGGCACCAAAAAAGAAGGGGTTTGCATGTATGTCAGAAACGATTGTTTCATTAGAAAAAGTGAGTTGGAGACAAGAAGGCCGTATAATTTTAGATGAAATTACATGGCGCGTTCAACGAAATCAACATTGGGTTATTTTAGGTTTAAATGGTTCTGGTAAAACGTCCCTTTTAAATATGATTACAGGATACCTTTGGCCTTCAAAAGGTAACGTTTGTGTATTAGGTCATGAGTATGGCAAAGTAAATATTCCAGAATTGCGAAAATCGATTGGTTGGGTCAGTTCAGCATTAGATCAGCAAGTAGCCAATCGATTAGATGATGTGTTAGATGTTGTCATTAGCGGAAAGTATGCTTCGATTGGCCTGTATGAAAAATCATCCATGGAAGATAAGTTGAAAGCAAGCGACATCGTTGAAACATTAGGAATATCACATTTGCAAAATAGCTACTTTTATAAGCTATCTCAAGGGGAAAAGAGGCGTGTGTTAATTGGAAGAGCATTAATGGCTAACCCAGACATATTAATATTAGATGAGCCTTGCAATGGATTGGATTTATATGCGAAAGAACAGTTCCTTTTCATGCTTAAGCAATTTGCCGGTGATAAAGGAGGTCCCACGATTATTTATGTCACACATCACATTGAAGAAATGATTTCAGCATTTACGCATGTATTATTATTACGCGATGGAAAGGTTGTTGCAGCAGGAGAAAAACGTGATGTACTAACAAAAGAAACATTAACTAAAGTATACAACCTATCAGTAGATATAACGTGGAAGCATGATCGCCCTTGGTTACACGTGAGCGAGTAAGCAAATCAGTCGACCAACAATGAATCATTCTGTACAATAATGTTATGAATGAGAAGAAATGAGGAGATGCGAATGTTTAATGATTCTTCGATGGATTGGAAGGATCTAGATCAAGATGAGTTTCGTATTCTTGTATATAAAACGATTTATGATTTAGAAAGGCAAAATGCAAGTCGGCTGCTGCCACAATTTTTGCGTCATGTATACGAGGAGTACCGAATGGTGGAAATGGCTAAGAAAATTGGCTTATATCCGTCAAGTTCATCTGTGACGGTGATTGCAGCTGAGCAGCTAAAAATGCCTGTTGGTACGTATGAAGCTTTTTTGGATCAAGCGCATACGAGAATTGAATTACTGCTGCAAAAGGACAATGATGAAAATGAGCAATAAAAAAATGACGAGGGTATGACCAAACGAAGGATGATTTGGTTATACCTTTTTATATTATTTGAATTGACAAGCTGAATGGAACGAATCAAGGTGGAAGTGGATTCTAGGAACAGCTGCTGAGCGCTTTTCTTACATAATTAACTTTTTACCGTCAATACTAATGCTAGAAGGGAGTTGATGATGTTGGATAAATCAGACAAGCAGCATGCAGATCACATTGCAACGAAATCATATCAACCAAGTTATTATAAAAGTGAAAAAGAGGCGAAAAAAGGGTATAGCTGTCACTCATGAGCAAGTTTCAGATACATTAACAGAGGGTACGATTGAATATGAGAATGAAGCACAACCATTTAATAAGAAGGATAAATAACGAAGGGAGGAGCTTATATGTTCCAAAAGCGTTCAAATAAAGGGGTTATTACGAGTTCGATCATTGGTGGTGTAGTAGGTGCTGCTAGTGTAATGATGTTTACAACAGATACGGGAAAACAAGTTATGAAAAGAGCAAAAAAAGCGTACCCGTCTTTGTCACGTACTTTATTAGAGCTTGGAGAGGAATGGAAAGAAGAAGTTGATGACATCATGAATCAATCAAAAAGTAAACCGAATCGTTCTGATGATGTGAATGAAAAAAGTGATATTGGTTCTTTAATCGAGCAAGTTGTTGAAAGAGATGAAAAAGCAAATGAATAGAAGATGCTATAAAAAGTGGGATCGTTTAAATTGATCTCGCTTTTTTTTATTTATGATTGAATATAACATTTTAACGAAAGATAGGTTATTCATTTTTCCATCAAATGATCTATGATAAAATGGGATGAACTCACTCAAATGAATGAGTGTATTGGAATGATGGTTAAGGTGGGAGTTATCGTGGAATTTCATTGGAATGCTTTCGTTAATTCATTAAATCGAATTGAATGGTATGATATAGGAATTGCTTTGCTTATTTTCTTAGTATTTTTGCTTTTCCGTAAACTATTTACTAAGTATATCTTCAGATTAATAGTAGCTTTGTTAAAGAAGACGCCAACCGCAGTGTTCTCGAATTTGTTACTTTCATTTGAGCAGCCATTAAGAGTGTTTTGGGCGGTTTTAGGTACATATTTAGCGCTCGTCTACTTGCCTTTTAATATTACAACAATTGAATTTGTCGCTCATGTGTATCGCTCGATTATCATCATATTAGTTGGCTGGGGATTATTTAATTACACGTCTTCTCACTCATTGTCTCTTATAAAAGTTATTAGTAAAATAGATGATGATGAAGATAGTATGCTCATTCCGTTTATATCGAAGGTGTTACAAGCGGCTGTCTTAGCACTCATTATCATCGTGGTCATTAGTGAGTGGGGCTTTGATATTAGTGGATTTATTGCAGGTCTTGGATTAGGAGGACTGGCCTTTGCGCTAGCGGCTCAAGATACAGTTGGCAATTTTTTTGGTGGTGTCGTGATTATTACAGAGAAACCGTTTAAGAAAGGTGAATGGATTCAGACTCCGACCGTTGAAGGAATTGTTGAGGATATTACGTTTAGAAGTACACGTATCCGGACTTTTGCTGATTCTGTTATTACGGTTCCTAACTCGACATTAGCAAATGAGCCGATTACGAACTGGTCACAAATGGGGAAACGACGAATTACCTTTAATTTAGGAGTAACCTATTCTACTCCAAGGGAAAAGCTGGAGCGCTGTGTGAAAAAAATTGAGCAGCTTTTATATGATCATGAAGAGGTTGATAAGGAATTAATTATCGTTCGCTTTAGTGAATTTAACGATTCTAGCTTAGACATTTATATTTATTTTTTCACCAAATCAATCGTTTGGTTGGAATGGTTTGCCACGAAGGAAGACATTAACTTCAAAATAATGAATATTTTGAAGGAGGAAGGCGTTTCCGTTGCATTCCCGTCACGAAGTATTTATATGGAAAGGTCTGATGGTGATCGTACGGAAGGATAGAAGGAAAGTAAGACAGTATGATGAGAGCGAGTGTGCTCTTATTGTACTGTTTTTTTAGTTAGAACGGCTACATGTGTGGAAGGAGCAATCATGTAGTGGAAGTCGTGCAAAATCAAGATTGCTTCATATGTCCGATTTATAGTGGTTACGTGATAGTAAGTTTCATTTCATAATTAGAGTCATTTAGTAAATGCTATGAGGAGAGTGAATTTTAGACGCATAGGAGTCATGCCATCATGAAAAATTTAACCGCTACGTATAAAATATCGATTGTTGTTGCCCTTGTTTTTGTGTTATGGGGGGCTTTATTCCCGAACCATTTAGAACGAATCATGAATGACGCGCAAGCTTTTTTTCTTAATGCTTTTGGTTGGTTTTATAATTTAACCGCTTCGTTTTTCTTAATTTTTGCTCTGGCATTAATTTTTAGTCGATATGGCAAAATCAAGTTAGGAAAAGATACGGATCAGCCTGAGTTTAGTCGACCTACATGGTTTGCGATGTTATTTAGTGCAGGAATGGGAATCGGTTTATTATTTTATGGTGTTTCCGAGCCGATTTCTCACTTTGCAGCACCACCAATGGGAGAAGGAGGTACACAAGATGCTGCGTTATTAAGTTTAAGGTATACGTATTTACATTGGGGATTTCATGCGTGGGCTATTTATGCAGTTGTCGCTCTTTCTTTAGCTTTTTTTAAGTTTCGCAAGGATGCACCTGGATTAATGAGTGCGACGTTAAGACCTGTTTTCGGAAATCGCGTGAGGGGACCGCTCGGTTATACAGTCGATATATTTGCTGTCTTTGCGACCTTGTTTGGGGTATGTGCATCACTAGGGCTAGGGGCGCAACAGATTAATGCAGGACTAAATTATTTAATCGACATTCCTGTTTCATTCATGATTCAACTAATCATTATCGGAGTTATTACCGTCTTATTTATTATTTCTGCTAGCACAGGTATTAAAAAAGGAATTCGCTATTTAAGTAATACGAACATGGTGCTTGCTGTATTGTTATTAATCATGATGGTCATTGTTGGACCTACTTTGTTTTTGCTAAATTTATTTACCCATACTTTAGGCGAGTATGTTCAACATTTACCACAAATGGGCTTACGCCTCTCACCTTTCAATGAGGAACGAGCAGCGTGGACGCAAGGGTGGACAATTTTTTATTGGGCTTGGTGGATTTCGTGGTCTCCTTTCGTAGGAATGTTTATCGCGCGTGTCTCAAGAGGCCGTACCGTACGTGAGTTTACGATTGCAGTCTTAATTGTACCGACACTTGTTTGTGCATTTTGGTTTGCGATGTTTGGAGGTACGGGTATTTACTTGGATTTAATTGAGGGTATTGATGTGTCAAGTAAAAGCTTGGAAACTGCTTTATTTTTTGTATATGAACAGCTGCCAGGTGGTGGGTTACTTTCCATCGTAACGGTGCTTTTAATAACGACTTTCTTTATTACATCTGCAGACTCTGCCACATTTGTTTTAGGGATGCAAACAACAGACGGGCAGATTGAACCACCGATTTTTATCAAAATTTCGTGGGGGGTTATATTATCCGCTTCTGCTGTTGTTCTTATGGCTACTGGAGGATTAAATGCCCTTCAAACAGCAATCATTGTAAGTGCCTTTCCACTTACCATTATTTTGTTAATAATGAGCATTGGTATGCTACGTGCTTTCAAGTCAGAAGTAGAACCGAAACGTAAAAGGATAAAGCACAAACAGTAATGATAATTGTGAGAGCTTGGGCAAAAATGTAGTGAAAATGAGTTGCGAACACATATACACCGGGCACGTAAGTCGCTCGTGTAATACCCTTCGGTTTCCGTAAGAAGCTCTCGCATTTTTCTTAAACACAAAAAATAATTAAATTCATCGTTCTTGTTTATTCACGTATAAAGGTGGGAATGGATACATATATAAGAGAATAGTACAAGAAAGGTTATTAACAATAGCTACTATAGAGGTGAAAGAATATGAGAGGGAAAATGATTGTTGCCATTGCTGTACTACTCATGCTACTAACTGGCTGTGGACAAGTATCGGGAGACGTGAACCAGCATGCAAATGCCGCCGTTAAGATAAATTATGATTCTGTTGAAAGGGAAATTGCTGAGCAGCATGAACCTGAATCTGTAAGCTTTGATTGGATTGAAAAAGGCTATAGTGGTATCTTTGCTCCGACTAATGACCGGCTTGGTGAAACATTTGATCAAATCACTGAACGTGAAGGTGAGCCAATTGAAACGGGTTATTATGAAGGTGGAGTATATTTACAATTTGAACGAGTAACGTTTTTTATAAATCCTCAAACGCAAAGAAGCGTAGCGATTGCTTTGCAAATTGAAGAGGAAGCATTAACAGAAAAAGAGTTGAAGAAAGCTCTTGGAACACCTGATGTAAGTGAAATGAATCATATGGATGGGTATTGGATGTTTAGCTATGATTTGGATGAGTATGAGTTAATGTTCGAAGCAAAATCTAAAGATGATATCATAGAGTATGTATGGTTACGAGAAATATTATAGAAATACAAATTCAGGCGACTAAATGAGTATCAAAGAGGATTATGGAGGGCATCGAATATATTTAAAAAACAAACTTTTTCGGTGCCCTTGATTATAAGTGCTAGATTGAGACTCTTTAGACCGTAGACAAAACGCCTTTGAGAAAAAAATCTCAAAGGCGTTTTTACGTTGTTTTTAGTTATATTATTGAGATAGAAAAACGGTCTGTTTTTCCTCTATTCAAAGAGGACGGGATGGGAGGGCCGACTCTTGCAGCCGGTTCGTTCAACGCCCGCCTGCGGAAAGAGTGCCCCCCATCCCGGGAGCGAGAGCAAAGCTCCCTTTCAAGTCCGAAGTAAACGAGCACTTTTTCAGTGGACTCAGGAAAGGGCAGGCTGAAGAGCCTTTTTGATGCTCTTTTTTCTCGTAATGAGCGTAATTGTAGTGTGTTACTAGAAGTCTGCTCATAAATGTATACTTTTTTAAGGGTTATGATTGCATTTTTGATAGTAAATCATTATCATTATGAAGAGATTGTTATTACAGGAGGATTTGAAAATGAAAATGATGGACGCAAATGAGATTATTCAATTTATCTCACAAAGTGAAAAGAAAACACCTGTTAAGGTACATATTAAAGGTCAATTAGATTCAATTGATTTTGGAGCAGACACGAAGGCTTTCGTAACGGGGAATGTAGGGATATTATTCGGTGAATGGAGCCAAATTGAATCTGCTTTAAAAGAAAATGAACAGCTTATAGAAGATGTAGTTGTTGAAAATGATCGTCGTAATTCAGCGATTCCACTTCTTGATATGAAAAACATTCAAGCTCGTATTGAACCAGGTGCAATTATCCGTGACCAAGTTGAAATTGGTAAAAATGCTGTAATCATGATGGGAGCAAGCATTAATATCGGTTCTGTGGTTGGTGCAGGTACGATGATCGATATGAATGTAGTCATGGGTGGACGAGCTACTGTAGGGGACAATTGTCATATTGGAGCTGGCTCCGTGTTAGCAGGAGTAATCGAACCACCTTCTGCCAAGCCTGTAGTTGTCGAAGATGATGTAGTCGTTGGTGCCAATTGTGTCATTTTAGAGGGAGTAACAGTTGGAAAAGGTGCTGTTGTTGCAGCTGGCGCGATCGTAACAGAAGATGTCCCTCCTAATACAGTTGTTGCTGGTACACCGGCTCGTGTTATTAAGGAAATCGACGAAAAGACTAAAGGGAAGACTGAAATTAAGCAAGAGCTTCGACGCTTGAATGAGGATGACTAAGAAGTTTGTGATGAAAGTAGCTTTGTCGAATTCGACAAAGCTCTTTTCATAGAGGTACAGATTTGAGCAACACAATGCTATTTAGAAAGAAGGGTATATAGTTGTCTACGAACTGGATAGAACGAGATCAACGAGCGATTATGTCAACGTATGGACGCCTTCCGATCGTCATTAATCGTGGCGAAGGAAACTACGTTTATGACGAAGAAAACAAAAAATATTTAGATTTATTTACTGGACTAGCTGTAAATATTTTAGGGCATTCTCATCCAACCGTTTTAGAAGCTTTGCAAGAACAAGCAGGGAGATTTATGCACATTTCTAATTATTTTTATAATAAGCCGGCCATTACACTAGCCGAGAAACTGATTGAATTATCGGTAGAAGGGAAAGTATTCTTTACTAATTCAGGAGCGGAGGCGACTGAAGCAGCTTTGAAGCTTATCCATAAATGGTCTAAGAAGCAAAATTCAGCGAGGAATGGTGTAGTTGTTTTGAAAAGAAGCTTCCATGGGAGAACGTTAGGTGCTCTGAAGCTCACTAGGCAGCAAGGTGTATATCAAGATTTTCCTGTTACTTCAATGCCTGTATACGAAGTAGAGCCAAATGATTGCGAGGCGTTATCCAACATTTTTGAAACGGAGCGTCCCGCCGCTGTTATTGTCGAACCTGTACTTGGCTCAGGTGGGATTGTGACTTTAACGGCAGAATATTTACAACATATGGAGCAGATGTGCAAGAAGCATCAAGCGCTTTGCTGTATGGATGAAATTCAAACTGGAGTGGGTAGAACGGGCACGTTCTTTGCTTATGAGCATGCAAGTATTACTCCTGATGTTATATTGTTTGCAAAAGGAATGGGTGGTGGCTTGCCTTTAGGTGGAGTGATTGTGGCTGATTCTTATACAGACTTATTACAGCCTGGAGATCATGGAACGACCTTCGCTCCGGCTCCTTTAAGTTCAGCGCTTG
The DNA here is from genome assembly GCF_041821005.1 of Halalkalibacter sp. AB-rgal2. NCBI lineage: Bacteria > Bacillati > Bacillota > Bacilli > Caryophanales > Bacillaceae > Halalkalibacter > Halalkalibacter sp. AB-rgal2. The sequence goes on from NZ_JBGUAV010000027.1 coordinate 47,909, forward strand.
GGAATGCGGTGATTGAAGTGTTAATCGATCGAGGTCAGATGGAGAAAGGGAGGAAAGTGGCCGATGAGCTTCATGATCAACTACAATCCTTAAAGAATCGAAACGGTGAACTCATTAATGACATTCGTGGAAAAGGAATGATGATAGGGATTGTTCTGTCATTAACTGCGTTTGAAGTGAAAACGATCCAGAAGAATTTATTAGAAAAAGGTTTAATGGTTGATGTTACTCAGCAAACGATTATACGTTTATTACCGCCGATGACTTTAACGAAAGTAGAAGTTGAACATTTTATGAAAGAGCTTGAATACGAGCTTCTACACATAAGGGGAATGTGATCATGTTAAGCGAGCAAGAATTAATCCAAATTCGAAGAGAATTACACCAAATACCTGAGCTTGGATTCCAAGAAATCAAAACACAAGCATATTTGCTTGAAAGAATAAAGAGGTTGCCACAAAAGTACTTAACAGTTGAAACGTGGAAAACAGGTATTTTTGTTTATGTGAATGGTATAAATCATGACAAAACGATTGCCTACCGCGCGGATATGGATGGATTACCGATTGAAGAGCAAACAAGTTATGATTTTAAGTCACAACATTCAGGACATATGCATGCGTGTGGACATGACTTTCATATGACTATTGCTTTCGGTGTTTTAGCTCATGCTGCCTTTAAGCAACCTTCAAGCAATTTATTATTCATTTTCCAACCGGCAGAAGAAGGTCCTGGCGCTGCTCAAGATATGCTTAAATTACCACAATTAACGAAATGGAAGCCTGATTCAATAGTTGCCCTGCATATAGCTCCAGAATATCCGGTTGGCTCAATTGCCATAAAGCCCGGCTTATTATTTGCTAATACATCAGAGTTATTTATTACATTAAAAGGGAAAGGTGGACACGCTGCTTACCCGCATACAGCTAATGATATGGTTGTTTCAGCGAGTTACTTAGTGACGCAATTGCAATCAATTGTCGCACGTAATGTCGATCCACTTGATGCTGGTGTTGTCACTATTGGAGTCATTAAAGGGGGGACTAAGCAAAATATAATCGCCGAACAAGCCGTTATTGAAGGTACTATTCGTACACGCTCGATTGAAACGATGACACGAATCAAACAACGAATAGAGAATCTTGTCAAAGGTATTGAAATTGGCTTTGAATGCGAAGCTACTATTGATTATGGTGCGAACTATTGCCAAGTTTACAATGATCCGAAGGAAACGGAGCCATTTATAGAATGGTTAAAATCAAAAGAAAACATCAATGTCATCATCTGTTCAGAAGCGATGACGGGTGAAGACTTTGGTTATTTCTTAGAGGAAATTCCAGGCTTCATGTTTTGGTTAGGAGTTGATACACCTTATGGTTTACACGACGCCAAAATTGAACCAAATGAACAGGCTATTCCTTTTGCTGTAAAAGCGATAATCGACTTTTTGTATAGAAGATGAAAAAGCTTGGATGAAGGGCAATTGCATAGCATTCCATAAATAGGGGATAGTAATGTTGATCAATTTAAAAACTATTCTGGAGGGATAGCTATGGCGAAAATAGGTGTAGAGCAGTCATTAACAGATGTTCAACATGAATTGCAAGCGAAAGGATATGATGTAGTACCTTTGAAAGAGGAGCAGGATGCTGCTGGTTGTGATTGTTGTGTCATTACCGGTCAGGATCAAAATATGATGGGAATTCAGGATGCTATTACACAAGGTTCTGTTATTAATGCTCATGGGTTAACAGCTCAAGAGATTTGCCAACAAATTGAGCAACGAGTGAATCAATAGTACGATAATGAGGATGGGCTATAAATAGCTTTAAGTCATGAAAAAGATGAATTTGAGTTCGCTCAAATTCATCTTTTTCTATTTTGCGAGTAAGTTCTTCTGCTACATTAGTAGTTTGGCAGTGAATTTTCTTACATTCACTGCCATTAGCGCAACACCCATTTCGTTTTCTACCGACAATTTTCCTCTTACAGAAAATCGAGTGAAACGCAAATTAGGCTGCAAATATCCATACAAGTTAATGGCTCTTTTCGATATAAACTTGATGTGGAAATGGAATTTCGATGTTGTTCGCATCAAGTGCTTCTTTAATGGCTTTTCGTAATTTTCTTTCCACTGCCCATTGGAGCATGTTTTCTGTTTTGGCGATTATACGAATAACAACATCTGAATCACCGAGTCCTTGTACTCCGATGACATCAGGTCCTTCTATGATCGTCTCATCTTCATTTGCTACCTTTTCGCAAGCAGATTGCATGATGGCAATCGCTTCATCAATATTCTCATCGTAAGAAATGCTAATATCAACTAACGCTCTCATATTTCCACGTGAATGATTGCTGACACTTCCGATTTCACGATTAGGTATGTAATGAAGAGTTCCATCAAATCCTCTCATTTGCGTATTACGAAGTCCAACCTCTTCAACAATACCATCTATTCCACCAGCTGTCACATAATCCCCTACGTCAATTTGCTTTTCTAACAGGATAAAAAATCCTGTGACGACATCACTAACAAGTCCTTGAGCACCAAAACCAATCGCTAAACCGATAACACCAGCACCGGCAATTAATCCAGTAGCATCAAGACCAAAAATACTAATAATGATAGTGATGAAAATGAAAATGAGTACATATGAAAAAGCATTGACACTTAGTTTCTCTAATGTTTTGACTCTGCCGACACTCATGTCCTTTTCCGATTGCATTTTCGTAAACGCACTCGTAATTAGTCGCTTACCAATTGAGCGAGCGATTAGAAAGGCTAGAATTGCTAAAACCATTTGACCTAATATTGTTAGAATACCAAGTAAAAATCCTTCTTCCGTTAGTTGATTCAACCACTGTTCCATAAAAATCTCCTCCCATATTAACTATAACCGATTCTTATCATATTAAACGTTAAGTTCTGCGTCAATTAATCACCAATAAATAGACCAACCGATATATATAAATAATGAGGTGATGATTAATGGAAATCGTTGATAAAAGGAATACTCTCTTACGAAGCCAAACAAGTTCGTACCGGAGAAGGCCAAGAAGTACAATTCGTAACATAGCGATTCATCATAGTGCAACAACTTCCGGTAGTGCAGAAGCCTTTGCAAGGTATCACGTCAATGAGCTAGGTTGGCCCGGTATTGGTTACCATTATGTCGTAGATCGTAATGGTCAGATTAGCCATTGTCATGATATCGAGGTTGTTAGCTACCATGTTGGTAATAGCAATAGGTATGCGATTGGGATATGTATGGTAGGTGACTTTCGGACACAAACATTAACTAAGGAACAACGGCAAGCAACACTTCGACTTACAAGGAAATTAATGGATGACTTAGCCATTTCAGTAGATAATGTTTGGGGACATGATGAATTTCCTGGATATGCTTGGAAACCATGTCCGTCAATTAATATGCAAAACTTTCGAAATCGTCTTACTAGAAGAGGTGGTTCATACGAGGAAATAGAAGTAGATAAAAGTTTTACAAATGATCAGCAACAACGAACGATTCTTTCTATAGGAGATCGAGGGAGCGATGTAAAGGAAATACAGCAACGATTAGATGAACTAGGCTTTAATCCAGGCCCTCTTGATGGTATATATGGTTCACAAACAGAGGATGCGGTTATTCGTTTCCAGCGGACTGCTGCCATTACAGTTGATGGAGTTGTCGGTCCACAAACGAGGGAACAATTAGATCGCTTTGAACATAATGATGAACGAGAACTTGCTTCGCCCACTGATGAACCAGATGAAAATAGTACTATGTATGAAGAAGAATCAAGAAGGCTGCTAAGACTGTTACGACCTATGATGAGAGGTGAGGATGTTCGAGAGGTGCAAGAGAAAGTAGGGGCTGTACCAGATGGGTTATACGGTCCAGAAACAGAGAGGAGAGTGCAAGCATTTCAAAGAGATCAAAACATTGTTGTGGATGGGATCGTTGGACCGCAGACGTGGAGAGCCTTAGATCGCATTAGTGAGAATGGAGTTGGTTATGAGCGGTTGTTATCTATTCAATCACCGTATATGAGAGGGCAAGATGTTAGAAGAGTTCAGAGAGAGTTAGGTATAACGGCCGATGGTTTATTTGGACCTCAAACTGAGACAGCCGTTCGAGATTTTCAAAGAGCTGAAGGTATAACGGTGGATGGGATTGTCGGTCCGCAAACGTGGGCTAGACTGTTGTGGCTTTGAAATAAAGTTGCGATGTTTATAAAAAAGATGCGATGTTTTGAAGAAAGTCACGATGTTTTAAAGAAAGTTGCGAAGCTTTACCTCTTTAGATATGATTATCTAAAGGGGTAGATTTTAAATAAAGTCGTACCGTTTATAAAAAAGATATACCGTTTGTAAAAAAGTTGTACCGTTTTCCCCCTTTAGATTTTATCTAGAGGGGTTTTCTTGATGTAACAGTTAACATAATTAAATAGTTCACTGTATACTGAATCATATAAAAACGAGATTATTGTGAATAAATTCACTTAAACTAACGAAGCAGCATTCTTTAATAAGACTTTATTGATTAGGGGGGTTAAGATATTGCGAAATAGAGCCTCGGTAGTAATTGTAGAAAATAATAGGGTTGGACTAATCAAAAGAATTAGAGAGGGAAATGTTTATTATGTTTTTCCCGGTGGTGGAATAGAAAATGGCGAGACACCAGTAGATGGGGCTAAACGAGAAGCACTGGAAGAACTGGGTGTAGAAGTTAAGGTGAATGACTGCATTGCAGAGGTCGAATTCAACGGAACCCAATACTTTTTCTTATCTGAAATAATTGATGGGGAATTCGGAACCGGACAAGGTGAAGAGTACATAGACGAAAATAGAGACAGAGGAACATATTTACCTATGTGGATTGATTTAAATAACTTATCGTCTATTGATGTTAAACCTAAAGAAGTTGCTGAAAAGGTTCAAGGCTTATTCAAGTAAAGGGTTGCTTTAGTTGAAGAACGGTCGGAGAAAATGATTAAACTTTCTTTCATACAATGTGCAATGTTTTATAATTGAAGAACCCGTTTTGATCAATCTTTTTTCAAAACGGGTTCTTAAATTTAACGTAAATATATGGGTTTGGAAGGTGTTTTTGATTAAACTTTATTTTAAACTTACACTTGTTTGATATATCATACTTTTTAAAGAGCACATATTTCTTTAAAACATATCCCCATGGGACTGCGAGAATTGGTAAAATCACAAGGAGAAATGGAAACAACATACCATCAGTAGCTTGATCTGAAAGATTGCCAGATTGATAAAGAGGAAGGGCAACTAAAATGAGCCAAATGGACTTATAAAGTATTTCTAGTAGCATAACTGGGATCATTTCCACAGTCCGAAAAAGTTCAATGAATGCCAGCAAACTAAACGCCCCCCCATACACTCCAGTTCATTGCTGAATCGATCTCCCAAACACCATCATAACTGAGAATATATCTCCAAGCATCACTACCCATCAAAAAGAACATTAACCCATATATGGATCTCATGGCATAAATATTAATTGGTCGTATGCCATCATACTTATCGTATTGAGGTGTAAATAGTAATTTTATTATTCTCATAGAATTGTCTCCTTTTAGTTTCTAAAGTTAGTGTTTTAGCAACAAAACACCCAACCATATAAACCAGATAAGCTGCAACAAACCAAATGCGTCTTTTAAGTAAGGCACGATATGCATAACCGTCAAGATGCCTATGCAACCAATCAGAAGCCCTAACAGATGCAGTGTTTTCGGTAACCAGTTTTGTTTAAGACCTGCAATACTAAGTAATAGCACCCAGAGCCCACCGACTAACTCAATTCCTCCACCCAACGCCTCGGTTATCAGCCCTAAGCTATGGTAGAGGGCCTGTGCCTGTACTGGATCAATGCTGACGAGATGAATTAGCCTATCCATGCCAATCAAGTAAGTCATGCCTGATGCCATCATCAACATAACCCAGATGCTTCCAAATCTATCTGCCAAACTCGCTAACGCAGAATTTTCAACTGGCAATGAGTGTTGTAACGATTGCAATGTTATCGCTAATAGTACGCCAAACACTAGATAACCAAGGCTATAGTATAGCTTATGGCAAACAACAATTGACCTTCCTGAAGAAATTCTATCATGCCTAAGGTATCAAGCCCTGCCGGAACCGATATCAGAACAAAGAAAATGATAAACATACTAAGATAGCACAGCGTCATACCGAGAGTGGCATAGCCTCCTAGACGTGTGACTTTGGTTAAATTTGACATAATTATATCCTCCTCTGCAAATTTTTTTTAGTATTAGGTACTCTAATTTTTCGATATTAAGTGCCGATGTTTACAATCTAGTGTAATGACATGTATTCTGAAATACCTTAATTACTATATCTAACGCACCTCTATGCCATGCGTCACTAAAACTGGCTGAGGAATTCTAGAATCCACTCAATCGCATTTGCTGCGTAGATTTTATCACCGATTAAAAAGGCATCTAAGGTCAGACGATGTCGTTTTTGATTGTACCTTTCATTGAGAAGCTCATGGTTCGCGCTTGGAACCATATAAAGTTTTGTATGAGTATGCCCCGTTTGCTCGAAAATAGCTCTATAGGTCTCGTAACTTTCACGGCTGTCTACATTGAGATCATTTTCGCCAAATAGTCCTAAAAAGGGAACATCAATGGCGTATATTCCATTTATAGCGTTAGCCTCTTGGTTAAGCAAGGCAAACTCAAAACGGTCTTTGCTCATCGGTGTGCCATAGGCATGATTTTCAACCCATTGGCGATATGAATCATAATCGCCAATGGCTATAAAGCGATTGCCTGTTTCAATGTAAGCCAGGTATTCCTCGGTTTCCGCTTCACTATAACCTCGCTTAATAGCTTGTTGCGTGGAATAGTATAGATGTTGATCTGACCAATCAATGGCCCCTCCAATAACCACATAATAATCCACAGGTGCATCTACAAGTGCCAGTTCAGAAACAACCCACCCACCTTGTGAAAAAGCCATTACACCAATCTTATTGATTTCAACATTCTCCTTTATGACATGAATCGCTTCCAAGACTTCGGTTGATCGATCGGTCATATTTTGTTTCAACCAGTTTCCTTCCGATGCACCAACACCTGCTTTATCGTATGAAAAACAAGCGTAGCCTTCGCGGAGCAAAGCATTCATGATAAAGTGGTACTCGCCAGCTCCCGTGCGATCTTGCGGTCCATCGCCATGGACGAAAAAAACGATGTTATATGGGCCTTCATTTTTCGGAAGATATAACGTACCATAAAGCTGATTTTCCTGCGATTCAAAAGAGATTTCAACATGTTTATGAGCATGTAAATCCATTGTATCAAAACGCCATAGAACAAAAGCTCCGACTAGGATGAAGAGAACTACTAGCGCCTTGATTCCCATCAGTTTGGCTGGTACTTTGATAGGAATGAAGCTGTGTACCATGTGCGTGACGCCGGTCACCCCAATTAGACTAGAAATCGGCCAGGGAATGCGCGTGTATTGATTGGCCTTAAAGTCTAAGTGTAAATACAGTGCTTTGGCCTTTGGGTTTTCATCGATAACATCAAGGGCAATCGATGAAAATCCCCTTTCTTTGGCTAAATCAAAGAGGCCTTGAAATAAGAGGGTCCCAACGCCAGTGCCCCTTGCTGTTTCTTCGACGGCAATCCCATCCATCAACAACTCCTGCTTACTTTTAGCGGCTCTGTGAAAAAGTATACCGGCTAAAAGAGCCTTTGCTACGCCTTTTACTGGTCCGAATACAGTGATAAAATCACTTAGCGATAAATCAATGAGTGCCTTTTTCCCGATGTGGAATCCTGCTATGCCCAGAAGGTGATGATTTTCATCATAAGCGCATAGACAATAGTCCGGATTGAGGCCTCTTTCGAGTAAGGCAACTACCTCTTGTGGTTTTCCAATCACTTTCTCAAATTTCCGAAAAAAAGCCTGGGCGTAAAGGATGGCCACCGCATTTCGGTCTCTTTCATGGAAACCTAAACGAATTTCAATATTACGCTTCATTATGCTCTCCTTTTATAATCAACCTTTCAATTAACTTGATTAAACTTACATGTAATTGTACTCTAAGTATGAAGCTTAGGTCTGACCCAATGTCAATAGGAGAAGTGAAAAATATGAAAAAAGATATTACCATCGGTGAATTTGCAAATCTAATGGATGTCTCTACTCATCAGATTCGATATTTTGAGGAAAAAGGCATTTTACTTCCAAGCTATATTGATGAAAATGGATATCGTATGTATGGGATCAATCAAATCTACACCCTCTCTCACATTTTGTTGTTAAGACGCTTAAACATTTCTGTTTCTGATATTAAAAAGCAGTTTACTACTTATTCTCCAGATGATTATATGGAGGCATTAGAAAAATCGGTAACAGAAATTGAAAAGCAAATTCGAGACCTACAAATTATTAAAGATGTAACGGAAAGGATAATAACGAAAGCAAAGTCTAGTCAAGAGTATTTGAATAATTTTACCATGAAAAGCATCCCTGAAAGACATGTATCTCTTTTACAAAAAAACGATTTAACTTTCTCTTTTGATGCTAGAAATATCTACAACCTGTTATATAAATCAAATAAACTAGATAATATTTATAGTAATGATTTTATTACTTTAATAGATGAAGAGCATTGGTATTTCTGCTTAGAATCTTGTAATCCGGGGGATTTTATCCTTAAAAAAGGATCATACCTCTCTTATCACATTTTAATTAAAGATAAAAATGAGTTAGGAAATGCGATTGAGTATTTTTTTGAATATGCCCAAAGTAACAAAATAAAGTTGGAGGGTCAATTGATCAGAATAGAAAATTCTGATATAGCTATGTTTTACAATGACCAGCTATCTATAGAATTACAAATGCTAATTAGGGATTGATGAAAGAAATTAAAACAATTATGGTAAGCGATCACTAATTATGCGTATTGAGTTAATAAAAGTTGCAGAGAGTTTAGGAATGACTTCGATTGAAGAAGGGGACTGTTTTTTAGAGAATCAATTACCTTAAGATTTGAAAGAAAAGTCGAAAGTGAGTTAAAGGGACAATGGAAGATTATTTACGATGAATTAGTAAAAAAATTGGATTAACTACGACGCTGCAAATTTTTTATTGAAATCAAATTTTTATGTCTAGAAAATAGAGGTGTATGTTCTAGAAGGCTTGATATAAGCTTTTCAGAGTTTTTAGTGATAAAATTTTCAGTTAGAAAAACGATGATTATTTGCTCTGCGGGAACTAGTCCATAAGGCCTTATGCCCCCGTACAGAGTGAATTAGAAGGAGCGATTAATGAACTATCAAACTTTTAGACCTCATCTGGATTTAGAATCTTTGGTTAATTTTTATTGGACTTTAGAAGCATCTGCTGAAGAAAATTCGCAAAAACAACGGATTATACCCGATGGTTGTATTGAAATGGCTTTCATTCTAGGGGATGATATTAAACGATACACCTCGAAAGATGATTTTATTATACACCCTCGAGCTATGGTACTTGGACAAACAATTGAACCTTTTTATAATCAACCGATAGGATATGTCAATACATTTGCAGTAAGTTTTTACCCTTATGGTTTTGCAAATTTCATTTCAGAACCCATAAAAGAATTAGTTAACAAAGAAACCCCTTTAGGGGAGGCCACTGAAAAAGTCCCTAAAATTACAAAGGCATATCCTCTACAAAAAAATGTAGGGGTTATGCCGTTTTTATTGTAAAATTTAAGTATCAATGAAAAGTAGGGGATACTATGTTGAAGAGCCAATCCAACCTGGTTTTAAGTCCATATCTGGAAATCTATGATTTAATTGTTCCAAAAGATAACGTTTTGAGAAAGATTAATGAATTAATTGACTTCTCTTTTATTTATGATGAATTAACGACTAAGTATTGTCACGATAATGGGCGTGGAGCGGTTGACCCTATTCGTATGTTTAAATATTTATTGCTAAAGAAGATGTTTGATCTATCGGATGTAGACATTGTTGAACGTTCTAAATATGATATGTCTTTTAAGTACTTTTTAGGTATGGCTCCTGAAGAAGGCGTCATCAATCCAAGTTCCCTAACTAAGTTTAGAAAAATGCGTTTACAAGATATAAACCTTTTGGATTTATTGATTAATAAGACCGTTGAAATCGCCATTGAAAAAGAGATCATAAAAAATAAAGCTATTATTGTGGATTCCACCCATACTAAAGCACGTTATAACCAAAGATCTCCTAGAGAACAACTTCTAGAGTACTCGAAGAAACTAAGAAAATCAGTCTACGAAGTAGACGAGACCATGAAAAGTCAATTCCCTTCAAAAGTGAATAACGGAATGTTAGAAGATGAAATCGAATATAGTCAAAAATTAATCGATGTCATTGAAAAAAATGAGGTTCTTGTACATTATCCAAAAGTGAAAGAGAAGTTAAATTTATTAAAGGAAGCCGTACGTGATGACTTAGAACATTTGGCCTTCTCCCAGGATTCTGAAGCAAAAGTAGGTCACAAAACAGCGGACACATCTTTTTTCGGATACAAAACACATCTCGCGTTAAGTGAAGAAAGACTAATCATGGCAGCTACAGTGACAACGGGAGAAAAACACGACGGAAAAGAACTGAAACATTTAGTTGAAAAGAGTAAAGCTGCGGGTATAGACGTTGAAGAGGTTATTGGGGATGCGGCTTATTCAGAGAAGGAAAATTTAGAATATGCCAAAAAAGAAAATATCCGACTCATATCAAAATTAAGTAAAACCGTAACACACGGAAATAGAATCAATACAAATAAATTTGAATACAATAAAGATGCAGGAATGTACGTTTGCCAGGCTGGGCATATGAGTATTAGAAAAGGTAAGAGTAGATCGAATAAACACCTTGTAGATGGGAATGGATACGTGGAATCCTACTACTTTGATGTTGAAAAGTGTAAACGATGTCCATTTCGTGAGGGTTGTTACAAAGAAGGAGCTAAAACCAAAACATACTCCGTGTCGATCAAGTCGCATACACACCAAGACCATATTGACTTTCAAGAGAGTGATTACTTTAAAGACAGAGCCAAAGAACGGTATAAAATTGAAGCGAAAAATAGTGAATTAAAACACAGACATGGGTTTGAAACGGCATCCTCCTCAGGTCTATTTGGCATGCAAATGCAAGCTGCCATCAGTATATTTGCCGTTAATGTAAAGAGAATTCTAAAATTAATGAACTAAAAGCAGAGGGAAATATCTATCATTTAGTGGTTAACTATGAAAAAAAGAACAAAAAAATGTTCAAAGACAACTCTGGAACATTTTTTGTTCTTTTTTTGAGGATAATTAATGACAGATTCTAAAAAAGCATAGTTTTTCAGTGGCCTTCTTTAGGGCTCTTGTTTGGAGAGGTTTCTGCAAAAGAATTAGAACGAAAAATTATAAAGGCAACGGACACTAAGGAAAGAATAGGATACATTGAAAAATTTCTTTTTGATAGGTTAAATGAGAAAAAAATCATTGATAATATTGTAAAAACTACTATTGATATTCTTTTATCAACAAAAGGAAGCACACAAATTAATGAGATTCTCAAGCAAGACTTATCTAAGAGAAGACAACTAGAAAGAAAATTTCAAAAACAAGTTGGCATTAACCCAAAGCAATTAGGTAAAGTTATCCGATTACAATCTGTCTTGAAAATATTGCTTAATGAAAAGATTGATAACCTAACTAACATTGCTTATAAAAGTGGATATTATGACCAATCACATTTTATTAAAGACTTTAAGGAGTTTACAGGAATCAGTCCAAAAGAGTTTTTAGGGAACAAAAATATGGTTCTTTCCTCCCTTTTCTACAAATAGTTTAATAGTGTCTCATTTTTACAATTATATAATGAGGAAATTGATTATAATATGCTTAGGTTTAATCTTAATCTTAAGGAGGATCATTGATATGAAAAGCTTTGTTTCCATTTTTGAGATTCCAGCAACAGAAATTTCGCGAGCAATCGAGTTTTATCAATCAATTTTGGGCATTAAAATCGAGAAAATGAATTTCTCAGATATGCAAATGGGATTATTCCCAACTGAAGAACAAATAACTTTTGGAGTCATAGTTCAAGGAGAGGGGGTTACGCCTTCGTCCAATGGTGTAACCATCTATCTTGATGGTGGAGATGATCTTCAGGTCATACTGGATAAGGTCGAGAAAAAAGGTGGGAAAATTGTTGTTCCAAAAACTCTTCACGCTGATGAAAGTGGATATTTTGCATTGTTTATTGATACAGAAGGAAATAGACTTGGATTACATTCACCCAATTAACCGATTAGATCAAAATAGAGGCTGGGACAAATCTAGCTAAAAAGTAATCTGAAAAAGGTTCCGATCATCAAAATAAGGTGTTCGGAACCTTTTTAGTTGTATTCTTGGTCATTTATTGTCCCTTTAACTGCTCATGGCGGTGTACTTTCTCAAGTTCACCGCCATGAATGCAAATCCTAATTCATTTTTTACCTTCTCTTTTCCTCTCACTGACATACGAGTGAAACCCAAATTAGCCTTCAAAAATCCGAAGACTGGTTCCACATCAACCTTACGTTTACCGTAGATCTCGCCAGTTTTCTCATTCGAAAGCTTTTGTCTGATGTATTCCTTTTGCTGTTCCCATTTTTCATTGTATTGTATTTTTCGGTTATGGCCTTCTTTAGCCTTGGTGCATTGGGAACGGAGTGGACAGCCTGAACAATCATCACACTCGTAGATCTTAAATGCTCGTGTAAAACCACTTTTATCTTTCCGATTCGATAGGTAGCGGAACGTCAATTTTTTTCCGTTTGGGCATG
>NZ_JBGUAV010000028.1:0-60350 GCF_041821005.1 Halalkalibacter sp. AB-rgal2
CGCAGTTCGGGTATGGGCAGCATAAACGGAGACTGAATATATAATTTGGTCACTGTTAACTGGAGTATAAAGGGGAAGTCTGTTAAACGTTTATTTTAAAGAACGTATAGAGATTTCCTCTTGGATTTTTTACCGCGCATTTCTAATGAGATTTATGGTTTTATAAGACTAAAATGTGAAAGTTGAAGTAAAAGCATTCTTACTAGAAATTCGCGGTTTTAATAACAAAGGAGGATGTTGGTTCTTTGAGTGTTCATAAAGGTAATACACACCCTGTATCATCTGTGTTAAATCGCCTTGTTTATGTTGAGGCAAAAGTAAATAAACTAAAGGATGAAATAAGAAATGAGAAGAAAAAAATAAAGTATATAAGGAGAAGTCGTATTTGGCGATACTCTTTTTTTATAAGGAAAGCTTTTGTATTGCTTGAAAGAATTAAATTTTTTTATCGGCTGTTATGGAATGGCAACCATTATATCCATCTAGAGGAAAGTTATGATCAACTTGTTCATCAGTATAAAAAATCTAAAGAAAAAGAAGGTATACTAACAAAAGAACTTCATCAATTAATGATAAACTCAAAATTCATACAAGATGAGGTGGAAAAAAGTACGTTTAAAGATTTAGCGAAGCAAGCGAAGGATAAAGGTGAAATCATTGAGTACATAGAGGATCTCACAAAGAATAAGCAATTTAATAACCTTCGATTTGACAGAGCTATAACCAGTGCTGCAAAAGAGTATAGAGAAGAAAAAAGCGAATTAAGAGGATATATTTATGCACGAGCACTAGAAGGATTTAGAATAACGGGCATACCAGAATTTCTTATTCGTGAGGTTGAGAATAGCGGAAATGTTGAACTTCATCAAGCTGCATCTTTTAGTGCCATGCTTAGCATGAGAGCACGAACAAAGCAAGTTTTTACTAATATTCCAGAATTGGTATTAGATGATAAGGAGACGGCTTATCATTTTGTAGATAAACTAAGTGTTAGAAGACCTTGGGTGCAATCTTTTTATAATAAAAATCGAATTCCTTTATTACAAAATAGTGTTATTAAACCGCAATATGGCGCTGGATCAAGAGGTGTTTATTTACACTTTCATGAGAACCAAATTTTTGATGTGAAAAGAGAACGAACACTGTCTAGCACTCAAGAACTAAAAAACGCTATGCAACAAGACCTTAATGAAAAATGGGTTCATAGAGATAGATGGCTAGTCGAAGAGTTAATCTTTGGCAATTTTGAAAGGAATGAACCTGCTAGAGATTTTAAATTTTATTGTTTTTATGGGAAGGTCGCACTTATACTAGAGATTAAACGTTATCCAACTGTTAAATATTGTTGGTGGAATAATAAAGGAGAGCGTATTAGTACAGGCAAATATGATGAAATGCTCTATAATGGGATGGGAATTAATGCTACAGATATAGATTTGGCAGAATACATTAGCAGTGAAATACCTGCCCCTTTTATAAGAGTTGATTTTTTAAAATCAGAAAATGAATTAATATTTGGAGAGTTCACTCCTAAACCTGGAAATTATGATCAATTTAATATACAAACGGATCAATGGCTTGGTGATTGTTATTTAGAAGCTGAACAAAGGTTAATAAATGATTTATTAGACAGGAAAAAATTTCAAGCGTATAAGGGTGTTATGCAAGAGTTGTAAGTAATTAGGAGGAAATACAATGAGTGAAGATAGAAAAGCAGAATGGCTACCACATTTGCCAGTGGAAGTAGTTGAAGATGCTAGAGGTCCAGAGTTTGATGCTTACCTTATTGCATTAGAAGGTTGGCGTCGTGGACTAACGTTGAAGTGGCATGTTAAGGATTCAGAAAAATTCAAAGAAATGAAGACATGGTTTGATGATAAGCCAGGGAAATTGTTTTCATTAAGTTCTGAAAAAAAAACTCATTACTTCTTTAGAACTAGAGGAGATAAAGTTTCAAATGAAGCTGTTGAAATTGGCGCAAATAAGGAAAGAACAAAAGAAGCATTACAAAGAAGAAATATTAACTTTCCAAAAGGTAAAGTGTTTTCTTCTGAAACATCAGAGGGAATTATTTTGGAATATATTGAAGTAATTAACTTTCCTGTTGTGGTTAAGCCTTTAGATGGAAGCTTTGGCCGTGGTGTTACAACGAATATTGAAACTATCGAAGAACTACGACATGCTATCTTATATGCTAAAAAGTTTAGTGACCAATTTATTATTGAACGATTTGTAAAAGGGGATGAATATCGTCTATATGTGGTAAATCAAAAAGTTGTAGGAGCTATTAAACGAATTCCAGCTAATGTAGTAGGTGATGGTTTTCATACAGTTAAGGAACTCATTGAAATAAAAAATGAACTAAGAAGTTCAAACCCTCGATTGATTAGTTGTTTAATTAAAGTTGATCAACAAATTAATTCATATATACAAAAGCAAGGGTTTAATTTAAATGATGTTTTAGATAAAGGTCAGCAACTGTATTTAACGAATAAAAGTAATATTTCTATTGGTGGAGATCCCATTAGTGTGTTTGAACAGTTAAATGGCTGTGTACATGAAGTAGCGGTAAAAGCTATTCAAGCCATTCCAGGATTAATTCATGGAGCTGTTGATTTAATATTTGAAGATAATGAACTACTAAAAGTCGAAGATATACATGTATTAGAAATTAATCCTACTGCACAAATTGGGTCTTTAGTATTTCCGATATACGGGAAAGCTAAAGATGTACCAGCTGCAATAATTGATTTTTATTTCCCAGAAACAATTGGATCTAATACTGATAAGGATAAGTTATACTTTGATTTATCTGATGTTCTGTATCCATTAATTTCAAATACAGCTAAAGTTTCAACTGTTTCCTCTATGCCTATAGGACGAATACACGTTAAGAAATTTAAAGTCCATGGAGAAGTACAACGAATTGACTACCATCGCGGGTTGAGAAAAGCAGCTTTTGAATATAAGCTAAATGGTATGGTTGTTAAAGGTGAAAATAATTCGATTGAAGTCATTGTTGCAGGAACTGATAAGGAAAGAGTGGAGCAATTTGAGTATGAAATTAGAAATGATCCAGAACGTTCTCATGTAGAATATGTATATGAAAGTAGCTATACACATCCAGTTAAAGTGGGTTTCGAAATAAAGAATGATATTAAGACGCAGTTAGAATTATACAAGCAATATAAGAATGAATATGACCAGGCAGAACTGAAGCTTAGAAATTTACAAAAGGAAAATAAAAAAATAAGTACAAGTACTTCATGGAAGTTGACATATCCTATACGGTTAATCGGAGATTTAATTAAAAAATATAAGAGAAGTTAAAAATGGAGGAGAAAAATAAATGAAAGATGGATTTCAAATATCACTCCCTCATCTCCCAAATGACATAGTTAATAGTGCACGAAAAACAAAATTGTGTGCTTATGCAGTTGCGTTAGAAGGATGGAGAAGGGGATTGAGATTAAAGTGGTATACTAAAGATCATGATTTCTTTGAAAATGATAATATGGTTGTCTTTGGAGTGAACCCACCTGGTCGACTGTTTTCATTAAGTTCAGAGAACCGTACTCATTATTTTTTTAGAACTAGAGGTGATAAAGTTACGAACGAAGCTGTTCGAATTGGGTCTGATAAAGAATTAACTAAGGTTTGGTTGAAAGAAGCGGATGTACCTGTTCCCTCAGGTAAAGGATTCGAAGCAGAGGCCTCCGATGATGAAATTCTTCAATACGGGAATGAGATTGGCTATCCATTAGTGTTAAAGCCAACTAACGGTAGTCTCGGAAATGGAGTTATAACGAATATAAAAAATGACTCACATCTTAAAAATGCAATTGATTATGTACGTAATGAATTGGGCTATAAAGATGTGATAGTAGAAAAATTTGTATTAGGAGAAGAGTACAGGATATACGTAATAGATGCTGAGGCAGTGGCTGCTTACAATCGCGTACCTGCTAATATTGTAGGTGATGGTATCCAAACGGTAGAACAGTTAATTGAAGATAAAAACCAACAAAGAAAGAAAAATCCAAGGCTATTTAGCTGCTTAATAAATATTGATAAAGAAATTATTGAATCTTTAGGAAATGATGGTTATACATTAGAAAGTGTTCCTGAAAAGGGAAAGTTGATTTATCTTAGAGAGAAAACAAATATTTCATCAGGAGGAGATCCGATTGATGTAACGGATACATTGGCAAATGAGATTAAAGAAATTGCTGTAAAAGCTATAAAGGCAATACCTGGTTTATATCATGGTGGTGTTGATATTATCGTCAATCACCAACAACCTATGGGACAAAATGCAGTAGTTATTGAATTAAACCCGACTGCTCAAATTGGAGGTATACTGTATCCTATAAAAGGAAAGGCAAGAGATATCCCTGCTGCTATAATTGATTATTATTTTCCTGAAACTAGAGGGATGAATACTCATGATTCAAGGGTCTATTTTGATTTTAATATCGCTCTTGAACCGCTCCAAAACCGTTCAGCTGTGGAAATTGAAATACCTCAAGCGCCATTAGGCACTTTCTATGCTAAAAAATATACAGTTTCTGGTCAAGTAAACAGATACAACTTTCATCGATGGCTGAAAAACAAAGCGATAGCATCGAATTTAAATGGTTATATAAAAAAGACAATTAACGGAGAAATTGAAGTTGTCGTTGGTGGTACAAATAAAAATGTAGTGAGTACATTCAAGGATGTTATTACCAGCAATAAAAAACTAGCAAAAGTTACTAATGTAAAAGAAGAAATTTTGAAGGAACATATTAAAATTGGCTTTGAAATAAGTGAGGAATTTAATGTAAATAAGCTTAAGTCAGTGGAATCAGCGTTAAAACGTTTAGAACGTGATTTAAAGGATATAAATAAAGAAATAGATCAATTAGAAAAAGAAAACAAAAAAATGAAAAGAAGTACATCGTGGAAGTTTGCAATGCCTTTTAGAAAATTCGGAAAAATAAAAAGAAAAGTAAAAGTAAAAGTATTTTAAGTAAAATAATGGAAGAAGAGGTAAATCGTTTGAATAAGGCTATTGGGGTAATTGATTCTGGTTTAGGAGGATTAACAGTAGCGAGTGAATTAATGAGACAACTACCTAAAGAGGGGATCATATATATAGGTGATTCCCTAAGGTGTCCATATGGTCCTCGTACATCTGAAGAAGTAAGAAAATTTACATGGGAAATGATTGATCAACTGTTAATAAAAGATGTAAAGTTGTTAGTGATAGCCTGTAATACTGCTGCAGCTGTTGTATTAGAGGAAGTTAAGAGAGAACTTACTATACCTGTAATAGGAGTAGTGCAACCAGGAGCTATTAGTGCATTAAAAGTGACAAATAATAAAAAAATTTCTGTAATAGGAACTGAAGGTACTATCAGTAGTGCAGCATATGAAAAAGCATTATTGGCAATAGATAGTGAAGTGGAAGTTGCAAGTTTAGCTTGCACGCCTTTTGTTCCTTTAGTAGAGCAGGGGATTTATGATACAGAAGTAGCGTATGAAGTTGTAAGAAGCACTTTACAAGAATTACAAAACTATTTGTTTGATACGATGATATTAGGCTGCACACATTATCCGTTATTAAAAGGTGCTATTCAAGAAGTTGTAGGGGATCAAGTAGTACTTATATCATCAGGAGATGAAACAGCTCGTGAAGTGAGTAGCATACTCTATCATAAAGGGCTTAGGGAAAAGAGTGACAACCCCGTATATGAATTCTATACAACTGGTGATGAAAAGCGATTTTCAAGGTTAGCAAGTGAATGGATGGGGTTAGATGTGAGGGCTCAACAAATTAAATTAGGATCAAGTTATAAGCTTGTTTAAAATAAAATGAATTTATCAATGAGGTGAACGATCATGCTTGAAATGAAAGTAAACAACGATAATTGGCTACCACATTTACAATATTCCTTACCACCTGATGTAACTTCTTATAAATTCGATATATATGCAATTGCTTTAGAGGGTTGGAGAAGAGGGCTTTCGCTAAAATTTATCAGCAGAAAACGAGGAGCAAATGCATTTAATCATTCGCTCTCGTTTTCATTGTCTAACGGAGAAAGAGAGCATCATTTTAAGGTTAGTCGAGGAGATCTAGTATCAAAACAGGCTATTGATGATTGTCAAGATAAAGGTAAAACGTATAATATCCTAAGGGAGAATCATATACCTGTACCAGAAGGGAATGTATTTGGAAAAGATCATACAAAGGATGAAATGAAAGATTACGCTAATAAGTTAGGTTTCCCAATTGTTGTAAAACCGACAAATCTTTCTAGTGGAAGAGGCGTCGCAACAAACCTACAATCAGTGGAAGAAGTCGAACAGGCCATTGATCATATTATAAACGAGTACCAAGTTTATGACATTGTGATAGAGAGATACATAACAGGGTTGGATCATCGTGTCTACGTTGTTGGTAATAAAGTATCAGGTGTTGTGAAATTTTTATCTGCCAATGTTATTGGGGATGGGAAAAGTACAATAACAGAATTAGTAGAAAGAAAAAATCAAATTAAGAAAAGTGATCCTCGTCATGTGAGTAATGCACGAAAAATTCAAATGAATGATGATATGATTGATTTCTTGAATAAGCAAGGTTTGACATTAAAAAGTAAAATTGAAAAAGGTAAACGGATTTTTTTAAGAGCACAAGGGTCATATGTAAAAGAAAGAGAACCGGTTGATGTGACAGATACTATTAATCCAACATTTAAACAATACGCAATCAATGCGGTAAGAAGTATTGAAGGATTAAAAGTAGGTTCTGTTGATATGATTGTTGATGATGAAAAGGGGACTTGTTTTATTAATGAGGTAAATTCTAGACCGCAAATTGCTATGCACTTATACCCACTTGAAGGGAAAGCAAGAGATTTACCTAAAGATATTATTGATTACTATTTTCCTGAAACAATAGATCAACGAAATGAGAAGTTTCATTTTGACTTTAAAAGTATTTATACGATGTTAGATAGTGGCTTTGTAAAAGAGGCTTTTGTACCGAATATACCTAATTATAATATCTTCACTAAAAAATATTATCTTAATGGTAAATATGTAAAAAGATTAAAAAATAAAATTAGAAGAAAAGCTATCCAAAATAATATTTGTGGATACGTCAAAGAGGGGAAAGAAAATGATATTGTTTTACTTGCTTCTGGTAGGAAATTTGAAATCTTGAAATTCGAAGAAGCTTTAGAGCAATTAATAAATAGCAGTAGTAGAAAAATAAAAATACAAAAAGGAAATTTATTAATTCCAAAAAAATCAAAAAAAATTGGTTTTGATATAGTATAATTTAAAGCAAGGTATATTTTACTACGAATATACCTTTTTACATTTTGTGATTCTATAGACCTTTCTATGTCTAAATTTACATATTAAGTTTTTAAATAGGTATTTACTTATTGCATTATTTGTGGTTATTTATACATAGGGCTTTGAAAGTTTTTTAGATTTGAAAGGAGTTTGTACATGTTAAAACGGACAAGACACTCTTTTTTATGTGGAGTAACTGCAACTATAGTCATATTCGTACCGATTACTACCAGTCTTGCTGAAGTGACCTCAATTGAGGAAAAAGAAGTTCTTTTTTTATTGGAGCTTGGAACTGAGAGTGAAAAAGTAGTTGATCTGAAAGAAGCGTTATCAGTTTTAGGCTATAGCTTTGAGAATATGGATGAGCAATTTGATAAAGAAACAGAAGAGACTATCAAAACCCACCAACAATTACTAGATTTAGATGTGACAGGTGATGTTGATGAGCAATTGTATTTCTTCATTCTTGATGAAGCAAATACAATTGAGTCAAAAGAAGAAGTGATTAGTGAGGAAGAAGAGGAGTTACAAATTACATCCTCTAGCATTTCAGCCAGCCAACAAAATGAAGTTTATTTTCAATCAGGTATGTCTGATCCGAAAGTAATTGATATTAAAATTCATTTGCAAATAATGGGTTTTAAAGTTTCAAATAATCCTAATGAAAATTACGGTCCATTAACAACTCAAAAAGTTAGAGAATTCCAAGAGGAATTTAATCTATCTATAACCGGGATTACAGATGATGAAACATTTAACTTGCTAGAGCAGTTGGCAACAGGCCCGTTAAGAAAAGGGATGTATCGAGAAGACGTTATTAAGTTGAAAGTTGACTTAGGTAATGCTGGATTTGTTGTTCCAGGAGATACAACGACGTATTATGGCCCATTAACTGAATCGCGAGTTAAAGCATTCCAACAATCAGTTGGAATAACTGCTGATGGAATTGCTGGTTCAGAAACCCTCAGAAAGCTAGCAGACTTTTTAGATGATAGTAATACGGATAGTTTATCGACTCAAGAAGTGATAAATTTAAAGAAAAATCTGCAAATAATGGGTTTTAAAGTGTCTGATAATCCAAATGGAGCATATGGACCTATTACTACTCAAAGAGTAAGAGAGTTTCAAGAAGCTTATGGATTGCCAGCAACAGGAATTGCAAATAGTACTACTATTCAATTATTAGAGGAAGTCGCAGCAGGTCCATTAAGGAAAGGGATGTATCGAGAAGACGTTGTTCAGTTGAAAATTGACTTGGGCAAGGTTGGCTATACTGTACCGGGAGATACGACCACATATTTTGGTCCGTTAACAGAATCACGAGTAAAATCTTTTCAAGAAGCGAACGGACTGACTGTTGATGGAATTGCAGGATCAGAGACGTTAAATAAATTAATAGAGTTAATCGAAAATGATCCAATTGCATCTATGACTCGAGAAGAAGTTATTAAACTTAAGGAAAATTTAGCTATTATGGGCTTCCGTGTTTCTGACAACCCGAATGGAAACTATGGCCCTATAACAACCCGCAAAGTAAGAGGGTTTCAAGATGCGTATGGACTTAATGTAACGGGAATAGCAAATAAAGAAACTGTAGAACTGTTAGATGAACTTGCTACCCGACCGTTACAAAATGGTATGTATCATGAAAATGTAAGAGAGATTAAGATTAATCTTGGTAAGCTAGGCTTTCCGGTTCCAGGAGATACAACGACGTATTATGGTCCACTTACAGAACGTAGTGTAAGAGAGTTTCAAGAAGCATATGGGTTATCAGTCAATGGAATTGCTAATAACACAACTATCAACAAAATCAATGAGGTAATAGCAGGTGCATTTTACAATGGGACTAGGCATCGTGATGTTATTACATTAAAAGAACATTTAGCTATTATGGGTTTCACAGTATCAAATAATCCCAATCAAAATTATGGTCCGGCTACTACAGAACAAGTAAGAGAATTTCAAGCAGCGAATGATTTGCCTAAAACAGGGGTTGCCGATAAAAGAACACAAGATTTACTAAAAGACCTTGCAACACGTCCTCTACAAAAAGGAATGTACCATGAGGATGTTCGAGAAATCAAAATCCAACTTGGAAGAGCAGGTTTTACAGTACCTGGAGATACGACGACGTATTTTGGCCCTTTAACTGAAGCGCGCTTGAAAGCTTTTCAAGAAGAATATGGTTTAGAGCCAACAGGGATAGCAAATAAAGCTACTCTTGATAAATTAGAAGAAGTGGCTGGTCAAGAAATTACAACTTACTACCAAGCTAACGTAACATTAAATCAAGCACTTAACACACAAATGAATCGCAGTCCTCAATCTGATTTATATCGGAATGATACAGCTTTTGTAAGTGCGAGCTATGTTAATGTAGCCGGTACGATTACCGGAGATGGAGTGAACTTACGTACAGGTCCTAATACAACATCAAGTGTGTCAGCCACTGTATCACGTAATACAAGTGTAGAAATTAGAGGAACTGTTAATGGATCTTCCGTATCTGGGAATACTCAATGGTATGAGATTAGGTACAATGGACAAACGCTATATGTACATAGTTCTTTAGCTGGTTATACGGCTAGGACTACTGCAAATGTAAATGTGAGGGAAAGAGCTACTGCTAATAGTCATAGTTATGGAGTAGCCTCTAATGGACGTACTTTGAATGTTGTGAATCTAGGCAATTCTTGGCATGAGGTTCGCTATGACACTTGGAGAAATGCGAAACGTGAGGATGTACGACGTTTCTTAGATCCGGATCAAAACGATAAATTTCAACACCTTCTGCTATCATCTAGTGTAGGTGTATCTGCATCACAAATTAATCGGTTGCTTAGTGGTAAGGGGATTCTTGACGGTCAAGGACAAGCGTTTATAGATGCAGGTAAAGAACATAAATTAAATGAAGTTTATTTAATTTCTCATGCATTACTTGAAACAGGTCACGGTGGTTCTCCACTTGCAAATGGAGTGGAAGTCGGTTTGAATTCTTCAGGAAATGCCGTAATGGTTACTAGTTCCAATCGTGGTAGTTTAAGGAATATTCGTAAAACGTATAATATGTTTGGAATTGGTGCATATGATGGGACTGCTGTGAAGTCTGGTTCGGAATATGCTTATAGAGCAGGCTGGTTTACTCCTGAAGCCGCTATTGTAGGTGGAGCGAAGTTCATAGGAGAACGTTATGTTCATAATGGAGATCAACAGAATACTCTTTACAAGATGAGATGGAATCCAGCTCGTCCTGGGAATCATCAATACGCTACAGATATTCAATGGGCAACAAAACAAGTGTCAACAATCAAAAATATGTACAATCAATTAGAGAACCCGCGGTTACATTTTGACGTTGTGCAATATCGTTAATCTATGAAGCTAAAAGTCTAGGATCATTTCCTAGGCTTTTTTGTTCGACATATTAAATGGATTTGAGAAGAATAAGAGGATACATCTATAGTATTCAATGGATTCGAGTGTAGTGTACTAAACGAATTTTATGCATCGTAAATGCTACGCTAACTGATGTGTTTGGTTTGGCTAATAAGTTGAACTTTTGTGAACAAGTTAGGTATACGGTATTTTAGTATTCGACATAAGTTATGGCGCTGTAATGGAATGTATGTTATGATGTTACAGGTAATTTCGTAATCATTCATCTCTTTTTGTGTAAAGTTAATGAATTCTATGCATATGCCCCCACTTGATTGGGTTACATGATAAAATGAAAAAGAAATCAATCATTATTAAAAAGGGGAGAGATCGATGTCGAATATGTTTCCGAAACGCACGTCGCGTTTATTTATTATCCTGATTGATCTATCCCTTCTAATGCTTGCGTATTTAGCTGCTTTTAAGCTGGCATCTTACCATACATTAATTGAACCACGGAATATTGAGGCGCTTGTTAGTATTATGCCTTGGATATTGTTAATGGCTGTGTTGTTTATTTATATATTTGAGCTTGACCGGCTCGTGAAGCGAGACTATACAGAGATTTTTCGTAAGCTGCTTGTCGTCTCGTTAGGAATTATGGTTTTGACAATTGCGGCATCCTTTTTGTTCCGTGAGTTTTCATTACCGAGATCGGTTATCTTCCTATCACATTCATTCATGTTTGTGATGTGGTTTTTCTGGAAGAGCATGTATGTGAGAATTGCCTGTAAGGTAATGAGTCAAAACGTTCTTTTTATAGGAGACGAAAGTGAGCTAGACCTTATTAGAGAGAATCTATTAGACTCAAAGGTGATTAAGAGAAAAGATGACGTTTCATGGTTGAATAAGGATTTACTGATGAAAGATATTAAAATGAAAATGAAGCCATATGAACTCGTCTTTATTGGATCGACGATGACTGAGCGTAAGAAAAATGATATCTTATATTATGCAATGAAACAAAAGCAGCTTGCTTATATGATCCCGAATACAAATGAATTGTTTATTATGAAAACGTCATTTACGACACTTGGTGATACGATGGTGCTTGAGGTTAAGCCGTTTACTCTTTCGAGTGGACAAATGCTTGCGAAACGTTTACTTGATGTTATCGTGTCAGCGTGTTTACTACTTCTTTCAGCGCCGATTATGGTTGCAACAGCGATTGCGATTAAATTAGAGGATCGTGGACCGGTCTTTTTTAAACAGGAGCGAGTTGGGAAGCATAATAAGCCATTTCAAATATTAAAGTTTCGTTCGATGATTGTTGATGCAGAAGCGAAGACGGGGCCGGTTTTGGCAAAATCTTCAGATAGCCGTATTACAAAAGTAGGAGCATTTATTCGTAAGACTCGAATCGATGAGCTGCCTCAGCTTCTAAATGTTTTAAAGGGGAGTATGTCTTTAGTAGGGCCAAGGCCTGAACGAGAATATTTTGCGAAGAAGTTTGAAAAAGAAAACAAATGGTTCTACTATCGTGGTGCTGTTAAGCCAGGGATTACTGGTTTTGCGCAAGTGTTTGGTTATTATACGACGAGTGCTGATAGTAAATTGAAGTTTGATTTATATTACATTCGTCATTACTCCATTTGGTTAGATATTGTCTTATTGTTTAGAACGATCTTAGTTGTTCTAAATAAATCACAGGCAGAGGGACAACAGGATAAGCAGAAAACAATTGAGAAGAAGATTTCAATGATGAAAAGTGGTATACGTTAATGAATTTCATTATGAGAACGGACCTTATGCGAATGATCGTGTAAGGTCTTTTTTATAGTGATACCTGTTTACCCTCACCTCTCTTTGTAAATACTACTCATAAAGCTGTAGCTCGATGGGAGTGTTGGGAGGTTTTTAATCGTTGCTCATTTATTTATTTGCATTTTTAGTTTCTTTGTCTGTTTCGGCCTGTGCCGTTCCGGCTGTTCGGGCTTTTTCGAGGCGCTATGGGTTTGTTGATAAGGTGGGTGCGAGGAAGGTGCATCAATATGAGATGCCGCGCTTAGGTGGGGTTGCGATTGTTCTCGGGGTCATGGCAGGTTTACTTATTATAAGGCCAGAGCACGAGCATTTTTTGAGTATTGCCATAGGAGCTAGTGTGATCGTTTTAATTGGAATTATGGATGATAGATATACACTTACAGCAAAAACAAAGCTTATATGGCAGTTAGTAGCTGCTGCGATCGTTGTTTTATCTGGTTTGAATATTCCTTATATGACGCTACCATTTTTAGGGGAGGTTAAATTAGGTGTTATCGGTTATGTCCTAGCAATCGTCTGGATTGTTGGTATAACGAACTCGATTAATTTTATCGATGGATTAGACGGATTGGCTGGTGGTGTTGTCGTAATTGCGTTTATGACGATTCTTGTCATGTCTTTATTCGATCTAGGTGCGTCGTCCTTATTTGTTTTATCAATAGCGATTGTATTTATCGGAAGTATTATTGGCTTTTTATTTTTTAATGTGTATCCCGCTTCTATTTTTATGGGGGATACAGGCTCTCTATTTTTAGGATATGCCATTTCAGTTATTTCATTAGTTGGTTTTTTTAAAAGTGTGACGGTTTTTAGTTTAGTGCTACCGATTGTCATTTTAGCTGTACCGATCTCTGATACACTATTTGCTATTGTCAGAAGGATATTAAATAAACAAAGCATGATGACACCAGATAAAGGCCATTTGCACCATTGTTTATTGGCTTTGGGGTATAGTCATCGTAAAACGGTACTGATTGTCTACCTTTTTAGTCTTTTGTTTGGAGTTGTCGCGATCGTCTTTACGACGACGACATTATGGGTTTCTTATTTATTATTGGCTATTCTTATTATGGTGATTGAATTGTACGCGGAATGTATTGGTTTAATGGGAGACCGGAAACCTCTTTTGCAATTTGTGAAAAGAATTGCAAATATGAAAGGGAATTAAAAAACAAGACAGTTACGCTGCCTTGTTTTAATTTTTCTTATTGTTGAGGTTCAGTAACTTCTGTAGTATCATGTTCAATGCTCTCTACCATGAATAGATGCTGTTGCTCCTCATTTGTTAAGTCAATGTCTAAATGCTGCTTCAGTTGAATTCTGATGTCTAAAAGTGATTCGTTATCAACTTCGTAATAATAAATACCATCTAACATAAGATCGGTTCCACCTAGCTGTAGTTGCTCGATGTTATTTAAGTTTCCTGCATAAGAATGAAGGGAGACGAGGTCACCAAACGATAGGTTTGTAATTAAATTTTCACCAATCGCATCGATAACGTTATCAAATCGTGCAATCGATGAAAAGGAAGTCCCTTTTTCAATGATCGCTTCTAGCACTTGCTGTTGTCTTTGGCCTCGTCCGATGTCGCCACCACCTTGAGGGTGCTTACGCATCCTTGTATAGGCGAGTGCTTCCTCTCCATTTAAATGCTGCATTCCTTCAGTGAATTGAATCCAATCGTTATTCATATCCTTCTCTTCGAAGTTGAAAGGCACCTCTATTTCAACTCCATCAATGGCATCAACAACATCAATAA
Organism: Halalkalibacter sp. AB-rgal2; assembly: GCF_041821005.1. NCBI lineage: Bacteria > Bacillati > Bacillota > Bacilli > Caryophanales > Bacillaceae > Halalkalibacter > Halalkalibacter sp. AB-rgal2. The sequence continues at coordinate 14,309 of NZ_JBGUAV010000028.1, forward strand.
AGGCTTGGAAATTGATTCGAGCAAAATAATCAATCGGAATATCAAGCAGCTGTTCGACGGTATCAATTGTCATATCAATGCCACCAAACGCATGAGCATGGTTGATTTTGTCTAGTGCTCCTCGACCAGCGATTTCAACACGTGAATCTCGCGGAATACTTGTTAAGATAATAGATTGCTCCTCTTGGTTCAATGTAGCAATTAATATTGCATCAGTGCGTCCGTTCGATTCACCTGGACGGGTATCAACACCGAGAAGTAAAATGGACATATTGTCGTCATGTGGGTTTACAGCGTCTTCTCGAAGCTCTGATTTTTCACCGCGGATTAATTCTTGTTGAGATCCGGCTGTTACATTGTTGATTTTATGAATAAAGTAACCAGTAGTAGCTCCTAATATAGCTAGACATGCAATGCTAAATATGATAAGAGACTTCACAATCCAAGACTTCTTCTTATTCTTTTGATTTAGACTTCTATTTTCCATGAAAAGCCTCACTTTTTATATAGATTAGTAGTTTTCTAAGACATACAACGATATCTTATCTAAAAATGACGAAAGAGTAAAGGATTAATCATATGATATTCACTAAAGAGTGCAGACAATTATGGTTATTCTTGATTGACTACGTAAAGAGTTAAATGAAAGAGTGGCTTTCTTACTATTTCTGTTGCTAGAATAATGATTATGTTAGATAATAAGATAGAGAGAGAAAAAGGCAAATCTTAGCAAAATTTGTTTTATTAAAAAGATAAAAAAGTATAATATTCTTAGAAGTACTGTGGGGGAATCAAGAAGACGAAAGCAGACTCAGTAATGTGCATCGGCTCCGTTCGTTACAAGTTATTCTGAAAGAATCCCACTTCAGAATCCTTCAACCTATTGTACGACTGAGCACGACGCAGCATTTTATAAAAAGACGCTGTCGCGTTTTTCTTAGGTGAACTATTTAGTAATAACCGATTCGAGATAGGCTTGCTTACCTACTTTCGTTGTTGCTTGTCCATTTGTTAAGTTAGTGACCCATTCTTGGAAATCTGTCGTTTGCTCGATGGGTACATAGGTTTGAATATCAACTTGCTCTAGGTAATCAGTCTTTTTAAGTTCATATGGTGATTCGCGTAAAGCATGCTCAACTTTACCGAGCCAATGGTAGTCGATTTCTGTATGGATAATGGACATTAACGTTCTCTTGACAATACCTATATTGTTTAGCCCTTCACTAACTGCGCTACCATAAGCGCGGATAAGACCGCCAGCACCTAGCTTAATACCACCGAAATAGCGTGTTACAACGACGACGGTGTCCTTTAGCTCACGTTTTTTTAATACTTCTAACATCGGCACACCTGCTGTACCGCTAGGTTCACCATCATCGTTTGCTTTTTGGACTTCATTGCGTTCGCCAATTACATATGCAGAGCAATTGTGGGTCGCATTCCAATGCTCTTTCTTGATTCGGTCAATAAACTGTTGAGCTTCAGACTCGTTTTCAGAACGACTTAAATGAGCGATAAAACGAGATTTTTGAATGATGATTTCATGAGAGTTGGTTTCTTTGACCGTTTTATATGTAGATAACACAGTAATTCTCCTCTCTTTTTGATAGTTTTACAAATCTCAGTTATGCGAATGTAATGTAGTTTTGTTAAAGTAGGGTTGTCGTTCATAAACTACCCTTTAAATATGAAGAAATTCGACTCTTTTGCCGAAATTTGTTGTACTATAAGAATAGCGAAATGCTTGGATAATCGCAAACATTTCAACTAACGCTATAGTAAGTGACTAGACAATAGAACAAATGTGGTGAAATACGATGTTTGGAAACAATGTGTATGAAGAAGGGTTGATTAATTTGGCGACAGATAAGTCCCTTGACTCGATATTAGACAAGACGTTAGAAACAGTGGATGAGAGTCGGGAAAAAATTTTTGAAATTAGTGAACAATCTCGACATGAATATACGGCTTTGAAGGAAGAACTGAAGGACGTAAGACTAAAGGTAGGTTCCGTTATCGATCAAGCAGATCAGATGAGCTTACACGCTCGCTTAGCTCGAAATCGCTTAATGGAGGTTAGTAAAAATTTCTCCAAGCACTCGAGTGATGAAATTCGCTCCGCATATGAACAAGCGAATGAGTATCAAATTAAATTGGCCGTTCTTGAGCAAGAGGAAAAGCAACTCCGTGATAGACGAGACCGAATTGAACGTCGACTTATTGATTTGGAATCTACTGTAGAACGGGCGGAACAGCTTACAAGTCAGATGTCTGTCGTGTATAACTTTCTTTCCAACGATTTAAAAAATATTAACGATGTCCTAGAAGATGCGAAGGAGAAGCAGCAATTTGGGCTAAAAATTATTGAAGCACAAGAGGCTGAGCGTAAGAAGTTATCGCGAGAAATTCATGATGGGCCGGCACAAATGATGGCAAACGTGCTTTTACGATCTGATCTAATAGACCGAATTTATCGAGAGCAAGGAATTGATCAAGCACTTAATGAGATAAAAGACCTAAGGATGATGGTAAAATCTTCCCTTGCGGAAGTGAGGAGAATTATCTATGATTTAAGGCCGATGGCGCTTGATGATCTTGGTTTAATTCCAACTTTAAAGAAATATCTTAAAACCTTTCAAGATCATCACCTTATAAACACTGACTTTTATCAAATGGGACATATCATTAGACTTCCTCAAAAAATGGAAATCGCAGCGTTTCGTCTTGTACAAGAAGCAGTCCAAAATGCCTATAAACATGCAGAGCCGACAAATATTGAGGTAAAAATTGAATATAAGCCGACTAAAGTTATAATAGTTATAAAGGACGATGGCAAAGGGTTTGATCCTTCAGAGAAAAAAGTGGGGTCATTCGGCTTAATGGGCATGAAAGAAAGAGTTAACATGTTATCGGGGCAATTAACAATCCATTCAAAGCCTAAGTATGGAACAGCGATTGTAATTGGGATTCCTTTAAGTAATGTTTGATAAGAAAGGATCAATTCCTTTTGATGAAAAGTATGAAACATTAACCGGTATTTTGAAAATGAAAGAGTTATAGACAAAGTAAAACGATGAGGTGAGAGGATTGAACGAAAAAATAAGATTAGTCATAATTGATGATCATCAGTTGTTTCGTGAAGGTGTAAAGAGAATACTAGCAATGGAGAACGACATCGAGATTGTTGCAGATGGACAAGATGGATCGCAAGCGGTTCATTTAGTTGAGACATTTGAGCCTGATGTGATCTTGATGGATATTAACATGCCAAATATGAATGGTGTTGAAGCGACAAAAGAGTTAATTGAACGCTTCCCTGATGTAAAAGTATTAATTCTATCGATTCATGACGATGAATCATATGTGAATCATGTATTGAAAACAGGAGCGACAGGCTATTTATTAAAAGAAATGGATTCGGATGCTTTGGTCGAAGCGGTAAAAGTCGTTGCTTCTGGTGGAGCTTATATTCATCCGAAGGTGACGCATAATCTAATTAATGAGTATCGCCGTCTTGCTAATGAGGATGAAGAACAATTAGGTGCGGTTGGCTTCCGTGAAGTGGAATATCAAAAGCCACTCCATCTCTTAACACGTCGTGAATGTGAAGTTCTTCAGTTAATGACAGATGGAAAGAGTAATCGCGCTATTGGTGAATCGCTTTACATTAGTGAGAAAACGGTTAAGAATCACGTAAGTAATATTCTACAAAAGATGAGTGTGAACGATCGTACGCAAGCTGTTGTGGAGGCTATTAAAAAGGGCTATGTTCTTGTAAGATAAATCGCTATCATTGATTGATTGAAAGGTTTCTTATTTCCTAGTAGTATGTACAGTAGGTTGGTTATATCAGATTAGAAAAGTGAGGAACATGTAAATGGAGAAAAAAGTTGCCATAGTCACGGATAGTACAGCTTACTTAAGCGCGGAAATAAGAAAGCAACTAGAAATTGAAATGGTTCCCCTTAGTGTAGTGTTTGGAGAGGAAGCCTTTCGTGAGGAATTGGATTTATCGACAGATGATTTTTATAAGAAGATTGCTACATCAGAACAGCTTCCAACGACGTCACAACCAGCTGTAGGTGATTTTGTTACCTTGTTTGAACGTTTAAAGAGTGAAGGCTATGAGCAAGTGATTTCGATTCATCTTTCTAGTAAAATTAGTGGTACGTATCAAACGTCTCAAACGGCGGCTACTATGGTAAATGGGATTGAAGTACTCGGTTTCGATTCAGAGATTAGCTGTGCTCCTCAAGCTTATTACGTCCTAGAGGCAGCGAAGCTAGCGAACGAAGGGACAGATGGTACGACCATTATTGATTATTTACAGTCGCTTAAGAAGACGTGTCGAGCGTACTTTATGGTCGATAACTTGAATCATCTTCATCGTGGCGGGCGTTTAAATGCCGCGCAGCTCGTTGTTGGTAATCTATTAAAGATTAAACCAATCCTTCATTTTGAAAATGGGCGTATCGTCCCATTTGAGAAGGTTCGTACAGAAAAGAAGGCGCTTGCCCGTATTTTGCAACTATTAGCTGAAGATGCATCGAAAGGCTCTCCTCTTGATGTGACCGTCATTCACGCGAATCGTGAAGATGGAGCAGAAGAGCTAGCAGAGACCATTCGAGAGACTCACCCGAGTGCGACGGTGTCCATCAGCTACTTCGGTCCAGTGATTGGGACTCACTTAGGGGCAGGGAGCTTAGGTGTGACTTGGAATAAATTTAATTAATCAGCAAAGAGGCTGTTCTATCATGGGGTAGGACAGCTTTTTTGAAAATAAAAATTGATAAGTATGGCAGAAGGACCCTCTTCTCTTAATGAGTTCAATATTTACTGAAAATAAGACGGATAGAATTCAAAGAAAATACTCTCGTATCCTAAATTTAAAATGATTCTTTGAGCAAACATAGCCTCCAATCATATGACCGAAACCTATTACCTACCTGATTCACTAATTATTATGAAAGCAGGTGAAACAAATTTGAAAAGTCTAATCGGAAGACGGCTATTACGCTCTGAAATTCGCTTGGAGGATGACGAGCTTGAAAGCTTAATAGAAAAAGGAGCGATCATTAAAGAGAAAGCGTTGCTGCATGACGTTGCGTTGACATGTCGGCGTTGTGGAAATCAAGAGTCGCATCTGTTTGCTCGGCATCATTGTGTGAAATGTGAAAGAAGCTGCACGTATTGTCGCCATTGTTTGCTTCTAGGGAAGATAAGTGAATGTGAATCGCTTTATCGTTGGAATGGATCAAGTCCTGTATATCCGAAGCTTGAGAAACCAATGGAATGGTCTGGGACGTTATCACCAGCACAGCAACGTGCTTCCGATGCGGTCGAACAAACCGTGATTGAGAAAAAAGAAATGCTCGTCTGGGCGGTGTGCGGATCAGGCAAGACTGAGGTCATCTTTAAAGGGATAGAACGTGCGCTTGTACTCGGAAAGCGAGTGCTTGTTGCGACACCGCGGACAGATGTCGTGAAGGAGCTCTTACCGCGTTTTCAAAAAAGTTTTCCGAACGTAACGATATCGGCCCTATATGGTGGAAGTCGAGATCGAAAGGATGGAGCGCAGTTTGTACTAGCGACGACTCATCAAGTGATGCGGTTTTACGATGCGTTTGATTGGATTGTTGTAGATGAGGTCGATGCCTTTCCATTTTCCTACGATCAGAGTCTTCGTTATGCAATCCAAGCAGCGAAAAGAGAAGACGCCTCCCTCGTTTATTTAAGTGCCACGCCGAGTCGAGAATGGACTCATTCCCCTCATATTGAACGAATCAACATTCCGAAACGATATCATGGTCATCCATTGCCCTTGCCACAATTTACATGGTGTGGGAATTGGCAAAAGAAAATCGAAAAAGGTCAGCTCCCACAATGTATAACGAAATGGCTTGAGAAAATGCAGAAAGAAAAGAAGCCCATTCTCCTGTTTGTCTCCTCTGTTCGAATGTTACACTCCCTCTCACGTGTTTTACAAAGCCATTCCTTTAAGCATGAAAACGTACATGCAAAAGAAACGAAACGCCACCCGCATATTCAAGCATTCCGTCAGCAGCAAATTCCGATTTTAGTAACAACGACTATTTTAGAACGGGGTGTGACTTTTACAGATGTTCAAGTTGGGATCGTCGGTGCAGAGCAGGATGTTTTTACAGAGGCAGCGCTTGTCCAGATTGCCGGAAGGGTTGGTCGTCATCATGATTACCCGGCTGGAGATGTGATGTTTTTTCATTATGGCATTTCAAAGGAAATGAGACTTGCTTATCAACATATTGAATTGATGAATAGAGAGGGAGGGTTTTAATGCGTTGTTTAAGCTGTCATGAGTGTTTTTTTTCGTTGCCGAGTTGGGAAAGTGTTTTGTTATTAAGGGAAGAAGAGCCCCTTTGTCCTATGTGTGCGGAGCAGTTAGTGACGCTTGGAGGGGAAGGGTGTTGTTCAACGTGTAGTAGACATATGAACATACAATATCAAAAGGATGGTGTCTGTCTTGACTGCTGGCGCTGGGAGCAGCAGGAATATACGAAGGGAATGCTCGCGATAAATCGCTCACTGTACGAATATAATGCATTTTTGAAGGAATGGCTAGCTGTGTATAAATTTCGCGGGGATGCGATTGTCGCTTCTTATTTTGCGAAGCAGCTTTCTGTTATGTATCGTCATTTCTTTCAAGGGGATTTAGTTATTCCTGTTCCGTTAAGCGAGAAACGGTTGAGAGCAAGAGGCTTCAATCAAGCTTCGTTGTTAATGGAAGGGTGGGCAGAGGATTACGATGTGTTAGCTCGTGTAGAAGGTGAAAAGCAGAGTAAGAAAAACCGTAAACAGCGAATTTCGCAAGTGGCTGATCAGCCTTTTCGCTTGAATGAGCATGGGATTGAGTTAGTGCGCGGGCGGTCGATTGTCCTCGTTGATGATATTTATACGACAGGTACGACGGTAAGGCAAGTAGCCCGACTGTTGAGGGAAGTTGGTGCTAGGAAGGTCTCATCGATGACTGTGGCGAGGTAGAGATTTGATTAGTCATTAAAATGATAGGGAATCCTCATTCCGCAAAAGAGGTGGAACGAGAAGAAAAAGGATTGTCCTGTAATCGAGGTTCTGCTATTCGCCTGAAAAGAGTCAAAACACCTGAGGGAAAGAGGGAATAGAGGAACAAGGATGCCACAAAGAGGCAGAGCATGGTGAAATCGAGCAAATAGAGGAATGAGAAACCTCGTGGTAAAAAAAAGGAATCCTCATTCCGCAAAAGCGACAGAACAAGGATACCATGCGCAAAAAAATGATTACAACAAGCAGTCGATCCTCACAGATTTAAGTAGTTAATTGGTAAATGGCACAACCTAATTTGTCTACCGTAACCGTTTCACCTAATAAAATCTGCTCATTTGTCCATAAATCGATTGCGTTTTGACTGTTGCAATGTGACGGGATCGGAATAGATATTGCTCGTTCCTGTCGATTTAAGATAAAAAGTAGATTCTGTTTCTCGTAAACAATGACATCTCGCTTCGCAGCCTCTGTATAAAAACGCAGACCTTCGTTGCTACGGAATGCTTCGTGTTCTTTACGAAATGAAATTAATGTTTTCATAAACGTAAGCATGTCTTGATCCTGTTCTGCTTCCGCCCACTGCATACATTTCCTACAGCCTGGGTCTTGATCGCCTGTCATTGCAATTTCATCACCATAATAAATGCATGGTGTACCCGCCATCGAAAAGAGGAGGATCATTTGTAGCTTGACGAGTGATTTATTTCCATTACTTACGGTTAAAATCCTTGGTGTATCATGGCTGCCAAGTAAATTGAATTGGACGTCATTGACAGTCTCTGGATACGAATTGCGGACAGCGTTGATCGAATGTATAAGCTGTTTTCCATCAATGGTTTGGTGAGCAAAATAGTCGATGATCGCTGATGTGAAACGGTAATTCATAACAGCATCAAATTGATCACCTTGGAGCCATGGCATCGAATCGTGCCAAATTTCACCTAGTATATAAAGATCAGGCTTGATGGCTCGAACCTCTTTGCGGAAGTCGCGCCAAAAGGCATGATCGACTTCGTTGGCCACATCAAGCCGCCACCCATCGATATCAAACTCCTCAACCCAGTAACGAGCGACCTTTAGTAAATAATCCTTTACATCTTTATTTTCAGTATTGAGCTTAGGCATAGATGGAACGTAGGCGAAAGTATCATAATTTGCAGGATCAGTAGCTTGGACTGGAAACTCGTGAATATGAAACCAATCTTTGTATTGTGAAGCTTCTCCTTTTTCAAGTACATCTTGAAACGGTGGGAAATAGAAGCCGCTATGGTTAAAAACGGCATCTAGCATGACGCGTATCCCGCGTTGATGGCATTCTTTGATTAACCGTTTAAAGGTGTCTTTATCACCAAATTGAGGGTCAATATCTAAATAATCAATTGTGTCATATTTATGATTCGAAAACGCTTTAAAGATCGGTGTGAAATAAATTCCTGTTATCCCGAGTTCGTGAAGATAATCGAGATGATCGATTACTCCTTGGAAATCACCACCAAAGAAATTCGTTGTTGATGGCTCCTCGCCTCCCCAGCTAAGTGTTTCTGGTGGGTTAATCGAAGCATCTCCGTTGGCAAATCTTTCAGGGAAGATTTGATACCATACTGTGTTTTTAACCCAATTTGGCGCTGAGAAAACGTCTACCAGATTTAAGAATGGAAAGCAAAAATAATAGCTTGAATCTGTAGGAGCTTCATGATAAAAACCTTTTTCTGTATAGACTAAAGCTTCTTGACTATTCACTAGCTTAAAGCCATAACGTAGTCGCCGATGCTCTGGTTCAATGGAAACGATCCAATAATCAAATAAATCATCATCTCCGTTATAAGTCATTTCCTTTTCTTTGTTAATCCAGCATTTCTCTTTTGCGTTATAATCGTAAGGATCTCCGTGGACGAGAATGACTTGTTGCACGTCATTTTTCTTCGTACGTATACGAATGTGGATCGTTCGTTCGTCAATTGCATAAGCAAATTCATTTTTAGGACGATGATAAATGGCTTCCTTTAACATGGAATCACGCTCCTGCTCATATAAGATTAATCAGTTTTCTTAAAATAGTACTCATGTTCATAGAGATTTTGGTTTGGTTCCTTTATTATTAAACATACTAATGATAAAAATGAGTGTCAAGCGTTTGCGCAAATTGCACGTTTTGTCGAAAAAAATAATTGAAGGTTGTTATAGGAAGTTTAAAAATTTTTAAAAAAGTGTTGATAATAATATAATATGCCTATATAATAAGTGTAACCAATTAAGTGCAATCGCTTTCACTAACAAGGAATGAACGGTTGTTCTTTTTTATTATTCGTTGTGCAAACGATTGCTCTTTATTGCGCTTGATTTCCTCGGTTCTCATGTTTGAATGAGGCTTATGAGAAGGGGAAAACAGCAAGTTTATGAAAAAATATTCATTTTGGGGGGATACGAACATGTTACGAAAAAACAAATGGTTGATGATGATTGCAGTAGTCGCGATGATCGCTTTACTGGCAGCTTGTGGTCCTGATCGTGATGAGGAACCAACTCCAGCACCAGAGGATAGTGGCGAGGAAACAACAGGTGATGGTGAAGAAGCGACAGCAGATAAACCTGAATTGTTAAAAATGTGGGTAAATGATGAGGAATCACAGTTAGATGCCTATGAAGAAATTACGACACGCTATGAAGAGGAAACAGGTATTGCAGTAGAAATCATTCCGTTTTCGATGTTAGAGCAAATTGATGCATTGTCGTTAGATGGTCCATCTGGTACAGGTCCTGACCTTTTCTTCCAGCCTCATGACCGTTTAGGGGAAGTGTATTTGCAAGGTCTTGCTGCTGAACTTGAATTAACGGCTGAACAGTTGGATGGCTATACTGAGGGTGCAATTGATGCTTTTTCGTATGAAGGAGGCCAATACGGAATTCCGGCTGTAACAGAGACGTATGGACTCTTTTATAATAAGGCTCTTGTACAAGATGTTCCAGAAACGATGGATGACTTAATGGTAATTGCTGAACAATTAACAAATGCCAGCAATGATGAGTATGGCTTCTTAATGGAAGCGGGAAATTTCTACTTTAACTATCCATTCCTAACAGCTACTGGTGGTTACGTATTTGGCGAGGATGCTGACGGTGCATTAAATGCTGATGATGTTGGTCTTGCAACGGATCCAGTTATTGAAGGTGCTGAAATGATTCAGTCTTGGTATGAAAATCAGTACATTCCTCAAGGAATTAATATGGATATCATTAATGGTTTATTTCAAGATGGCAAAGTAGGAGCTGTTGTAACAGGTCCGTGGGCGATTCCTGATTATAGCGGGGCACTTGGCGATGACCTTGGTGTAGCACCGCTTCCGACAATGGAAGGTCAAGCGCTTCATTCTTTCTCAGGTGTGAAAGGTTGGTTAGTATCTGAGTATAGTGAGCATAAGGAGTGGGCAACTGACTTAGCATTATTTATTACAAATGCAGAAAATTCATTTACGTATTATGATACAGCAGGTGAATTACCGGCTCGTACAGATGTTGAAATAGACGATGAGTTTCGTGCGCCGATTTTAGAGCAAGCTGAGCATGCCATTCCGATGCCGAACATTCCTGAAATGTCTCAAGTTTGGGATCCGATGGCTGATGCCTTTGAGTTTATTTCACAAGGTGAAGACGTAAGAGAAGTATTAGAAGAAGCAGTTGAAGATATCGAGTTACAAATTTCTTCAATGGGAGCCGGAGAATAAGGAATCGTTCTCGCATTCGGTTTGTTTTAAAGGGTTGATTTTGACCTTTTAAAACAAACCTTCAATTTTTAAGCAGGGGGAAGCTGAAATGGCTAATAAGCAAGATCAAACAACGACTGTTGAAAAAGAACAGCGACATCATAATTCGAAAGTAGCAACGCTCCTTTCGATTATTCCAGGTATCGGACAAATGTATAATCGAAGGTTTGTTAAAGGTTCTATCTTATTTATTCTCTTTGCTGCTTTTTTCATTGTATTTATGCGGTTTTTAGAAATGGGGTATTGGGGACTGCTTACTCTTGGGACTCACCCTGGACTTGATGATTCTCGTGTTCTACTGTCTCAAGGGATATTAGCTTTGATCTTAACAGGGTTTGCTGCGACGTTTTATGTGGCGAATTTAATGGACGCGTATAAGGACGCGAAGAGAATACAGGAAGGTTGGACTGTTACGACATTGAGAGAAGGATTTCGTAACGCATGGGATAAGGGATTCCCGTACTTAATTGTCGGACCGGGACTCTTACTGCTCATTTTTGTTGTTGTGTTTCCGTTGTTGTTTATGTTTTTCTTAGCATTTACAAACTATAACTTATATAATGCTCCACCACGAAATGTTCTTGATTGGGTCGGGTTTGAGAACTTTATTGCGCTCATTCAGGTGCCGATTTGGCGTGATACGTTTTTCTCTGTTTTAGCTTGGACGTTAATTTGGACGTTTTTCGCAACAACCTTGCAAATTGCGCTTGCTTTATTTTTAGCGTTAATTGTGAACGATCCACGTGTGAAGTTTAAACGTCTGATTCGTACCGTATTTATCTTGCCTTGGGCGGTTCCGGCCTTTGTAACGATCTTAATTTTTGCGGCGCTTTTTAATGATAACTTTGGAGCGATCAATCGAGATATTTTAATTCCGTTATTCGGCTCTGGTTTGCCATGGATGTCTGATCCCTTTTGGGCGAAAACAGCGCTTATTATGATCCAGACGTGGCTCGGTTTCCCATTTGTATTTGCCTTATTTACAGGAGTGTTGCAAAGTATATCTTCAGATTGGTATGAGGCGGCTGATATGGACGGAGCTTCTCGTTGGCAGAAATTCTTAAATATTACGTTCCCACACATGATGTTTGCAACAGCACCTCTATTAATCATGCAGTATGCGGGGAATTTTAATAACTTTAATATTATTTACTTATTCAATCAAGGAGGGCCGCCGGTGCGAGGGCAAAATGCTGGTGGAACCGACATCTTAATTTCATGGGTGTATGGCTTAACGTTTGAAACACAGAATTATAATATGGCAGCAGCGATTTCAATTATTATTGGGTTAATGGTTGCTACATTTGCTTTCTTCCAGTTCCGTCGTACGCGTTCCTTTAAAGAAGAGGGGGAAATCTAATGTCAAGCAAATTGAAAAATAGATTAGAGCTTACAGGAATTTACTTGATCATTATCGCGATGTTTGTCGTCATTGGCTATCCGTTGCTATGGACAATAGGTCTTTCATTAAATCCAGGTACAAGTTTATATGGCGCTAGTATGATTCCGGAAAATTGGTCACTTGATCATTATAAGTGGTTGTTCTTTGATCCACGAAGTAATTATTTGACATGGTACAAAAATACGCTAATTGTCGCAACAGCGACTTCGTTGTTATCGGTCGTGTTCGTTTCGTTAACGGCTTACGCGTTTTCACGCTATCGTTTTGTCGGAAGGAAAAACGGCTTATATGCCTTTTTACTTTTGCAAATGTTCCCGGTTTTAATGGCGATGGTTGCGTTGTATATTCTCCTTAATACGGTGAATCTATTAGATACCTTAACAGGTTTGATCATCATTTATGCCGGTGGGGCAATTCCGATGAATGCCTTTCTCGTAAAAGGCTACTTTGATACGATTCCTCGTGAACTAGATGAATCAGCTAAAATTGATGGTGCTGGACATTTTCGGATTTTATTTACGATTATGCTACCATTAGCAAAGCCTATTCTAGCTGTTGTTGCTTTATTTAATTTTATGGCACCTTTTATGGATTTCATCTTACCGCGAATTATTTTGCGCAGTCCGGAGAATTTCACGTTAGCGCTAGGTTTGTTCAATTTTGTGAATGACCAATTTGCGAACAACTTTACGCGTTTTGCAGCAGGGGCGATCTTGATCGCGATTCCAATTGCAGCCGTATTCTTATTCTTGCAACGTTATCTCATTTCAGGACTAACAGCTGGAGCGACTAAAGGATAGAGAGGACAAACCAACTTTTTTAGTCTTCGAATAGTAAGGGGGTGGAGGCTGGGACACAAAAGTATTTAGAATTAGAATCCGTATATCAAGAGAACATAGTATTCTCATTAATTCAAACACGTTTGTCCCAGTCTTTTAGCCTTTGTCATAACTCATGGTGGAGTCGCCTTCGTGCGATACACGTTATTCGCTAAGAACAGTTCTAACCTTTGTTCGAAGAAAAGACGCTAGCGCGTTTTTCTTATGCCAAACAGAACGTCATTCCGTTAAATGGACGAAATAAGCCTATTTGCGTTTGAAGTGGAACGTCATTCCGCTAATACGTCAAAAAAAGCGTGAAGAGAGGCGTAAATGGTCAAATAGCGGAATGAGGTTCCGAACAGATCGTAAAAAAGCCAATAATGGGGGGATAGCGGAATGAGGTTCCATCAAAGAGAATGAAAGTGAATTCTCATAGAGGAGTGTGCTACCCTCCAGGGTCATGCAATTTAATGAAGAAAAGACCGATACCGCGGAAGCGACGGACTGTAAAAAGTAAGAAAATGTGAGAAGGACCGAAGCAGCTAGCGGGATCATTCAAAGAAGAGCGTTGGCTTCGCATGTTACACGTTATACTGAAAGAACCCCACTTTCAGTATAACTGAAACCATTGTAACGCCCCCGCACAACGCTAGTAAGAAAAGCCGTTATCGCTATTTATTTATTGTAGGAATTTATAAGCTGATATCGTTAGGATACGTCAAAAGCAATACAAAGAACCGCAAAGCGATTTGTTCTTGTGTTTATAAGGGGACATCGTTAAAATAAATGACAAATGGTTGAATGTGAAGGAGGTTGATACCGATGGCGGTAACCATAAAGGAAGTCGCTAAACGGGCTAATGTTGCACCGTCCACGGTATCTCGAGTTATCGCAAATAGCTCAAGAATTAGTGAGAAGACGAAGGAACGTGTCCGTGAAGCAATGAAGGAGTTAGGCTACCACCCTAACTACAATGCAAGGAGCTTAGCGAACAAAAGCACGAAAACAATAGGGATTGTCATGCCGAATTCAGCTAAAGTTTCATTTCAGAATCCCTTTTTCCCTGAAGTTATTCGTGGCATCAGTATGAAAGCGTATCAATCGGGATACGGTTTATATTTATCTACGGGTCACACGGAGGAAGAAATTTTAGAAGAAGTGAAGCAGATGGTATTCGGAGGTCGTGTTGATGGGATTGTCCTCCTATACTCTCGTGTAAATGATAAAGTGATGCCCTTTTTGATTGAGCAAAAGTTTCCATTTGTCTTAATTGGTCGTCCGTATCAAGTGGATGAAAGTCTTGTGACGTATGTAAACAATGACAATTTCAAAGCGGCCAAGCTTGTGACGGAATATTTACTTCTTTTAGGTCATGAAAAAATTGGCTTCATCGGCGGTAACTTAGATTTTGTCGTGACGATCGATCATATGAATGGCTATGAACAAGCATTGAAGAATGCGAATATTTCAATCAATGAGAGCTACAAGGTGTATCATAATGAATTGAAGGAAGGTGGGCAGGATGCAGTCATTGAGTTAATGTCGAATGATCAACCGCCAACCGCTTTAATTGTAGCCGATGATATTATGACATTTGGAGTTATTCGGATGCTAGAGGATATGAATATGAAAGTTCCTCATGATATGTCGATTGTTAGCTTTAATAATGTGATGATTTCTGAGCTATCTTCACCTCCTATGACAACGGTTGATATTCATATTTATGATCTTGGCTTTAAGGCGACTGAATTGCTGATGCATCAGTTGGAAGATCCAACAGTTGGTGTTGAGCATGTTATTATTCCTCATAAATTAGTGAAACGACAAACGTGTAGGCTAGATCATGGTGCTTCAAGAGTATAGTTGAGCATTCCTCTCGTATGAAAGCTTATGTGGATTGTTTCTATCGATAAGAGGGGTATTGAAAAAGTTGATTTTCCTTTAGCTTTTTCAATACTCTTAATGCTGTATGGTAATGGAAGATTACGATGAAAGTAACATAAAATAGTAAAAGTAGTTGAAATTTGGCTAGTTTCGTAGTATGTTTTAAACGAAGGAAAGCGTTTGCATTAAAAAATAATTAATGAATAAAAGCCATACGCAACAGCTATTATTTTTTTATCAAGTTGCGCAAACGTTTTCACACTAATGGCGAAAGAAAGGATGATTTGAAGTGATGAGAAGCAAACAGTTGCAAAAAGCAATGTCCGTCATGTTAGCCGCTTTACTAGTCGTAAGTCTATTCATCGGCTACATACCGCAAATGGTCGCTCATAGTGTTCAGGTAAGTCCGGTAGTTTATGAGGATCGATCGGTAGAGTTTAGCTTGGACGCCGGGGAGGCGGAACGTGTTCAGGTCGCTGGTAGTTTCACAGAATGGCAGGACCATGCGATTGAGATGGAGCGATATGATGGGCAGAAGTGGCATACGAGAACGGAACCACTCATACCAGATATTTATGAATATAAGTTTATTATTGATGATGAGTGGGTTGTAGACCCATTGAACGAAAAAGAGCGCAATGGAAATAGTGTTCTAATCGTGCCAGGTTTAAACCTCCAAGCAAATGCGTCTTTCATGTCTGTAGGCAGTGACTATGAATTAAGTGCTACTTATATTTCTCCAAATGGAGAGATGAATAAAGTAGACGAAGTGACATGGTCATTAGTTGAATCGAATGAAGGAGTAGAGCTTCGTGGTGCAAACTTACACATTGAAGAAGATGCAAAAGTCGGTTCAACGGTCATCGTTGCTGCAGAATATGACGATCAAGTAGCGACGAAAGAAATTGAGTTAACGGATTTAATGTATACGTATACGATTCATTATCATAGAGTGAACAATGATTTAACAGGTTGGGAGGATATGTGGATTTACAACAGTGGTTTCGATCCAGCGGCATATCCATTTCACTCGACTTATGGTGATGAATATCAGTTTGCTACAGCTACACATATGTTTCCAGAAGAAGAAATTGAGATCATTCCACGAAAAGGAAATTGGGAGGCGCAGGATCTTAATAGAGTGATCTCCATTCCAAATGGTGAACTAGAAGTGGAGGCTTGGCTCATAGAAGGTGATCCGTCCGTTTATACAAGTGAAGAAGAGGCGATCGCTTCTTTAACAGAAACAGTCCCAGTAGAACGATATATTCGATTCTTGTACGATCGCCCAGAGCGTGATTATGATGGTTGGAACCTATGGGTATGGGGGACGGGCAAGCAGGATGATCAGATTGATTTTACCGGTTGGTTAGGAGAGTTAGCTGTTGCTACGATTGAGGTAAGTGCTGCTGCCCAACATGTTGGCTTTGTTTTGAGAGATTCAGACGATTGGGATACAGCAGAAAAAGATGGTGATGTTGACCGCTTTATTCAAGTGAATCGTCATGATCCCGTTACAAAGGTAGTTGTGAAAAGTGGTGAAGTCGAATTCCATACTGTACCAGAAGTTACAGGGCCTGTCGTAGCAAATGGAGATGTCACCTTCTACTATCGAGATCCTGAGTTATATGTAGCAGATCAGATGGACACGATTGACCATGTTGAGCTTGCGATTTTCGATGAGCGATATCCGATGGTCTCTGAAGAGAAGAATGAACGGTTTGTCTTTATGTATGATCAAATTGAACACGGGACACATGAGTATACGTTCTTCGTTACGATAGATGGTCAAGAGTATGAGGTGACCGATCCATATCATACTGTAGATGGGAAGTCGGTCGTGTCTTATATGATTTCAGATGTGAAACTGTCTGGGGCTGCCTATCCGCAAGCTGTTGATTACAACGAAAATGCTGTACTAACAATTGATATCGAAAAGGATGAGGAGCTGTCGCTTCGTGGGCTCTATGTTGATTTACGTGAGGTTGGTGGCCCAGAGAGAATGGAGGTTGATCTAGAGTTAGAGGAAGTGACGATTGCTATCGATGATTCAACAACAGCAGGAATGAAAGCGTTACCTATTATTGCGGTAGATCAATTTGGTCATACTCATTATGGAGAAATAGAGCTAGAAGTAAAGACTAGACAGTATGTAGGTGAAGCGGATTTTGACTGGGATGAAGCGAGAATTTACTTCTTGTTAACGGATCGCTTCTTTGATGGTGATCCAACAAACAATGATCCGTACGGTATAGGTTACAATACTGAAAAACGTGGATCCTATCAAGGTGGGGACTTCCAAGGGATTACAGCTAAGCTCGATTATTTGGATGAGCTCGGTATTAATACGATTTGGATCAATCCAATAGTTGAGAATATTCGCTATGATGTTCGTCATGACCATCCAGATACACCTTATTATGGTTATCATGGCTATTGGGCGAGTAACTTTGAACAATTAAATCCTCATTTTGGAACGATGGAGGACTTCCATGAATTAATTGATGAAGCAGACGAGCGTGGGATGAAAATTATGATCGATGTCGTTCTTAATCATACGGGCTATGGCCTTAAATCCGAAGATGCTCAGCTAGATGGAACGATCCCACATTTCCCAACGAATGCAGAACGTGATCGTTTTGCTGGCATGCTACGAGATGGTGGGACAGACACGATCCAAGGGGAACTAGCAGGTTTGCCAGACTTTTTAACAGAGGTTCTCGAAGTTCGTGAACAGATTATCCAATGGCAAGTAGATTGGATTGAGAAATCACGTACGGAAAAAGGTAACACGATTGATTATTTCCGAGTGGATACAGTAAAACATGTTGAAGATACGACGTGGATGGCATTTAAAAATGAATTAACGAAAGTGATGCCTGAATTCAAAATGATTGGCGAGTCATGGGGGGCAGGCCCGCATGATGACCATGGTTATTTGCAGTCAGGAATGATGGATTCCTTGCTTGATTTTGATTTCAAATATCAAGCGCATGATTTCGTCGAAGGGCATATCGAACGAGTTCAAACACAATTGGAACAGCGTAATGCTCAGCTGTCAAATCAAGCAACATTGGGGCAGTTTCTAGGTAGTCATGATGAGGAAGGTTTCTTATATTCAGTCGGAGGAGATGAAGGCAAGCTGAAGCTAGCTGCTGCATTGCAAATAACAGCTAAAGGTCAGCCTGTTATTTATTATGGTGAGGAGCTTGGACTGTCTGGAGCGGACAATTACCCTTATTATGATAACCGTTATGAAATGGACTGGGATGTAGTGGAGGGAAATGATATTCTTGCACATTACCAAACACTGATGAACATTCGTGCGGATTATTCACAGATTTTTTCAAAAGGAGATCGTTCTAAGCTGGCTGGTCATGATGATGACGGCTACCTTATATTTGAACGGTCGTATGAGGGAAAATCGGTTGTCGTTGGGTTGAATACAAATGAGGAGATTAAATCAGCGACGATTCCTGTCCCATTCACAGGTGAGGCTGTCGATCTATACTCAGGTACAATAGTTCCCGTAAAGAGCGGTCAAGTAACCATTGACCTTCCAAGTATGGCTGATGGCGGGACGGTTATATTAGCTGAGATGTCAGAGAGGTCGACTGATGAACAAACGCCAACTCAACCTAAAGAGAAACAAAAGGATAAGCCTATACCGGAAACGAGCAAAAATGGTCAAACCGAAGAAGGCTCAGGTGTGGGAGTCAAAGAAGAAGATTCAACAGGTGAAGGATTGCCTAATACAGCAACGGAGATTTATCGCTGGTTATTAGTCGGTATGATTCTTTTCGCTGTTGGACTCATTATGATTGAAGTGAGGAGGCGACAGGTTGGTTAAATGAAAGAAACGAAAGAGGATTTTGCAGAATCAACATGTATAAGTGCATCCTGTTGTACGTTCTGTAGCCAGTAGCATCCCCCTTAATGATCGCATATCTTAGTCGGTAGGTCATTATAATATCAATTACCGAAAAGGTTAATGCAAATTAGTGCAATCGATTGCATAAAGCGATAAAATATGCTATTTTATAAAGTAAGAGGGGGATGCTTTATGAATAAAACATGGTGGAAAGAAGCAGTTGCGTATCAAATTTACCCTAGGAGCTTTAAGGATTCCAATGGTGATGGAATTGGTGATTTACAAGGGGTAATAGAGAAATTAGATTATTTAAAAGAACTAGGGATCGATGTCATTTGGATTTGTCCAATGTATCGTTCTCCTAATGATGATAACGGTTACGATATTAGTGATTATCAAGATATTATGGAAGATTTCGGGACGATGGCTGATTTTGATCAGCTTTTGGAAGCGGTGCATGCACGAGGGATGAAGCTCATATTAGATTTAGTGATAAATCACACGTCAGATGAACATCAGTGGTTTGTTGAATCACGCTCATCAAAGAATAATCCTTATCGCGACTATTATATTTGGCACCCTGGTAAGGATGGGGGAGTGCCGAATAATTGGGAGTCGATCTTCGGGGGCTCAGCATGGGAATATGATGCGGAAACAAAAGAGTATTTTATGCACGTATTCTCACGTAAGCAACCAGATTTAAATTGGGAAAACAAAGAAGTGCGACATGCCTTATATGAAATGGTTAATTGGTGGCTTGATAAAGGTATTGATGGTTTCCGAGTTGATGCCATTTCTCATATTAAAAAGGTGGCTGGTTATCCCGATTTACCAAACCCTGAGCAGAAGAAGTATGTTCCATCGTTTGAAGGACATATGAACCGTGAAGGCATTCAAGAATTTCTTGAGGAACTGAAACGAGAAACATTTGCTAAGTACGACATTATGACAGTCGGAGAAGCAAATGGTGTAAGTATCGATGAAGCTGAGCAATGGGTTGGAGAAGAAGACGGCTGTTTTAATATGATCTTTCAGTTTGAACATTTAAGTCTATGGGGGAAGAGTGCAACTGGTGGGCTTGATTTACCTTCATTAAAGGAAACATTGACAAGATGGCAAGAAGGCTTAGATGGCATTGGCTGGAATGCTTTATTTCTTGAAAATCATGATCAGCCTCGTTCTGTTTCGACGTGGGGCAATGATGGGAAATACCGGATTCAATCAGCGAAAGCATTAGCGGCACTTTATTTCTTTATGAAGGGAACTCCTTTTATTTATCAAGGTCAGGAAATTGGCATGACGAACGTCCAATTTGAATCGATTGATGATTACAATGATGTCGCCATTAAGAATTTATATCGAAATGAACGTGAGGAAGGAAAGACTCACGAAGAGATTATGAAGGTCATTTGGAAAAATGGTCGTGATAATTCGCGAACACCGATGCAATGGAATGACGAAGAGAACGGTGGATTCACAACAGGAACTCCATGGCTGAAGGTGAACCCGAATTACAAAGAAGTTAACGTTGAGAAGGAAATCTCTGCTCCAAATTCGATCTACCAGTTTTATAAGAAGATGATCGAGCTACGCAAGCAATCAGAAGCGTTGACGTATGGGACATATACGTTAATTGAGAAAGATCATTCAGCTGTCTATGCGTACACTCGGACAACGGAGGAGGAAGAGATTCTTGTCATCTGTCATTTATTTGCGACGGAGACGGAATTTGAGTTACCCCAATCGTGGAAAGAAAGAGAACGCGAATTGCTGCTTCATAATTATGATATTGCAGAAATCGGTTCGAGCATGAAGCTACGTCCTTATGAAACGAGAGTCTATCGTTTGAAATAAAATAAGGTGTAACCTCCCATTGTATGGGAGGTTGGCTGATTATGAAGGTCGCTGAAAATGGTTTGCATTTTCGGTGGTCCTCTCATATACGGGGGACAAAATGAAAAAAATAGTAAACTATTACGCAAGTATAAAAAAGAAGCTACTTGGAACGATGATGCGGAAAATGACAGCGTTAATTGCTATCCTATTTATCGTCGCTACGCTATCCTGCTTATTTTTAATCACAACGAATTCGTCCATTGATCAATCAATCGAACATGCAGATTATTACCTTGAAGTAGAACAAGAATATCGTATTATGATGCGTGATTTAAATCGAGTTATGTCGATTCAATACGATATGATGGCGACAGGGTACTCACGACAGAAAAGTACAACGGTCGATCGTATGTTTGAAACTGTATCCGACTGGGAACGAGCAAGGCGATTTTTAATAGATGAAGGTCTACATACATATGTACAACAGCTAGAAGACACTCGTGATGAATTAGCTATGCTACAGGAAGAATACTTTCAATCGTATCAATCGAATTGGGAGCAAATCGTGCGTAGTGAGGTTGAACCGATTATAACACCGATTGAATCTCACCTTACTCGAATTGATGACAATGTTAGTCAATACATTCGTGAAGTGAACGAGCAAAATCATTTGCAAGTCTCTGAAACGATTGAAATCGGTACAACTCGAATGATTTTCTTAATCGTTCTATTATTTATTGTGCCAGCTTTGTCGCTATTTTTGTTTGCACGTGATTTGAAACAAGGGGTCTCGCAGTTAAAAAGACGAATGTCTCTTTATGAACAAGGTGATTTCTCTAGTTCAACTGTTACGAAGCGTGTTGATGAACTAGGAGAGCTGGAGCAGGCGCTTGAGAAAATGAGAGAGCGAATTGCCGATAATTTAAAAGAAAGTCAGTTGATAAGTCAAGGGGTCGTGCATACATCAAAGGATATAGAAGGTGAACGAGAGCAGCTAGCTGATCAACATCGAGAAATGGATGAAGTCGTTGCGAGGCAGAAATCGCTTATTGATATTCAACAGCAAAAAGCGATGGCTATTTCGGCTGTAACGGAGGAATCGGCAGCTAATGTGGCGAGTATTCACCAAGCATTGGAACGATTAACGAACGGAATGAGTTCGATGACTTCATCGGCAGCTACAGGTGCACAATCTATTTCGGAGACTGATGATCAAATGAACACAGTTGCTGATATGCTCCACTTTTTTGCGCAGCAGCTACACGATGTGAATGAACGTACGAACGACATTCAAGAAGGAATGCAGCATATTTTTTCGATTTCGAATCAAACCAATTTATTGGCGATCAATGCTTCGATTGAAGCAGCGCGTGCAGGAGAACATGGAAAGGGGTTTAAAGTCGTTGCGGAAGAGGTACAGAAGCTTTCGCAGCAAACCAATTCTTTTTCAGAAAATATTAACAACCAATTATTAAAAATTGATCATAGCGTAAGCGATTCAATTGACCGATTTCAACAGCTTGAACAGTCGATTAAGCAGACAAAACAACGAGCTAAAGACACATCCACACAATTTCATCACGTCTCAAACCAGAGTCAGCAAATGCAGCAGCAAGTACTCGAAGTGACGCAAACGATGGAGGAAATTTCTAAGGGGACGAACGAAATCGTTCATGAAATCAATGAATTAGCAGAGCAAGCGTCGATTAATGAAGAAAGTATTGCAGCCATTTCAGAAGTGGCTGTTACTCAAGGTCAAACGACACATACGTTAAAAAACTCTGTCGACCAGCTTGTTGAATTAGCGCAAAAGCTGCAAAAGCAGGAAGAAAGATTCCAGAAACGTTGATATTTCGAGAGGACGCTTGAAAAAGGTGAGTAATGAGACTTTTTTCAGCGTCTTTATTGTTGGAGATTGTACGTCTTTTGCCTATGTTTGTCATGTGAGCGCCTTCAATCATTTATAGAGCGTTTCTACTCGTTTTAAACTCATTCCCGAAGAATAAGAGGGTGCTTCGCATATAAATAAAGCGTTTTACCGAAAGGAAGCCGCTCCGCATTCATACAATCACTACATAAATCCCTTGTCCTGTCTCGTGTTCACTGTCCAATGTCAATATAGTGCACTTTTTTCGTCAATAGAGTGAGTGTTCAGAGAACGGAGCTGCCATCTATAATAATAACTATGAAAGCGATTACAAAAATGAAGGCGGTGATTCATATGAGCACAGTTGCGAAAACAAATCAGACAGATACAAATGTTCAAGCTGAACGCCGGCGTGCAAAAGCGAAATTAAAGTGGAAAAAAATATTGGCGTACTTAGCATTTGTCGGTCCAGCCCTTCTCTTTTTCGTCGTGATTCAAATTATCCCATTTTTTATGGGCGTTTATTATTCCTTTACATCTTGGAATGGCATAAGCTCTGCGAGTGAATGGGTCGGGTTTGATAACTATATACGAATCTTTACAAATGATGAGCGTTTCTTTGATTCCTTCTTATTTACGACGAAATTTATGTTTGCGGCAGTGGTCATCAGTAATATCATCGGGTTTTCGTTAGCCCTATTATTAAATTCAGCAATTAAGTCAAGAAATATTTTACGAACGGCCTTTTTCTTACCGAATGTAATTGGTGGTCTTTTACTAGGTTTTATCTGGCAGTTCATCTTCGTTAGAGGCTTTGCAGCTGTTGGAGAAATGACGGGAATTCCGGTGTTTCAGCTGGCTTGGCTTGGGGATTCGACGACAGCATTTTGGGGGATTGTGATCGTCTTTGCTTGGCAAATTAGTGGCTATATGATGGTCATTTACATTGCTGCATTGCAAGGAGTCGACACATCCTTATTAGAAGCAGCAAAAATTGATGGGGCCAATGCACTAACAGTGTTACGACGTATTATTATTCCACTTATTTTACCGGCGTTTACAATTTGCTTCTTCTTGACGATTTCGATGGCGTTTAAAATCTTTGACTTAAATCTATCCTTAACTGGTGGTGGGCCGTTTAACTCGACCCAATCTGTTGCGATTAATATTTATCAAGAAGCATTTACGAACAACAACTACGGAGTTGGTTCAGCGAAGGCGAACATTTTCTTCATAGTTGTGATGATCTTTACGGTCGTTCAAGTATCGTTGACAAAAAAGAAGGAGGTTGAAGCGTAATGAACAAATATACGAAACGCACATTTACACTTGAGATATTTGCGATTTTGCTCGCCATCTTCTTTCTCATTCCGTTTTACTTTGTGATTGTCAACTCGTTAAAAAGCTTTTCAGAGATTTTAATTGATGCGGCAGCGTTACCGACGGAAATCATGTTTTCTAACTATGCGGAAGTATGGCGTATACTCGATTTCCCGAAAGCGTTCTGGAACTCTTTTCTCATTACGGTATTTAGTAATATCGGCATTGTTATTATAAGCTCGATGGCCGCGTGGAAGCTTGTGCGAACTCCTTCGAAGCTAAGTAAATTTCTTTTTTTATTCTTTGTTGCTGCGATGGTCATTCCGTTCCAAACGGTGATGATTCCACTCGTGAAAATTGGTGGAATGTTAGGGCTCATTAATAGTATTCCTGGCATCATCATTATGTATTTTGGCTTTGGTGTTCCGCTTTCGTTGTTCCTTTATCATGGATTCGTGAAAACGGTACCAATTGAAGTCGAGGAATCAGCGCAGATTGATGGATGTTCACAATTCGGATTGTTTTGGCGTATCGTCTTTCCACTGTTGAAGCCAATTACGATCACAGTGATTATTTTAAACACATTATGGATTTGGAATGATTACTTACTTCCATTACTTGTCTTGCAGGATGCATCCTTACGAACAATCCCACTTGCAACAAGCTCATTCTTTGCACAATATACGAAGCAATGGGATATGGGGCTTGCCGCACTTGTTCTTGGAATTACGCCTATTATTATTTTCTTCTTATTTTTACAAAAGCATATTATTAAAGGCATTGCCTCAGGTTCGATCAAATAACGTTATCCACTTTGCAGACTAGTGCTGCAATTAAAAGATATACTAAAAAAAAGGGGAATAAAAGGAGGAGCAAGTTCATGAAAAAAGCATGGATTCTTTGTTTATCATTACTACTATTTATTGGGATTTTAGCAGCTTGTGGATCAGACGATTCGGGTAATGAGCCAGCAGAAAGCGATGAGTTGAGTGAAGAAACGAATGACGATGCAGCAGTAGGTGGCGATGATCCTGAGGAAGTCACATTGAACTTCTTCCAATTCAAAGTCGAAATTGCCGATGAACTACAAGCGATGCTAGATGAATTTGAAGCAGAGCATCCCCATATTACAGTCAATCTTGAAACAGTAGGTGGGGGTGCCGACTATGGTGCGGCATTACGAGCGAAATTTGCTTCAGGGGAAACACCAGACATTTTCAACAATGGTGGCTTTAATGAATTAGAGCTTTGGAAAGAGCATTTAGCTGATTTATCTGATGAGCCTTGGGTCGAGAATCTACTTGACATTGGTCGTGTACCGATGACAGATGAAGACGGTACATTATACGGTATGCCGGTTAACCTAGAAGGCTATGGTTTCATTTATAATATTGATTTATTTGAAGAGGCTGGTATTACGGATCCACCAACGACGTGGTCTGAGCTAGAGGAAGCGGTTCAAGCGTTAGAGGCAGCAGGAATTACAACCTTCTCAGCTGGCTACGGGGAATGGTGGGTGATCGGTCAGCACTTGTTAAACATCCCGTTTGCACAACAGGATGATCCTGTGGCATTCATTGAGAAGTTAAATGCCGGAGAAGGTTCGTTCACTGGAAATACGCAATTTGAACAATTTCAACAAGTGATTGATTTAGAAATCGAATATGGCAACCCGAATCCGCTAACGACAGATTATAATACACAAGTGACGTTATTCGCATCTGGTGAAACAGCCATGCTCCAACAAGGAAACTGGACAGAGAATATGATCTATGAAATTAACCCGGATATGAACATGGCTTTCTTACCGATCCCATTAAATGATGATGCTAATGCAGGGCGCATTCCGGTTGGAGTACCGAACAACTGGGCTGTTAACAAAAATTCGGAGCACTTAGAAGAAGCAAAATATTTGCTTGATTGGATGGTTTCTTCTGAAACAGGTCAGCGTTATATGACAGAGGAATTTGCGTTCATTCCAGCGTTTGATAACATAGAACCAGCAGGACTTGGGGCATTAGGTGAATCAATTCTCGAATACTCAGTAGCAGAGCAAACGATTCCGTGGACATGGTTTAGATGGCCAGATGGTGCCAACCAAGATTTTGCAGCAGCCATTCAAGAGTACGTAGCTGGGCAAATTAGCTATGAAGAAATGCTTGAAAAAATGGAGCAAACGTGGGAAAGTTTAAAGTAAACAAATAGAGTGAAGAAGCCCAAAAGAACTGTTATGCATTCTTTTGGGTTCTCCTGTTTGACAGACGAGAATGGTGTATCGGATTCTCATTCTGCTAAATTGAATCATAACAAGCGATAGGAGAAGGAAGGGAGCTGTCATCCGTGAATCCGCTTAAACGAAAAGCTAACGGATCCAGATATAGTGAACTAGAAGAACGAGGAACCGAAAAATGAGCAAAGTAACTTTATTAAAGCAAATAGCGGAATTTGGAACCGCATAATAGTCAAAAAAGGAGGTTATCAAATGAGAATGAGCATCCGCAATAAATTAATTATTCTTTTATTACTCATTACGGTCATTCCATTTGGAAGCTCCCTTGTTGTGACGTTTATGTATACGAAGGAATCATTGAAGGATCAGGCGATTCAAGAAAACAAGCACCTACTCTACCAAGGGAAGGTGAACATGGAAACCTATTTGCGCGATCTAAGCTTTGGGATGATTGCCCTTTATAATAATAGTGACTTCATGAACTATTTACGCAAAAGTGAGGCCAATGATTATATCTCGCGTGGGGTTGTACACAATGTCATTAATACACTTTTGTATAGTGATGAAAGTGTTTTTCAAATTTCGATGTTTCTTGTAAATACTGGAGAACGCCTAACAGCATCAAGAAGATCTACTGTTGTATATACGTATGATATGGATGACATCGCCTTTTATGAAGAACAATTGATGAAAAGTAAATCGAACCTCTTTATTGAACCTCCTAATGAGGCGGGGCGTTTGACGATTCACCGCGCGTTTAAAGATATACCCTCTGATGACGATTTAGCGTTTATTACAATGGAAGTATTCATGGATAAAATCGATGAGCTTAGTCAATATTTGTATCATGAAGGGCAGGAGGAGCTTTATCTTTTTACAAAGGAAGGTGATCTGATCTTTCGGTCGACACCTGTGCATCCTGGAGAGGATTCAATAGTATGGATGGATGATTTACTGAATCGAGAAGAATTTAGTGGCACGATGGTATGGGAGGACGATTCCTTTGATGGGGTGATCGTCTATGACACATTAGCGGAGTCAGCAGGTGGCTGGGTGCTTGCGAAAAGAATTCCTTCACCGACGTTATATGAAAGTGCGTATGGTGTGGCGATGATCAATATTTTCTTCGGATTAATCGGCTTATCGCTTGTCATCATGGCGACGCTCTTTGTCTCCTTCAAAATTACATCGCCGATTCGTGTACTCGTCCAAAATATTAAGCAAATTGAAGCTGGAAATATGAAGGCACAATTCGGTTCTCTCGGAAATGATGAAATTGGTGTACTTGGGGAACGGTTCAAATCAATGATTGCAAAAATTAACACGCTCATCAATCGTGAATATAAGCTCGAATTAGAAAATAAAACGAACCAATTAAAAGTGCTTCATTCGCAGGTGAATCCGCATTTCCTCTATAATACGTTACAATCGATTGGGACGACCGCGTTGAAGAAGCAAGTGCCTGAAGTGTATACATCGTTGACAGAGTTATCACATATTATGCGTTATAGCATGAATATGGAGGAAGATGTTGTTAGCCTTGAGCAGGAATTAAATTATACGAAAGCTTATTTGCTTTTGCAGAAGCAACGCTTTGATGATAGCTTTCATTATCAGGTTGATGTTGCAGGTGAGGTCATGTCGTGGCGTGTGCCGAAAATGATTTTGCAACCGATTATTGAAAATTACTTTAAGCACGGCTTTGATACGAGAGATCGAGTCGGTGCACTTATGATCGAAGGGTTTGAGGAAGAAGATAAGCTGACATTGAAGGTGTCTGATAATGGAGCGGGCATCTCAGAGGAGCGATTGACAGAAATTTGTTCCTATATTTATTCGAACCAAAAGCCTGAGGATGATGGTTCAAACATCGGCTTGAAAAACATTTATGCACGATTGCAGTTATATTATGGAGGAAGAGCAGAGTTGATGTTGGAAAATCTCGCTGAAGGTGGTTTTGTTGTGAAGATACGACTTCCAAAGGAAATAGAGGGGTGGCAATATGAAAGCGATGATCGTCGATGATGAGAAGCATGTTCGCGAAGGCTTACGCTTACTGGCGGAATGGGAACGTTTTGGCATAAAGACGGTGCTTGAGGCTGAAGATGGAGAAGAAGCGATGCAGCTTATCGCGAAGGAGCGCCCGCAAATCATCTTTACGGATATGCGTATGCCGAAAAAGGATGGTGTTGCTTTAATGAAATGGTTGTACACCTCCAATTGGAAGGCGAAAACGATTGTCGTGAGTGGATACGATGACTTTCGGTATTTAAAGGAAACGATTACGTACCAAGGGTTCGATTATCTTCTTAAACCGATTAACCCGCCTGAATTGAATGAAACGTTGCAGCGAGCGGTTTCGGCTTGGAATGAGCAATATGGTGATGATTTGAAAACATTCATTGACGAATCAAATTATCAAAAGGAGCCTAGCACAGTTCACACGATTGCTGACTACCTTCGTAAGCATTATAAGGAAGAGTTGAAGCTTCAGGATATCGCTGATCGTTTTTATTTAAGCCGCGAGTATATATCACGCCGTTTTAAGCAAGAATATCAGCAAACAATTACCGACTTTATCATTGAGATTCGGATGAAAAAAGCGAAGGAGCTGCTACGTAACCCCGATTTGAAAATTTACGAAATTGCTGATGCTGTCGGGTATCCTAACGATAAATATTTTGCTAAACTCTTTAAAAAGCAGGAAGGAATGAGCCCGAAGGAGTATAGGCAGCAGAATAGATAGATGTGCGAGTGGTGATGTAAGAGGGAGGAGAGGTGGCAGGTTGGCAAATTGTGTCGGTAAATGTCAGGTGAGCGTTTTCATAAAAAAATGAAGCGCTTTCAATGATGTAACGCTCACTCCAGAGATGAAAGTGAGCGTTTTCACCAATAAATAGAGCGCTTTAAATAAGGTTCTTAAAAAGACTCCCTTACTTGAAGGAGTCTCTTTATTTCATTCAAATATAGCTTCGATTAATAGATCCTCAGTTAATCTAGTTGTTATTTCTGGTGATTCCTCAGCGTCATAGCCACTCCAATTTATAAATTCATAACCGGGCTTGGCTTCAGCTTTGATTACGATCGGAACATCATTAAAATATTGTCCATCCCATTGACTATTAGGTTCATCACCTTGTGTTTCTTCAGGAACAGGTAATGTATTAACGGTAATGGTTCCCTTTTCATGCTCGAATGAGATCGTTAATGTCGATGTGCTACCTAACTCAAAGTGATTAACGAGCTGTTGGCGGAGAATATCAGGCCGTGCATGAGCAAATTCTCTCATTACATCGACATTGTCTTCCCACTCACTAGTTGAACGAGGAATTCCCCAACGATTAATATGATTTGCTATTTCAGGTTCAATCGTGGATTGAAGCTCGTCAATCGTTTTGATAACATGCTCTGGCAAAAAGGCTGAATTTAGTAAATCAGCTACTTGATTGATAAATCGATGTTTGATGTCTTCATTTTCCATTAAAGCTCTAAATAAAACATTGGGCCACTCTTCATCATGTCGAGGGTTTAAATGTGATGTCACCATTTCAATTGTATTGTGATGAACACTTTCGTAACCAAGTGAACGGTCAACATCATACAAAAACCAGCGCCAACGTCCATCTAGCTTATCATTCGTTTCATTAAAAGGATTTTCATAACGCCAAAAGCTAATGTTATTATGTGGCCAATCTGAGTTCGCATTATACACTTGAATAGCGTAATAAAGTAAATAGTTGTCAATGTCCATTTGACTTTCGACAAAGCCTATATGTTCGGCTTCACTAAGGTCATTCTCTTGCACATAGTCGATCAATTTCTCATACTCTTTCTGACCATCTGCAGACCCATCTGAGAGAGTGCCTCTTCCGTCTAGAATCGTGAAGCCTTCTCGATTTTCCCCATAATGAGTTTCCAAATAATGAGCATCATGACGATCGCGAATATTATGAATGCCCCAATACTCACCATTTAAAAAAAGCACAGTAGGTTGAAAGCTTTGATAATCAATATCTAAATGAGAGACTAATGATTGCATCGCACCATCACGAAACATCGTGATACCCCAATCATTCCCGGAGTTTCGAAGCAATAAACGATTAAAGTCATCAAGCTCTTTATCAGCGAAAAAAGAATACGAAAAACGGCTTGTCCCATAATCACTACGAGAATAAAGACGAAGAGACTTTTGCGCAAAACGTCGTGTGTAACCACCGTGAATACGAACGCCGGCGTCTTGTGACAGAACGTTCTCACCATGAACATCAAAATATTCGACATGAACGGGGCGCTCCCAGTCAACGCCCCTTTGATAATAATTTCCACGGTTATGCATTCCCTCTTCAAAGTGACCTCCTGGCACATAAATTCCTGTATCATGACTGAAAAAGTGATCAGCATTCGTCGAAAGTGAGAAAACAGGCAGTGAATAGTCTAGTCCAACAAAGTAGGTTTGTGTGGAAATACCACTCATATTTCCATTCTCATCAACTAACATAGCTCGCACTACGGTACCTTTATCAACATTTGATTGAGGTTCGATCCACAACCGTAGCCGAGGGTCCGTTTCAAAGTCAGAAAAATTCATGAAATTAGTAGGTATTGTAGAAATCGAGTTCTCTTCACCTGTACGATTAGTTAATTGGATTGGTTCAATATATTCAAACGTTTGCTCATTATTCATTGGATCAGGTTCTGAACCATCTAACGTGTAATAAATCGTTAACTCTTCTACAGGGCTAAGTAACTCTAAAGAAAGTTCCTCGTCATAAAAACCGTTCGGGTGTGAGAAAATGACCTGTTCCTCATTTTCAGCTATGCTACCGTCTAAAGAGAAATCTGTATCTTCAATTAAATGGAAATAATGATCAATAACTGAAAAATCTTGAATTGGATTTCCTTGTAAATAGAGTCGCTCTGTTAAATGCGATAACTCAGAAAGCGGAGTTAAATCGGAAATATGATTATTTCGTGCGTTTAAATCGGTCAAGTGCTCTAAGCTAGAAAGTGGCGAAATATCATAGATGCTATTATCACGAATGTTTAACTCAATTAAATGAGGCAAATGACTCAAGCTTTCTATGTCTTTAATCTTATTACCTCGTACATTTAATTCTTCAAGTTGAGGAAGTTGTTCTAATGGTGATAAATCAACAATCTCGTTATCTCTTAAATCAAGATGCTTTAATGATGTGAAATATTCTATCCCTTCAATCGATGAAATACCAGCGTTTCGAAGTTCTAACGCTTCAATCGTTTCCAATTGATTAGGACGTATTTCACCTTGTGGCAGTTGAAGCTCTTCTCGAATCGCTTCTTCAAAGCTAGATGGTTGAAGAATAGATCCAGGAGCTATCTGAAATGCTCCGAGCCAGATCGCAGCAATGATCAGCATTGCTAAAATAAGTGAAAAGGTCTTTCTTTGATTCATTTCTTTCTCCTTTAATGTAGTAGTTTACATAATTAATTGTTTAAAATACACATAAATTCCTTTATAATGTTCTTTTGGGGATGAGTTAGTATTATGATAACATATTTTTCTATTATTTTATGACTGTGTCTTGTAACTGGGGGGGTTATTTTGGCAGGAGAAATTTTTAGTCGTTATGAGTTGAAATATTTAATTCCATATTCAATGTACGAAGAAATAGCTATTAAGTTAACGGAATATATGAATTATGATCAATATGGAGATGAACAAGGGCGCTATACGATTATTAGTTTATATTTTGATTCAAGAGATAAAAAAATTTACTATGAAACGCGTAATAAAGCGCGCTTCAGGCAGAAGCTTAGGTTAAGAATTTATAACGGTGCATCGATTGATGATCAAGCTTACTTTGAGGTGAAGAAAAAGTATAAACAGAGAGTTAACAAACGAAGAACGAGTATTCAATTACGAAGTGCCTATGAATACATTGCTGGAGAAGCAAATGCTGATCATTTAAAAGGTGTTTCAAATCAACAAATTTTCCGGGAAATAGATGATTTCCGACAGTTATATCACTTACAGCCAGAAAATATAGTGAGCTATGATCGTCAAGCATTTACAGGTATAAAAGATAAGGATTTAAGAGTGACCTTCGACTATAATTTGCGTTGTCGTAATGACGACTTACATATTGAAAAAGGGCCACATGGACATCTGTTTGTCGATAAAGATTTAGTTATTATGGAAGTGAAAGTCGATCATAGTGTACCTTTATGGCTATCACGCCTGTTAAGTGAGTTTGAATGTCCAAAGAAGAGCGTCTCGAAGTTTTGTACAAGTGCGGACATTTTAGAAGAAGTTCAAGAGAAAGTTGAGATTCCAAATTTAAAAAGGAGTTTGAAATGGAAACATTTTTAGATTTATTGACACAACAAGAAATGACAACTCAATCGACATTAATAGATGGGTTGTTAGCAGTCTTGTTAAGCTTTATACTCGCGTTAATCATTACACAAGTATATAAAAGAACGTACAATGGCCGTCAATATTCACAATCATTTGTGCACACTGTTATTATTATGGGTGTCGTTGTTTCTGTCATCATGATTGTCATTGGTAATAATATAGCAGTAGCATTTGGATTAGTAGGGGCTTTTTCAATTATACGATTTCGAAGTGCCATGAGCGACCCGAAGGATATTGCTTTTATCTTCTTCGCAATGG
The DNA here is from genome assembly GCF_041821005.1 of Halalkalibacter sp. AB-rgal2. Classification (NCBI taxonomy): domain Bacteria; kingdom Bacillati; phylum Bacillota; class Bacilli; order Caryophanales; family Bacillaceae; genus Halalkalibacter; species Halalkalibacter sp. AB-rgal2. The sequence goes on from NZ_JBGUAV010000028.1 coordinate 47,015, forward strand.
CAGCGGGGATAGCATGTGGCTTAGGCTTTTATTTATTAGCGATTGCTTTTACATTAACTTTAAGTGCATTAATTGTGTTGCTTTTTGTATTTGATTATGGAAAAGATGAAAAAGGTCAGCATCGCACTTTGAAGGTGACCATTCCAGAGAATTTACAATATGAGGGCGTATTTGATGATATTTTTGAACAATTCACGGATGAAAATCAATTGAAACGTGTGCAAACGACTAATTTAGGGACTATGATTGAATTAGAATATGATATTATCGTTAAAACTGGATTAAAAGACAAAGATTTAATGGACTCTATTCGAGAGAGGAATGCTAATTTGAAAATATCGATTAATTATGCCCCTCAAACAAATGATTAGAGTGAAAACGACAGGCGTGATGCTTGTCGTTTTTGACCGCCTATGTCATATGACGTTTCCAATTAAAATTGAAGCGTTTATACTGGAATAACACACACACTCGCGACTGAAGTGAGCTCTTACATCGATATTTGGAGCGCTTTCACGAGTATCTCCCCTCTATCAAAAATCTTCTCACTTTCACTATTGTCATCTTACGTATTATCCAGTAAAATAAAAGACATAGGTAATGAGAAAGCGTTACCACATGAGAGGAGGGGCTATGGCGACAATTGAGGATGTAGCGAAACTAGCTGGGTTGTCTCGGTCGACGGTTTCTCGTGTGATTAACAACCATCCATATGTCACCGAAAAAAAGCGGCAGCTCGTATATGATGCGATGCGGCAGCTAGAGTATCATCCGAACTCTTCGGCACAACGGTTACGCACTCAGAAAACGAATACGATTGCTGTATTAGTACCACGTCTTACGAATCCGTTCTTTCCATTATTAGTGGAAGGTCTTGAAGAGGTTGCAGTCGAAAATGGCTTTCAATTACTCATTTGCCAGACGCAAGCGAACGAAGAGAAGGAATTAAGCTTCTTGCATATGTTAACGACAAAGCAAGTAGATGGGCTAATCTTTACCTCGATTGAAAATGAATGGTCTACGGTTGAGCCTTATATGCAAAGTGGTCCAATGGTGCTTTGTAATGAGTATAAGTCAGAAGCGAACGTGTCGATTGTTCGTCTTGACCAAGTGAAGGGAAGCTATTTGGGGACACAATACCTAATTGACAAAGGACATAAGGCGATTGCGTATTGTGGTGCAACAAATAGTGAGCTTGGTCGTGATCGCGAAAAAGGGTTTATTCAAGCGTTAGCAGAAGCTGGATTATCCCTGAAGAAGGAATGGTATTTTGACAATCTTTACAGCATTGATTGTGGGAAGCGAGTGCTACGTACCATTTTGGCAATGGATTCGAATGAACGACCAACTGCGGTTTTTACCGGTAGTGATGAGGTTGCTGCTGGTATCATGAAGGAAGCACGGCAAAAAGGACTATCGATACCAAAGGATATAGCAGTTATTGGTTTTGATGATCAACCGATTGCCGAATTACTTGAGCCGTCATTAACGACGATCCGCCAACCGACGAAGGATATGGGGAGACGGACGATGGAAGTGATGCTGTCGATGCTTGCGAATGAGCAGATGAAACACCCATATGAACGAAAGATTGTTGAATTACCTATTGAATTGATTAAGAGGGAATCAGTATAGTGGTTGTGAGAACGATCTCATATCTTGTGAAATGCACTTATCTTGATAGGACATGATTGGATGAAAGAGTTACTGCTTTCATCCAACCTTAAAGCCGTAGGATCATGTAAGGAAAGCGTTTCAAGGACTCTTTATGGGATCGATTTCATCTCGCTATTTTGATAGAGTTGACTATCAAGAAGGAGGAATAAGTAATGACAACAAGAGTAACGGTATGGAATGAAAACCGCCATGAAAACAAGAACCCAGTCGTTCGTGATATTTACCCAGAAGGAATTCACGGGGCAATCGCGAATGCATTAAAAGGTGCAGGCTATGATACGAAAACGGCAACGTTAGATGAGCCTGAGCATGGTTTGACAGATGATGTTCTAAACGAGACAGACGTTCTAATTTGGTGGGGACACCTTGCTCATGATGAAGTCGCTGACGAGGTAGTTGAAAATGTGAAAAAGCGGGTTCTAGAGGGGATGGGGTTAATTGTTCTCCATTCAGGCCATTTTTCAAAAATTTTCAAAAGTTTAATGGGGACATCATGTGATTTAAAATGGCGTGAAGCAGATGATAAGGAGCGACTATGGGTTGTTGATCCGAGTCACCCGATTGTTAAAGGAGTGGGTGAATACATCGAGCTTGAAAAAGAAGAAATGTACGGGGAACATTTTGATATCCCAGCACCAGACCAGCTCGTATTCGTTAGTTGGTTTGAAGGCGGAGAGGTATTCCGTAGTGGCTGCACATATCAGCGAGGTAACGGGAAGATCTTTTATTTCCGTCCAGGGCATGAAACGTATCCAACGTATCACAATGAACAAATTCAACGTGTTATTAGTAATGCTGTTGAATGGGCAGCGCCAGTTGGGCGTGAGTATCCTCAATACGGTAATGCAAAGCCGTTAGAGGCGATCAAGAAAAAATAATTTCTTTAAAAATTGGGAGGAGAATGTCAAATGAGTAAAGTAAAAGTTGGAGTCATTGGTTGTGGGAGCATTGCAAAATATCGTCACATTCCAGAGTATGCGAACAATAAGCAAGTAGAAATTGTTGCGGTTTGTGATGTAATCGAAGAGCGTGTGAAAGAATTTGCTGAACAGTATGAAGCAAAAGCATACACGAGTTATGAAGAATTACTTGCGAATGATGAAATTGATGCAGTAAGCGTCTGCTTACCGAATGCTCTACATGCACCAGTGTCGATTGCTGCATTAGAGGCTGGAAAGCACGTGCTATGTGAAAAGCCAATGGCAACATCAAAGGAAGAAGGAGAAGCGATGATTGCCGCGGCGCAGAAAAGCGGGAAGAAATTGATGATTGGACATAACCAACGCTTTGTTCCTTCACACCAGAAGGCGCGTGAGATGATTGCCAACGGTGAACTAGGAAAAATTTATAGCTTCCGTACGGCATTCGGTCACGGTGGACCAGAAGGCTGGAGTGTGGACGGTAAGGACAGCTGGTTCTTCCGCAAAGAAGATGCCTTCATTGGTGCAATGGGAGACTTAGGTGTTCACAAAACAGATGTGATTCGTTATGTTCTTGGTGAAGAAATGACAGAAGTTGGAGCCTTTGTTGAAACGGGCGCAAAGGATAACTCGGATGTAGATGATAATGCAGTATGTGTGTTAAAAACAGAAAGTGGGATCATTGGTACTCTTGCAGCGAGCTGGTCTTACGTACCGAAAGAAGACAATTCAACGATTATTTATGGTGAAAAAGGAATCGTTCGTTTAGAGGATGATCCAGTGAACTCGATGGTTGTTCAATATAAGACAGGTGAAGTGGTGAAATATGAGCTTGGTGGCATTCAAACGAATGAATCAGGCGGTCAAACGAGCTCACAAGTGATTGATCACTTCATTGATGCAATCACAAATGATACAGAGCCTTTAATTACGGGTGAAGAAGGATTGAAATCATTAGAGGTCGTTCTTGCTGCACTTGAATCAAGTGAAACGAAGAAAATTACATCACTATAAGATGTAGGCATTGAATAAGGGCACTGAAAAAGTTTGGTTTTCAACTTTTTCGGTGCCTTTGATTTAGAAGATAAGTATTGCAGGAGAGGGATGCAAAGGTCACGTGCTCTCTCCGGTTCATCATTCCGCTATTTAAGTTAAATAAGTCCAAAAGGAGCCATTAAAGCCAAAATAGCGGAATGAGGACTACATTTGTTGGTTGGCACTGTGCAAGTAGGTTCGCAAAAGCTGTCGTCTGTCGTCCACGCTTGATTCACGCACTTAAGAAAAAGACGCTAAGGCGGTTTTCATAAAAACTAAGAAAGTATAGATTCAAGGAAGACATGTGAGGAGACCGAAGAAGCAAGTGAGATCATTCAATGAAGAGCGTCGGCTTCGCTCATTACACCATATTCTGAAAAAAGTCCACTTTCAGAATAACTTAAACCCGTTGTGATGGCTCCGCACAACGCAATTAAGAAAAGACGCTGTCGCGTTTTTCTTATACCAAACGAAACGGAACCTCATTCCATTAAAAGAAAGAATTACTTCGTTTAAGCATATGAAGGGGAACGTCATTCCGTTAATGAGCCAAAAAAAGAGAAAAGTGAAGCGAAAATGGTCAAATAGCGGAATGAGGTTCCGAAAAGATAGTCTGAAACGGTCTGATAAAGGAAATAACGGAATGAGGTTCCATCAAGGAGGTTTTCAGTGATCGCATAAAAAAACTCCACGTTATTTCCTTGTAGCCATTTGTGTAGTACATCTTTTAAAAAGTCTTGTGGGGAGTGATTTTTTCTCCACAAGACACGTGCGAACGGAGTCATGGCCATACTTCTTGAGATAATTTTTTGAACACGCTCTTATAGAATCAGAATGAATAGCTATCGCTGAAGTAATGCTAGGGAAGGATCGAGGATGGCGTCGGCTTCGCTCGTTACACCATATTCTGAAAAAAGTCCACTTTCAGAATAACTTAAACCCGTTGTGATGGCTCCGCACAACGCATTAAGAAAAGAATGTCCTGCATAGAAGGCGAGTTTTAACGACTATGCAGATCAATTTCATCAAAAAGGTGGGATGAAATATGAATCAGTTACGCATTGGCGTAATCGGGGCTGGTGGGATTGCTCAGGATCGACATATTCCAGCATTAGCAACATGAAGCGACTGCACAATCCGTGCAGCGAAGCACGGACTTCTCCTTAATAGTCAATCATACTATACCCCTGGTTAAACAAATACAGGAGTGGCTCAGCGAATGAATTTTCTCAGAGCATGTCAAGGGAAAGAGGAGTTAGTTGTGAAACCAGAACAAGCCGCACAGGTGACGCAAATTATTGATGCCATTTATCGAAGTAGTGAAATTGGAAAGAGTGTAGAGCTGTTACAAAGTGATTGAGATTAGGAAGTAGGCCCTAGTCTTAGTCGCTTTTTTCTTGGTTGGAATCTTTTAGTTGTTCAAAAAAAGACAAAATACTCAAAAATTCGATATTTTCAGCCGATATTTCATGTATACTAGTCCTTAAGAGAGAGGTGAGGCTAATGAAGGACGTCATGAATTGTCCGAAGTGTGGAGCTATTTTTGTTAAGGCATTTCGCCCTATTTGCTCGAATTGCTATCGAGAACAGGAAGCAAACTTTGAAAAGGTATCAAAGTTTTTACGAAAAAAACAAAATCGAACGGCATCGGTCCAAGAAGTGCATGCCAAGACAGATGTGCCTCTTGAATTAATTCACCAATTCGTCCGTGAAGGTCGTATATTACGAAGTCATTTTCCTAACTTAGGTTATCCATGCGAGTCATGTGGAAATGAAATTCAACAAGGGCGCATTTGTGATCATTGTCGGGATAATATTACTGACGGTCTTGATTCCGTGAAGAAAACGGAACAACTTAAAGAGCAAATAGCAGATCATGAACGAGAACGGGTTCACACGTACACCACATTACAAGATCGAATTGAGAAAAAATATTAACAAATCATATAAACGTGCCGATATATACAATGATATAGTCGGTACGTTTTTTTTGTTATAGAATAAGAATTTATACGATTCGAGGAAGACATGTGGGAAAGCATAGAGGGTGCTTGCAAATTCAAAGGGGAGCGTCGGCTTCGCACGCCACTTTAAAGAAAAGAAGCTGTCGCATTTTTCTTATATGATAAAGTACATGTCGTCTAAAATAGCAACTAAGTTATAATTGAAATAGAACGTACAAAAGTAGTTTGAACTAAAAAAGAGGTGTAACGATGAAGGTCAACCCGTACCAATCCATTCAACAGAATGTATATAAAAAACAAGTTGATAAGGTCGGAAAAGAGGCAAATTCAAATAAGAAGCAAGATGAAGTACAAATTTCTCGAGAGGCGTTGCAAATGCAACAAGAGACACAAGATCCAGAACGTTTGAAGAAAGTAGAAGCGTTAAAGGAACAGATCGAATCAGGTGAATATAAGGTAGATCCGAAGGCCGTTGCTGCGACCTTTTATGATTATTGGAATCAATAAATATAGAGGAGAGATTAAGCTATGTCGTTAAAGGCTCTCATTCAACTAATGGAACGTTTAGAAGAAATCCAACAACAATTATTGATGATTGCAATACAAAAGGTGGAGCCGTTAAAAAAGGGAGATATGAAGGTAGTTGAAACGCTCGTACGAGAAGAGTCTAAATGGATACATCAGCTTGAAATGGTAGAAACATTAAGAACAAAAAAAATAAGTGATTATGTACAAGAACAAGGAATCGAAAGTAATGGTGCACGAATGGTTGATTTGTTACCTTATGCGAGTGAAGATGAGCAACTAAGAATGATTGAAATTCAGCAATCTTTAACTGACGTAACGGCACAACTAAAGCAGCAAAATGAATTTAATCAACAGTTAATAGAAGAATCGCTTAAATTAGTAAGGGTTTCACTTGACTTAATGATTCCGATGAAGGAAGACATCAGTTATAGTCCGGACGAAAAGCAAGAATCTCCGCTTGGTTCAGGACATTCAATATTTGATTCTAAAGCATAAGGTTAGGGAGGAAGAAAAACAATGACATCAACCTTTCATGGGCTTGAAACTGCTCGCCGAGCGATGATGACACAGCAATACGCACTTCAAACAGTAGGTCACAACATAGCAAATGCGAATACGGTAGGATATACGAGACAAAGAGTGAACCTCACTCCTACAGAGCCTTATCCGAATGCAGGAATGAATGCGCCGCGTATTCCTGGACATATCGGAACTGGGGTGAAGGCAGGCTCCATCCAACGAGTTCGCGATCAATTTATCGATGTACAATTTCGTAATGAATATAATAAATTTGGTTATTGGGATACTCGCTATAAATCGTTAGAGAAAGTAGAAGATATTTTAAATGAGCCTTCTAATGAAGGGTTAAACAACCAAATTGATGAATTTTGGAAAGCGTTGCAAGAGTTATCACTTGATCCTAGTGATTCAGGTGCTCGTCGAGTTGTCCAACAGCAAGCGGTTGCGGTTGCAGAAACGTTCAATCATGTTCATGATTCCCTGACGAAAATCCAAAATGATTATAAAAATGAAATTGAAGTGACTGAAAAGAATATCAATACATTATTAAATGAACTAGACAATATTAATCAGCAAATTCGTGAAACAGAGCCACATGGCTATGTGACGAATGATTTATATGACCAACAGGACAATATTTTGGACCAGCTCTCTCAAATGATGAACATTAAAGTAACTCGTGAGAAAAGTGGGGGGAATGCCAATTCTGTAGCGGAAGGTGCCGTGACGGTCACACTTATTAATGATTCTGGACAGCCTATGACCGATGCAAATGGAGACCCTATTGTTCTTGTTGATGGTACGGGAGAATCAGCACATAAGTCATTAGCGGTTGAGTTCGATGAGGATAACCCTTTTGTAAGTGGCTTTACATTCCTAGACGAAGACGGGGAAGTAGCCGTTGATATTGACCTTGACTCGATGCCAAGAGGTGTGATGAAAGGCTTGATTCAAGCTTATGGCTATGGAGATGATGCCGATAGTGTTCAAGGTGTTCTTCCTGATATGATTAGTGAAATCAATGAAATGGCATTGGTCTTTGCGACTGAAATTAATAACGTTCATCAAATTGGATTTACTAAGCCTGACATCAATGGAAATGTTGAATTAGGTGGTTTGTTCTTTGATTTATCTGCGATGGACGGTGGAGCAGGTGCTGCTAGTGCAATTACAATTCATGATAATATCAAAAATTTAGATAATATTGCTGCTTCAGGCGTAAGTCTTGATCATATTGTTGATGGGCAGAAAGAAGTATATCAAGACCTTTTAAATGCCGATCGAGATGAAGATTATTATGATAATATTCGTAGCTTCTTAGAGGATGGCTCGAACTTTGTTAATGGACAGCCTGTTGCTTATGAAGGCGATGCTACAAATGCGAGCCGTCTTGCAGATATTAAAGATGCGGCACTTGCATTTGGCGATAGTTCGACAACGATCGGAAGCTTCTATCAATCAGTGATTGGTGATATGGCTGTTAATACGTCAGAAGCGAAGAGTATGCGCGATAACTCAGAAGGATTGATGCACAGCGTCGGCTATCATCGAGATGCGATTAGTAGTGTGTCTTTAGATGAGGAAATGACCCTATTAATTCAATTCCAGCATGCATATAATGCGGCAGCGCGGAACATAACGACGATCGATGAAATGTTAGACCGAATCATTAATGGCATGGGTATTGTTGGGAGATAAGATAAGGTAGGATAAGGCCTCTCAGGTAGAAAGATGGCACCAAAAAAGTTAGAAACTAAACTTTTTCAGGACCCTTATAAGAAGGGAAGGAGTTTTCGTATGCGAGTCACACAATCAATGTTAACGAATAATACATTACGATATATTAATCAAGGCTATAACCAAATGGCGCGGTTACAGGATCAGCTCGTCACAGGTAAAAAGATTACTCGTCCTTCACAAGACCCCGTTGTGGCAATGAAAGGGATGCGCTATCGTACAGAGGTGACAGAAATTGAGCAGTTCAAACGAAACATGGGTGATGCTCATAACTGGTTAGAAACAGCAGATTCAGCACTTGATCAAGCGAACCAAGTGATGCAACGAATTCGTGAGCTAGGAACGCAAGCTTCAAACGACTCTTATGATGCATCAGAGCGAGCTAACATTGCTAAGGAGATCACGCAGCTGAGAGAACACCTCCAATCAATTGCGAATACGAAGAATAGTAATAAATATATTTTCAATGGGACAAATACAATGAATCCACCTGTGATTGATATGGAAGAGATGATGTATTTGCCTGATGATTTGTTAAATGGAACGATTGATCCAGAAGAAGCGGATCTTGTCTATAATGGCCAAGTTTATCGTTACGTCGGTGAAGAAGATGGCGAACAAATATATCAAGATGTCAGACAAACAGAGCCGGCATTTGGTGACCCAGAATTTGAGGACGGGGCGTTTCGATTAACAGTAGATGGTGATGGAACGGTGAGACACATTAGACCGAATCCTGCCGATGGTGGTGACCCGACTATTAGCAAAACGTTAAGAACGAACGATGTTGTTGTCGCTAATCGCCAAGCTGTGTCATTTAATACACAAAATATTGATATTGAATTAACAAAAGGTGTGAAAATACCGGTTAATGTCAACCCTGGTGAAGTGTTTAATAACGCTATCTTTGGAGATATTATTCGATTAGAACGTGCTCTACAAGATGAGTCTGTTACGGGTGATGAACTGACTTCTTATATTGATAATATGTTTGGACATGTTGACACAATTGTGTCGGTACAAGCAGAAGTGGGTGCTCGGGTAAATCGACTTGAAATGATGGAAAATCGTATGCTAGATCAGGAAATTACGGCAAAGAGGATTATGTCGGATAATGAAGATGCAGATATTGAAATGGTCATTATGGAGCTGATGATGCAAGAGAATGTCCATATGGCTGCCCTTGCTTCTGGATCTAGAATTATTCAGCGATCACTAGTCGATTTCCTACGTTAATGGTGTAAGGAGAGGGTATAGATGCAGCTTGCTCAATTAAATATCTATCAAACCTTCGCACAAACAGGTCTGCAAACGAGACAGCCAACGATGAGTATTAGGCAGCATCATGCAGACTTACGAATTCAACAAGAGCATGTGAACCTTGTTGAAATTAGTACAACAGGACAACGGCTATTTATTGATCAAACAGAGGCATTTGCCGATGCTAATTTAAAAAGTCCTCTTCGTCACAGTCTAGAATTTTACAGTTCAACTAAGCAAAAAACGATGCAATATATTGCCAAAATGGCACGAGAAGGCGAGCAATTAAAACGAATTGATCGAAATGTCGATGCCATTAGTTCAATTGCGAAACAAAACTATGGACCATCACATCCTAGAGTCAACATTGCTTATATGCCTTCTTCAATGTCAAAAGTAGCGATCGATTACAAGCCAAGCGAAGTACATTATCATGTTAGGAAAAGTGAACCGACGATTCAAGTCACACGTAGAGAACCCGATATTGATATTCCGCGTTGGGAAGCAAACGTCTACTTACAACAGAAGAACGCGATTGCATTTGAAGCGACCGGTGCAGCTATTGACCGGAATTTATAGAGAGTGCTTCAAAGGTTACAACACCTTTGAAACATTCTCTTTTTTTACAGGATAAGAATGTATTAAATTAGATGAAGCGAATGTGAGACAAGCATAGTTGATGTCGGCACACTTTAAGAAAGTATAAAAATCGAGGGGGACATGTGAGAAGAACCGAAGAAGTGAGCGGGATCATTCAACTAAGAGTGTTGGATTCGCTCGTTCCACGTTCTACTTTCAGAACAACTAAAAACCGTTGTAACTCGCACAACGCTATTAAGAAAAGTCGCAAACGCTTTTTATCTTATGTGAACCGGAACGGAACCTCATTCCGTTAAAAGGAAGAAATACGTCGTTTAAGCGTATGAATGGGAACGTCATTCCGCTATTGAGCAAAAAAAGAGAAAAGTGAAGCACAAATGGTCAAATAGCGGAATGAGGTTCCGAAAAGGTAGTCTGAAGTGGTTTGATCAAGGAAATAACGGAATGAGGTTCCATCAAGGAGGTTGTATGTGAACTTACACCAACAAAGCCTCCACGCAACTTTTGACTGCCTCTGAATGTTCGATGTTTCAGCTTGATGAAACGAGTTCGCTTGTATGATACACTAACGACAGTTGTGAGAATGAATGAAAGTAAAGCGAATAATGAGGTGTGAACAATGAAAATTAAAACAAAATACATTGGTGAGATTGATGTGAAAGACGAACAAATCATTACATTCCCCACAGGAATCCCAGCATTTGACGATGAAACGTCTTTTGTCCTTCATCCATTTGACGAGCAATCGCCCTTTCTTGTTTTGCAATCAACGAAATCAGTCGAGATCGCCTTTATCCTTGTTAATCCATTCGATTTTGTTCCAAATTATGAGGTGAAGCTCCAAGAATCTACCAAGGAACAATTGAACATTGAAAAACCAGAAGAAGTCTCAACGTATGTTCTGTTAACGGTGAAAGAACCGTTCGCAGAAACGACAGCTAATCTTCAAGGTCCCATTATTATTAACGTCCGTACAAACAAAGCAAAGCAAATTTTGATGAGTGACAGCAGCTATACGACGAAGCACCAAATTTTTAAACAAGCTACTAAAGCCGGGAAGGGGGAGTAACAATGCTTGTACTCTCTCGTAAAGTCAACGAAGCGCTAAAAATTGGCGACGATATTGAAATTAAAGTCCTTTCCATTGACGGAGACCAAGTGAAAATAGGCATTGACGCCCCGAGACACGTGGAAATTCACCGCAAGGAAGTGTATATCCAAATCCAAGAAGAAAACCAAGCTGCGGTACAAACAGTGTCACTTGATGTGTTGAAGGGGTTTGGGAAGAAATAATAAGGCACTCGTTACTTATAAGGGCAGTGAAAACCAAACGTTTTCACTGCCCTTACTACGTCTTATTCATTCTTTTCGCAATAATCCCCTAAATTCCCTAAGTATGTTGCTTGATTCCATTTCGTAATTAAATCCCCCTCCGCTAGTTGCCCTAACCAATCATAAAATGGTGTTTGCCACGTTTCCTGTTGTTCTCTTGCTTGAAGGAAATACCTTGATAAATAGTTATGTATATCATCAGGTATGGAACAAACACGTAAGTGGCGATATACGATTTTTGCGTGATCGTTCACATCTAAGCGCATAAAGGCGATTAGACGGTGAGCGATCCATTTGTCGACAAAGAGCTCATCCACTTTTGAAGAAGGATTTAGTGGATAGCTGTAGACAAAGCTATCCTTTTCTTTGCCAATTTTGAAAAGGGGAATGAGAAAATGCTCTGTTTTTGTCTTCTTTTCATAGACGGCAACTTCAATTGGAGAGTGATAAAGAACGTCTTCCTCCCTTTTTGACAAACCTTCTTCATATAATTGAATGATCGAATAAGGCTCATTCTTAATTCCAACGAGACTGATCGTGTGATTCACAAATTCTGGGGGAATGTTACTATTGTCCAAACAAATATGTTGATTTACCTGTTCGATTTGCATACATAAGCCTCCGTGTTGATAATAAAAAAGCTGGATTAAGCGTATAAATCTCCATGAACATAGGCAGAGTGCCAAAGTTCTACATTTGAATGATAGTTGACAAACTCCGAAGCATTTTGTTGTTTTTTGGCGAATTCATTTTCTCTTAATTCGACAAAACGTTCGATAACTCGAATAAACGAATGTCGAACGCGATTCGGTATAACCATAAATCGGAAGGATTGAAACAGAGGAGGTCCTTCATCGTTAGCCACTGATTCGTTGGCTGTATGGCTCACAATGATTAAGTCGCATCTCACTAATTTCATAAGAAACCGATCGAGATCTTCTACCGATTTCGGAATAAAATGATAGAATTTCGCCTCGGAGGCTTGACCGATTTTTAACAGGAAAATGAGACTCTCTTTATCATTGTGATGCTGCTCACCTAGATGAATGCCTAATTCGACATTTCCCTTTCTCACCTCTTGAAGCTGCTGTTCGTTTAATTGATTATCATAAAGAGTCACTAATGCAACGGTATCGCGAGGACTTTCAATCGAAAAGGACCCCTGTTCAACCTCGTGTAAAGTCGGTTGTTTTATATGAAGATACGGATTAACCTTTTGAACTAACACACAACCACCTCTGCAACTTATTTACTATGCAATATATCATACAAATGATAAAAAATCATAAAAAATTAAAAATATGGAAAAAGAGTGAGAAGGAAAAGAACGATAATTAAAGGTTGGGGGACTTTTATTAACTATTTTTCTTCTTGATTTTATATATGTCAAAATACTCATGAAAAAAGAACCAAAAAAATTTAAAAACTATTAAACTTTTCTAAAGGAAATGCCGATATAATTATAGAGTGTGAAGCAAGAAGGGTTTAATTGATTTTTCTTGTGGACCTCTAATACTTAACCAACCACAAGGACGTGGACGGTAACACAATTCAAGGAGGAATTTCATAATGATTATTAACAACAATTTACCTGCAATGAATGCACACCGTCAGCTTGGTGTAAACCAATTTGCTGGTGCGCAAGCTCAAGAAAAACTATCTTCAGGTCTTCGTATTAACCGTGCTGGTGACGATGCTGCTGGACTTGCAATCTCTGAAAAAATGCGTGCGCAAATCCGTGGTTTAGACCAAGCTAGCCGTAAT
>NZ_JBGUAV010000029.1:0-59777 GCF_041821005.1 Halalkalibacter sp. AB-rgal2
GGCATCCCGTAAAAAATAAGTTCACTGAAGTTTAAAACTAAAGGACACTACGAGAAACCCACTCGTATCAAGCTTTCCCAAACAGGCAATGGTTTCGCTCATTGTTTAAGTTAAAAAACCAGCTTTTGGTGCAGACCGTAGAAACGCCTTTGAGAAATGATTCTCAAAGGCGTTTCTACGTTATTTCGTCTGTTTTTTGTTGGTGACACTGGAGGATGTGTGTTTCTCCAGTTTCAGTTGGCTAATTTTTTTAGTTTGTGACGTAGAACCAGCTTTTGATGATTTTTACTCGTGGTGCATAGGTGTAAGAAAGCGCATGTCTGGCAAATAGATGAATCAGATAGGTACTCTCGATACCCTTCTCGGTGTCCGTCCTTTGTCAGAAGAGTAAAGATCTTTTGCTAAATCGTAGATAAAGTCAACCTTCATCGATTGATTTAACTTACGAACAAGTTGGTCTTCTGGTACTAGCTTTTCAATCCAGACCAACTCCATTTGTATCCGCTTTTTTTCCAACTTTTTTGGTGTCCTTTTATAATATATATTCCTATTTTATGCTCCTGTGAAATAAATAGGATTTATGGAATGACAAAATAAGCATGATTTTCGGGGAATGTCATAAATTGTTCAACGAATCAAAATATTCTAAAAAATATTAATGTTTAAGAAGGAGTTTATTTGGGGTATATAGAATATATAGTTAGAAAAGGAGGAGTTCAAGATGAAATACAATATTCGTGGTGAAAACTTAGAAGTAACTCCAGCTCTTCGCGATTATGTGGAGAAAAAGGTAGGGAAGCTTGAACGTTATTTTGATACGACGCCTGTAGCTGATGTAAATGTGAGAATGCAAGTTCTCAATAATCAACATATGATCGAAATTACAATCCCTATGCCGCAGCTATTATTACGTGGAGAAGAGAAGCATACGGATATGTATGCAGCCATAGATATCGTTGTGGAGAAGCTTGAACGTCAAATCCGCAAGCATAAGACGAAAGTAAATCGTAAGTTTCGTCAAGAGGGTAGTTTGAAATACATGTTTAGAAATGATCTTGAGCCCATTGAAGGTAACGGCGAGGCTCTTGTTGATGATGACGAATTGGAAATCGTCCGTAAGAAACGTTTTAATTTGAAGCCGATGGATGCTGAGGAAGCGATTTTACAAATGGACATGCTAGGACATAATTTCTTTGTCTTCTCAGATGCTGTCAATGGCTCAACGAGCGTTGTATATAAACGTAAAGATGGGAAATATGGTTTAATTGAGCCAGAAGCGTAGAACACATAGATGATCAACCTCCACCGTTCATGGTGGAGGTTTTCTTGTAAAATCAGAACTTATAAATTCATGGAAGGAAGAGTGGGAGTAACCGAGAAGCTAGCGGGATAAGAAAAGCACGCTAACGCGGTTTTTCTTATTAAGTAGTGTGTGTTCGTACGAGTTAAGTCAATGTTTGATAAAGTCGTGATTCCATTAAAACGGTGTCGATTGGACAGGCATCGGCATCACGACCATATTGCCATGCCCACACATTCGCCGAACAGTTTGGACGATTAGGTTGAAAGCGCCTCGGTGCACCGCGCTTGCTTGTCGGCCCTGGCTCTGGTTCAGCGCTCCATATGACCGATTGCTCTAATACAAGTTCGCTTCTTTCCGTTGCTTGACAATAGGCTTCATTAAAAGGACCTTCATCAGGATCAGCATACATACCAGGACGATAAGGGCTCGTATAAAAGGCTTCCACCCAAGAGATAATCCAGTCAGCGTCAACTTGAAAGAAATTTTCAATGTTCGCAAAAATAAATGTGCCGTCTCCTATACCTAATTGTCTAGCTCGAAAAATCGCATTTCGTGCTGCGACGGAACCTGCTCGTGTCCCAATGGCTTCTGAGAATTTGTTATAGATCGGCATGATCTTCATTCCGTTATTTTGAATAAGACGGATTTCCTCCGATGTGAGGCCGTCACTAATATTTTCAATTGTGTGTAAATAGCGACCCCAAAAGTCAGGTTGACCAAATTGTGTACGGACACAATCTAATAGTTCATTTGTTACTGCACTAGCGGAATCCACTCCCCAATTTAACAGCATGTTATCGATTCCTCCTTTTTGTCTATATTTATGCAAGAGTGAGTCGATTTCATACCAATTCAAATATCAACATGGCATTATCTTGTAAGAGAAAACGTTTATTGATAAAATGGTGAATAAGTATAGCTTCAAGTTTACGTAGGAGTAAACTGAAAGAGAGAGGACGAATTCAATGCTAGGACTATTGAAGAAAGTAATTGGTGACCCAAGCCAGCGTCAGCTTAAAAAAAATGAAAAGTTGGTTGAGGAAATAGAAGCTCTCGCATCAGAAATGAAGTTGAAATCTGATCATGAACTCCAGCAAAAAACAGAAGACTTTAAAAGTCGTTATGAGCGTGGTGAAAGCTTAGATAGTATGTTAGTTGAGGCCTACGCGGTGATTCGAGAGGCTTCCACTCGAGTATTGAAAATGACCCCTTACCCTGTTCAGCTATTAGGGGCGATCGCCTTACACCAAGGAAATATAGCTGAAATGAAAACAGGGGAAGGGAAAACACTAGTTGGAACACTGCCAGTTTATTTAAATGCAATTACGGGAAAAGGTGTACACGTTGTAACAGTCAATGAATATTTAGCTCGTCGTGACTGTGAAATGATGGGTGAGTTGTTTCAATTTTTAGGGTTAACAGTCGGTCTAAATCAGTCGGGATTGTCTAAGGAAGAGAAGCATCAGGCATATGCTGCAGATGTTACATATAGTACGAACAATGAGCTTGGCTTTGACTACTTACGTGACAATATGGTGCTTTACAAGGAGCAAATGGTACAGCGCCCGCTTCATTTTGCGTTAGTAGATGAGGTTGATTCGATCTTAGTCGATGAAGCGCGAACGCCACTTATTATTTCGGGATCGGTTGAGCGTTCGACGCAACTGTATCAACAAGCGAATCAATTCATACGTGTCATGAAAAAGGAAGAGGATTTCACGTATGATGAAAAGACAAAAAATGTCCAGCTAACAGAAGAAGGAGTTAATAAAGCGGAGCGTGCATTCGGAATTGAAAATTTATTCGATCAAAAGCATGTGCAGCTGAATCATCACTTGAATCAATCGTTGAAGGCACATGTTGTCATGCTACGTGATACGGATTACGTTGTGGAAGAAGGCGAAGTCGTCATCGTTGACCAATTTACGGGTCGTCTTATGAAGGGACGTCGTTATAGTGATGGGCTACACCAAGCGATTGAGGCGAAGGAAGGCTTGCAAATTCAAAAGGAAAGTATGACATTAGCCTCCATTACATTCCAAAACTATTTCCGTCGCTATCAGAAGCTTGCTGGGATGACAGGTACAGCGAAAACAGAGGAAGAAGAGTTTCGCAACATTTATGGAATGGATGTTATGGCTATTCCGACGAATAGGCCAATTGCACGGGACGATCGAGCAGATTTGATTTATAAGACGATGGAAGCGAAATTTAAAGCAGTTGTGAAAGAAATTGAAGAGCTCCATAAAAAGGGACAACCTGTTCTCGTCGGTACGGTCAGTGTTGATACATCAGAGCTTGTTGCGACAATGCTGAAAAAGCGTAGAATCCCACATCATGTTTTGAACGCGAAAAACCATGAGCATGAAGCAGAAATTATTGAAAGTGCTGGTCAAAAAGGAGCTGTGACGATCGCAACAAATATGGCAGGGCGTGGTACGGACATTAAACTTGGCGAAGGTGTGAAAGAGCTAGGTGGCCTGCACGTATTAGGAACTGAGCGTCATGAAAGTAGACGAATTGATAATCAGCTCCGTGGGCGTTCTGGACGTCAAGGAGATCCAGGTTCAACTCAATTTTACTTATCGATGGAAGATGAATTAATGCGTCGATTCGGTTCAGATAACATGCGTTCCATGATGGAACGACTTGGCATGGAGGAGGATCAACCGATTGAGAGTAAGCTTGTTTCACGTGCGGTCGAGACAGCTCAGAAGCGTGTGGAAGGGAACAACTTTGATGCACGTAAGCAGATTTTACAATACGATGATGTTATGCGTGAACAGCGTGAAATTATTTATAAGCAACGTTTGGAAGTATTGGAGTCGGAGAACTTACGTAACATTGTTGAAAATATGATCAAATCCGTTATTGAACGTACGGTTGGACTTCATACACCAGAGACAGAAGTTCCAGAGGATTGGGATTTAACAGCGATTGTCAATTATATAAAAGGAAACTTGCTCGTTGAAGAGGATCTAAATGAAGCTGAACTAAAAGGAAAAGATCCGGAAGAAATGATTGAATTAATCATCGAAAAGGTAACGTCCGACTATA
Source organism: Halalkalibacter sp. AB-rgal2 (assembly GCF_041821005.1). Lineage (NCBI taxonomy): Bacteria > Bacillati > Bacillota > Bacilli > Caryophanales > Bacillaceae > Halalkalibacter > Halalkalibacter sp. AB-rgal2. Next base: position 4,361 of record NZ_JBGUAV010000029.1, read on the forward strand.
ATAAAAAAGAAGAATCATTTACTCCTGAGCATATGCGGGAATTTGAAAAAGTCATTATGCTTAGAACGGTTGACCGCAAATGGATGAATCATATTGATCAGATGGATCAATTACGTCAAGGTATTCATTTACGTGCATATGGTCAAAATGATCCGTTACGTGAATATCGCTTTGAAGGATATGAAATGTTTGAGGCGATGATTGCATCGATTGAAGAAGAAGTATCCATGTATATTATGAAAGCTCAAGTACAGCAGAACCTTGAACGTCAGAAAGTGGCAGAAGGGAAGGCTGTGCAGCAAAGTGAGAAACAGGAGCCGAAGAAAAAAACGCCAATCCGAAAAGGAACAACAGTCGGACGTAATGACCCTTGTACGTGTGGTAGTGGGAAGAAGTATAAGCATTGTTGTGGTTCATAAGTAGCAACTGATGTTGAAGAGGAAACTTTAATAGCCACTTAATTATTATAGGAAGGGTAGTCCGGTCCTTCATGATGAGGTACTGGACTACAATTGCAGGTGAATGTGTAATGGATTTAGTTGAAGTGAAGCAGGAATTAACGGTAATTGCGAAACGTCTTACTGAGTTTAGGGGGTCTCTTTGACCTCGAACAGAAGCAAGAGCGAATCGCTGAATTAGAGGATAAGATGGCTGATCCGAGCTTTTGGGATGACCAGGATGCGGCTCAAGTTGTTATTACTGAGAGTAATGGCTTAAAAGAACAGGTAGATACCTTTTTAGAGCTTGAAGGGCAGTTTGAGGATTTAGAGGTTTCCTATGAGCTTGTCAAAGAAGAGGCTGATGCTGATTTGCAAAGTGAGCTGGAGCAAGGAGTTGTAGCTTTGCTGCAAGCAGTGAGTGACTTTGAATTACAGCTATTATTAAGTGAACCCTATGATAAGAACAATGCGATCTTAGAGCTTCATCCAGGGGCTGGTGGGACAGAGTCTCAAGACTGGGCATCAATGCTTTTGCGTATGTACACCCGCTGGGCAGAGAAGAAGGGCTTTAAAGTCGAAACGTTAGATTACTTACCTGGTGATGAGGCTGGAGTTAAAAGCGTTACTTTGTTAATTAAAGGTCACAATGCATATGGTTATTTAAAAGCTGAAAAAGGCGTCCATCGCCTCGTACGAATTTCTCCATTTGATTCTTCAGGTCGACGTCATACGTCATTTGCTTCATGTGAGATTATGCCAGAGCTAGATGACAATATTGATATTGATATATCACCGGAAGAGTTGAAAATTGACACGTACCGGGCAAGTGGTGCAGGTGGTCAGCATATTAATACAACGGATTCAGCTGTACGTATTACACATGTGCCGACAAATACTGTTGTGACATGTCAAAGCGAACGTTCACAAATTAAAAACCGTGAGCAAGCAATGAAAATGATGAAGGCGAAGCTTTATCAGTTGAAAATTGAAGAGCAGGAACGGGAATTGGCTGAAATTCGTGGAGAACAGAAGGAAATTGGTTGGGGGAGTCAAATTCGCTCTTATGTGTTCCACCCATATAGTATGGTCAAGGATCACCGCACAAATCATGAAATCGGCAATACTAATGGTGTGATGGACGGAGAGATTGATGGCTTTATTGATGCCTATCTTCGTTTATCATTAGGTCAAAAAACGACATAAATGACAGAAGTCGCGAAAACCCGATGCATTCGGGTTTTTTTCGTTTGATTACGGAGCATAACGTCTTTGCTTTCAAGGGTCAGATCTTCATTTCGTTAATACGATTTAATTAATAGAAAACGAAGCAGAAAAAGACTAGATAGCGGAAAGAAGATCCTGCTTGGAGAGAAGCTGTTCATTCATAAAACGGTGAACCTTGGTTTCCTTTAACGTGGCACCGTACTCGCGTTTACAAAGCAAGGGAGCGGTGCTATACTACGCTAGGATTTTATAGTAAGAAGGAGAGAGTCGAATGAAGAAGGGAAGAAGAAGAGGGCCTCGTAGTAGGTTTCAGCAAGGCTTAATTGATTATTCATATATTTTAATTGGAGCAGCAGTAGTGGCCATTGCGTTTAATCTATTTTTGCTGCCTAATCGGATTGCGTCTGGAGGCGTAAGTGGGTTAAGTACGATTTTTGCTTATGCATTTGGTTTTGAGCCAGCTTTTACACAATGGGCGTTTAATATTCCTTTATTCCTATTAGGGATTTTGTTATTAGGTGGACTGAAATATGGCATTAAAACGTTTGTTGGAACTGCATTCTTACCATTAGTCGTTTTCTTTACGAGAGATTGGTCGGTTGGACTTGAGGATGCTTTGCTCGGTGCTCTATTTGGCGGGATTGGCGTAGGTATTGGATTAGGCTTAGTCTTTCGCGCAAGCGCTAGTACGGGAGGAACCGATTTAGTTGCACAAATTATTCATAAGTTTTCAGGGCTGTCGTTAGGCGTAGCTGTGTTTTTTATGGATGGAATTGTCGTGCTAATGTCAGCAGTTGTGTTTGATATTGAATTAGCTCTATATGCCTTAATTAGCTTATACGTTACAGGGAAAACAATTGATGTTGTGCAAATGGGTGTTGGCTATGCAAAGGTTGCTTACATTATTTCCGATCAACATGAGTTAGTAAGACAAAGCATCTTGTCAGATGTTGATCGCGGTGTTACGAGGCTTAATGGGTACGGCGGATATACTGCACAAGAGCGAGACGTTCTCATGTGTGTTGTTCATCAAAACGAAGTGACGAAATTAAAAAATGTCGTGCAACAGGTTGACCCGAAAGCATTTGTGATCGTTTCAAATGCGACAGAAGTATTAGGTGAAGGATTTAAACAATAAGTAGGAATGCGTGCGATATGAAATTTGACAGAAAATTGAATGAATCTATTCGAAAGATCGTGAAATAAATGTGACGATTAATAAAAAAATAGAAAATTAGGCTATACTACAAAGTGAAGAAAGGAGTGATAACATGAAAAAAATTCTAATGATGATCGGCTTTGTTGCTGTAGCGGCTATGACAGCCTGTGGAGCTGGTGGTGATGATGCGCCTGTAGAAGATGACACTCCTGTGGATGAGGCACCTGCTGATGAGGAAGCGGCAACAGGGGATTTTGATGCAACAGCGGCAGAGGACATTTACAATCGAAGCTGTATCGGCTGCCATGGGCAAAACCTTCAAGGAGGAGGATCGGGACCTGGACTTATTGATTCTGGCCTTTCCGTTGAAGAAATTGTTCATGTTCTAGAGCATGGACAAAAGACAATGCCTCCACAAGATTTAGAGCCGGATGAAGCAGAAAATTTAGCCAAATGGATACTAGCACAATAAAAGATGAAGAAAAAATAAGTGTTTTTGATGCTTTTTGTCAAAAATGCTTATTTTTTTGTCGATAATATAAGTAGTGGCGATTAATAAAAGAATCCTATGACCATAATCATTGGACTATACATCGTATTTCGCCATTGTACATGTAAGTAACTTGAAAATATTAGAAAGAAATCAATCTGAAATGAAAATGTAATATAATTTTAGACACTATTTTGAACGATTGATGGTATAATAATTTCAGCATCCGACATAAAAAGTGTCGGTCTATAATCTTTCAACACCTTTTTAATTGATTGGATAGGTGTTTTTCTATCGGGTTTAGAAGAAATTAGATTTACTAAGGCAAACCAGACTAACAACATGAGCAAGCAATTGGAGATGCAAGGAAGTGATGAAATGATCAAAATGACAGACGTCTGGAAGTCTTATCCAAACAATGTTAGAGCTATTAATGGAATTAACTTACATATTAAAAAGGGTGAGTTTGTATATGTAGTTGGTCCAAGTGGCGCTGGGAAATCAACTTTTATTAAAATGGTGTACCGTGAAGAATCACCGTCTAAAGGAGATATTCTAATAGATGGTGTTAACATAACAAAGCTTAAACATAAGCACATACCATATATAAGACGTAAAATCGGTGTCGTCTTTCAAGATTTTAAACTTCTACCATCATTAACTGTGTATGAAAATGTTGCGTTTGCACTCGAAGTCATCGAAGAAAGTCCATCCGTTATTAAGAGGCGCGTCATGGATGTGCTTGATGTCGTTCTATTAAAAAATAAGGCTAGGTCTCTACCAAGCGAACTCTCTGGTGGGGAACAGCAACGCGTTGCGATTGCGAGAGCGATTGTCAACAATCCAGAAGTATTAATAGCGGACGAGCCTACTGGGAATTTAGACCCTGATACAGCGTGGGGAATTATGGACATCTTAGATGAGATTAATCACCGGGGGACAACGATTATTATGGCGACACACAACAAAGATATTGTCAATACAATTAAGAAGCGAGTGATCGCGATTGAAAGTGGACGAGTTGTTCGTGATGAAGTAAGGGGGAGCTACGGTTATGAAAGCTAGAACCGTCGGACGTCACTTACGAGAAGGCTCGAAAAACCTTATCCGTAATGGTTGGATGACGTTTGCATCTATTAGTGCCGTTGCGATTATGCTCTTTATTGTTGGTGTATTTCTGTTACTCATTATGAATGTGAGCAACATTGTTCAAGGTGTAGAAGATGATGTGGAAATTATGGTGTTTATTGATCTTACTGCATCTGAAGAGCAGCAGGACGAGCTATTATCTGAAATTGAAACAATAGAGAATGTAAATAGTATTACGTATGTGGATCGTGAAGAAGGCTTAGAGCAATTTATTACAAGCCTTGATGAATATGGTGAAATCTTTGAATCAATGCGTGGTGAAGAAAACCCACTGAATGATGTATTCGTCGTTCGGGCTGTTGACCCTCAATTGACGGAACAAGTAGCGAGTCAAATTGAAGATCTTAGGCATGTGGAGCAAGTTGATTTTGGTAGAGAGACAGTTGAACGCTTATTTGCGATCACAAACATGGTTCGCACAGTCGGATTAGTCCTCGTGCTTGGAATGATGTTCACAGCGATGTTTTTAATTGCAAACACGATTAAATTAACGATCGTTGCCCGTAAGCGAGAAATACAAATTATGAAACTAGTAGGAGCAACAAATGGTTTTATTCGTTGGCCGTTTTTCATTGAAGGTGTCCTGCTTGGTGGAATCGGAGCCATTATCCCAATTGCGATTATTGGTGTAGGTTACTACTATTTAACAGAGCTCTTTGATGGACAAGCTGACCTGTTATTTTCATTGTTACCGGTTTTTCCTATTACTTGGCAAATCGGATTGTTACTCCTATTAATAGGAGCGTTTATTGGAATTTGGGGAAGTATGGTGTCCGTACGAAAATTCTTAAAAGTATAACTAGGAGGAGCAATTGGATGAGGAGGAAATTATTATTTATTGCGTTAGCGATCTTGATCGCAGCAAGTTCGCTAAGCATTGATTTCATTTCGGAACAAGCCTTGGCAAATAGTGAATTACGTGAGCAAATTTCAGAAGTAGAAAAAGAACGTCAAGAGACGGCAGAGGAAGCTGAAAAAACAGAAGAAGAATTACAGCAGCTAGAAGAAGAAATGCAAGAGCTAAACAGCGAAATCGAGCGTATTGATCATGAAGCAGCTGAAACAAATCAACAAATTCGTGAAAAACGAGCGGAGATTGAGGATGTTCAAGAGGAAATCGAACGCCTGCAAGAAGAGATTGAAATTCTCGAAGAGCGTATTGCGGAAAGAGACGAATTGCTTCGTGACCGAGCTCGGACGATGTATCAATCAGGTGGATCAGTTAATTATTTGGATGTGGTACTAGGTTCACAATCGTTTAGTGATTTCTTAAGTCGAGTCAATGCATTATCAATGATTGCTCAACAAGATCGCAATATTTTAGATGCGCATATTGCTGATCATGAACAGCTTGAAGAAGCTAAAACGGAAGTAGAAGAACAATTAATGATTTTAGAATCTCATTTAGAAGAATTAGAGAATCTAATGGCTAGATTAGAAGAGCAACGTGAAGAAAAGGATCAAGTGATGACACAGCTCCAACAAAAAGAAGACGAGCTACATACGGATCTTGGTGAGCTGGAAAATGCCGAAGAGATTTTAAAGGCGCAAGAAGCAGCATTGAAGAAAGAGCTTGAGGCTTATGAGGAACGTAAGCGTCAAGAAGAGGAAGAGCGCAAACGTCAGGAAGAAGCAGAAGCAGCAGCGAGCTCGAATACATCATCATCACAGCCATCACGTTCAAATCAAACGCACGCAGCACCAGAAGTTACTGATTCAGGGTTTATGCGTCCAGCAACTGGTCGAATTACATCAAGCTATGGTTATCGTAGCTTCAATGGTGGTAGCTTCCACCACGGTATCGATATTGGGAAAAATGGACGCACAGGCGATGTGCCCATTGTAGCTGTTGCCGATGGAACGGTCGTTGATTCTTACTATTCAAATAGTTATGGGAATGTTATCTTAATTGCCCATGTTGTTAATGGTGACCTTGTGACAACGTTATACGCTCATCTGGAGAATCGTGAAGTATCAAAAGGGCAAAGTGTCAATAAGGGACAGCAATTAGGGCTAATGGGGAATACAGGCCATTCATTTGGTGCTCACTTACACTTTGAGGTACACGAAGGTGGATGGAATGGAGCGAAATCGAACTCTGTTGATCCAATGAGATATATTCCGAACTAAAGGTTACATGGAGGCCACTGGAAGGGTAAGCATACCCTTTTCAGTGGCTTTTGTTTAAAAGGCAAGAAATTTAATAACGTCCTTAGAAGTTTAGTCATGGAGGAAGTAGGTGGCGGATTCGCGGGAGGAATTGGCTTCGCTCGTTACACGTTTATATGAAAGAGCCCTACATTCATATAAACTCAAAACGTTGTAATGGTATCGCGTTTTTTCTTAAATGTATATAAGCTTGTTGGATGGCTTCTCTCCATATGAACCTGCTTCTCATTTGATATGTATCGAGAAACCTTGCTTCTTTTTGACTTTGTTTCTTTGTTTGTCTACAATTAAGTAGAGATCAAAAGACCGTATAACTTGTCTAGTAAGAGCATACGTTACAATAAGATGACGGGCAGTACACAATGGTACCTGTGTAGTGTCTTTTCCTTTCAAAAGTATGAAATTTACATAACGCGAAAAAGTTCGAATACTTATTGAGCATGTAAGAGTTTGGCAACAAGCCTATATAAGAAGGCCCCGTAACCTATTAAGGAGTTGGTCATAAATGAAAAAAGGACAAATCATCATGATTTTGGCAGTGATTGTAGGATTAGGCGCTTATGCCGTTTTCCTTCAACCAGATCCAACGTCCGTAAGTACACCTGATATAGAAGAGCAAGTTGAAGCCATTGCTTCTGGAGATGAAGAGTTCCTGGAAAAATTCGAGGCAGTTCGTCTCATTATTGAAGAACATTATGTTGAAGACGTTGATCATAATGAGTTGTTACAAGGGGCCATTGATGGGATGTTAGAAGCGCTAGGTGACCCATACTCGGTTTATATGGATCAAGAAGAAGCGAGTCAATTTACTGAATCGCTCGGCTCTCATTTTGAAGGTATTGGTGCAGAAGTGATGATGTCTGACGGGAAGGTAACGATTGTGACGCCTATGCGCGAATCTCCAGCAGAGCGTGCGGGCTTACTACCTAATGATCAAATTATTGAAATAGACGGAGAAGCGACAGAAGGGTTATCGTTACAAGAGGCAGTTATGCAAATCCGTGGTGAAAAAGGTACAACCGTTCATTTAACGATTGAACGTGAAACGGCTAGTGAACTCGTCACAATCCCAGTTGTTCGTGATGAAATCCCAATTGAAACCGTTCGTCATGAGCTAATTGAGCGAGATGGACAGGAGATTGGGCTAATAGAAATTATATCGTTCTCTATTGATACGGCAGAACGCTTTGAAGCTGCGTTAGAAGAATTAGAATCAAAAGGAATGGACGGTTTAATCATTGATGTGCGTGGTAATCCAGGAGGTTATTTAGACCAAGTTGAAGAAATAGGAAAGCTAATTATTCCCAATCAGCAGCCAATCGTTCAGACAGAAAGTCGATCAGGAGAAAAGATGCGTTTCTTGTCTCCATTAAATGATCCTAAACCATACCCGATCGTCGGTATAACGGATCGCGCATCCGCATCCGCATCCGAAATCTTATCTGCTGCGTTAATTGAAGCAGGTGAATATGATGTAATCGGGGAAACAACATTTGGGAAAGGCACGGTTCAAAATACGATTCCATTAGGTGATGGTAGTCAATTAAAGCTGTCCGTGTTTAAGTGGTTAACTTCAGCAGGTAATGATATTAATGGCGTAGGTGTAGAGCCGACCATTGAAGTGATGCAGCCGGATTACTTCTATACAGCTCCAGTTTCAGTGGATGTAGACCCTTATGAAGAGGACATGCTAAGTGAGCAAATTAGAAGTGCTCAAATTATGTTAAATGGTTTAGGATATGACCCTGGACGTGAGGATGGATATTTCAGTACGGAGACAACTGAAGCGGTTCGAGCCTTCCAAGAAGAAAATGACCTAGATGTGACAGGTGTCATAGATGAAGATACAGCATCGACGTTGCATGAACGCGTCGTTGAGGAAGTGCGTGAACGAGAAAATGACCGTCAACTCAATCAAGCGATTGAAGTTGTTATTGAGCAAATCAACGAATGAGCGTCTAATTGAAAGAGCTTGAAAAAAAGCACCCAAAAATAGGGGGATCGATCCGTTCGTTACGTGTCTTGTGGTCAGAAAGCCATTCACCACAAGAATTTTAAAACATGTAGCGACTACACTTAGTGCTTTGAGGTAAGTAGCCCTTTTTGATTGAAAGTAAAGTAATTGAAAAAGAAAAAGGAATATGACTCATCGTTGTCGAATGTAGGAGGTAGTGGATGGGGAGTGCCCTGTTTACTACCTCATTCTTCATTGATCAGGATGACGATTCAACGATTCTCATCCTGCGCTGATTGTGACACGTGGTCATGAAGCAAGCCTACTTTCATGATTGGCTAATAAAGCCTGTTCAAAAAGCACGAAAAAGGTCATTCAAGTAGGGAAGACCTTCTTTTTTGAACAACCTCTAATAAGACGCTTATAAGAAATTGAAGGAGCATGTGCAATGGTAGTAGACATCTTACAAGCAATTGGAATCTTCATAGCTTATTTTTTTGCAAATCCTTTATTATATATTGGGATTGGAATGACGTTATTTCTTTCTTATTTACGAATTAAATCGGAAAGAAAGTCGTTTCACACACGAGTGTACGGGAAGAGGGCCGATTTCCTTATTCCGTTTCTGCCTGCTTTCGTCATGGGTGTGTATGTTTCGATTGTAACGATTTTAATAGGGCTGACAGTATCAATTCAATGGCTCTTACTCGTGAGTGCGCTCTACTTAATCTTAGCTTTTTCGTTACGAACTCGTTTTGTTACGCCAACGTACGTGCTTGGCTTATTACTACTAATCTATGTTTTTACTCCTTTTTTCCAGGCCTTTGATTGGTTTCGTCCAATTGCTGATGCGATACAGTCGACTGATATAACGTCTGTCGCTATTTTGTTAGCAGTATCACTTATGGCAGAGGGGATTTTAATTCGGACGAATGGACTTACTCATACATCACCGCGTTTAGAAAAGAGTAAACGAGGAAAGTGGATTGGTTATCATGATGCTAATCGCTTATGGATCTTACCTGTCATCGCATTTGTACCAGAAGGGATGATCCCAACTCTTCCTTTTTGGCCAATTCTCTCAATAGGAGAGCTTTCGTTACAACCGATTGTTTTTCCATTGTTAATTGGTTTTCAGCTCCGAGTTCGAGGCTTTTACCCACCATCGGCGATTCGAAAATATGGTCAGCTGGTGTTGCTACTCGGGTTAGGGGCACTGGTCCTTTCAATAGGTACTTATTTCTTTTCATGGATTGCTCTCATTTTAGCGATTGGCTTGATCATTGCGCGTGAGGTTATTATCTTTTTATTTAAAAAGCGTGATGAGGACCAACCTCCTTACTTTTCTTCCAGGCCAACTGGATGTATCATCGTTGGGATTTTACCGGGAAGTCCAGCTGAAAAGATGAAGCTTCATGTTGGAGAAACGATTCGAAAGGTTAATGGAAAGCTTATCCATAATGAGCATGACTTTTATGAGCGTCTGCAAGTGAACAGTGCTTTTTGTAAGCTTGAAGTCGTTGATTTGAATGGAGAGATACGGTTTGCACAAACAGCTCTTTATGACGGGGAGCATCATCAAATAGGTGTATTATTTGTAAATCAAGATCACCAGTGGCAGGATTCAATATAAAATGAATATTTTTGACGACTGTCGTAATGGCAGTCGTTTTTATCATTGAATTGGAATTAATAAAATAGTAAGAAGAATAAAAATGGATTAGCAAGAGTAGTTGGTATCGATCGTTACACGCATTTATGAAAAAGCCTCACTATTAGAATATCTCAATCCCGTTGTAACGGCTCAGCACAACGGAATTAAGAAAAGACTGCTCTGTACGGTGTTCAAAAAGAGCTTGTTTTCTTTTTTTTGAACAGGCCATATTAGGACATCATCATTCCTCTAATAGGCTGTATACATGAGAGAAGAGCTAGTAAGATGCTCGACGTTCCGCTATTTGCGGAAAAACGCATGAAATGTCGTAGATAATGATGAAATAGAGGAAAGAGAGGAACGTAAAGGGAGGAAATATGGCAGTAAGGAGAAAATAAAGGAACGCGGAGAACGTTTATGTATAGAGTAAGTGTCAAACAAAACTCTCGATCCAACGATTTAACTGAAGGATTTTAATAGTAAGCTCATCTATCGTTACAGGACAAAGGTGATTTTTGAATAACCTCGAGGCAATGAGCGAAATGTTGTCTATTGAGGAAAGCTTGATACGTATTGTTCTTAAAGAATACTAAATGCTTCTTTTTGGAAAGATAAGATAAAGAAAGATACGCATTTTTTCTTATCCTGAAAGGAGCAATGTATGTGAAACGTTTCATATGTACAATGGTGATAGTTGTTTTCGTTTTTACGAGTTTAGGTGGAGAGGCTCATGCTTATTCACATGTTTCTTTTTTTGCTCATCGTGGGGCCTCTGAACATGCTCCGGAAAATACGATTGAAGCGTTCGAACAAGCGGTAGAAATGGGTGCGGATTACATTGAGTTAGACATACAATTGAGTCAGGATGGTCATCTTGTCGTCATTCATGATGACACAGTTGATCGAACGACAAATGCAAGTGGGGACGTGAGCCATTATACGTTAGCCCAATTAAAAAAGCTCGATGCCGGTTCATGGTTTGATGTGAGATATGCAGGAGCAGAAATTCCAACATTAGTGGATGTCTTTCAAGCTTTCGGTGACCATGTTCATTACTGTATAGAGATTAAAGCAAATCATCGTTCAGAGTATATGGTGACAAAACTGAATGAATTAATTGAATATTATCATTTAATGGATGTCGTGATCGTTCAATCGTTCGATGAGGAACTCCTCCATTTATTAAGAAAAAAGAACGTGACGTTTCCACTTATTCAAATTATCAGTCGTCCGAAAAGTGGCTATCGTGGTAAAAAGCAGCTTTCACATATTGAAAAGTATGCCGATGGGGTATGTCTGAACGCTCGTTATACCTCTCCATTTTTTGTGAAGCATGCTAGAACGAAAGGTTTGCTAGTCTACATGTACACCGTCAATAAACGAAAGGATATAAAAAAGTGGCTAAATCGTGGAGTGACGGGAATTATTACTGATGACTTAAGGTTGATGGAATATTTTAAATGATATCAAAATGTAGCAAGTTGATCTTTCTGTGGTTAAGGAATCCTTTTTCTAGAGATTTGTTTAAGAAAGCTCTATAATATAGGTGATAGATGTATTGCAGAGAAAAAGGGGTATAACAGTTGGATATATTGTTCATATTAGTTGTTCCGTTTTTGGTGATGGTTATTGTAACCCGTGTAACCTTTAGCCTAGTCGGAGCAACGATTGTAACACTCATGATTGCGTTTGTATTAGGCGTGCATGAGCAACCGTTTTGGGTAATAGGGATAGCGATCGGCTCATTTGTCGTCGGTTTGCTAGTAGCGAAGAAAGTATTGGAGCGTAAGCCAGGTATGTAAGGAGTATCCGTGTGAGGACAGGATGCTCTTTTTATCTTTTGTATGAGGAAAGAGATTTTCGTCTATGCCCACTTATTATATTTAGGGTATTCGGATTATCGGGTTGAAAATATCAAATTGTATCATGTTAGTTAATGACCATGAATCGGATAGTAGTGTGGAATATTTGAAAAATACATCTCCATATATAATCCGTGATATGGAATCAATATTTTAAAAGGTCTGAGGTTATAAAATTAAAGGAAGACTAATAAGAGAGTGTAGGTAAAAGAATGGAGAGAGGATCTGCTTCAGTTGATACACGTTCTACTTACCAAAAAGCTCAAGTCCTTGTAATAGATCAGCACGATGCTTGTAGATGCTAGGACAAAAGTGTTTTAATGAATAAGAATCAGAACAAATACGTGACGTTGTAAATAAAATCACCCTGAAGTATATGTATATTTCATTCAATAGGATTATGCGCAAATTTCATCCTCTACGTTCGTGCACGATTCTAATTCTTTACTAAGTACTTTCGCTATGTCTAAGTCTCAATTTATTTTTTGCATATCAGGAACATTTGTTCTATAATAGTGCTGTATGGTAACTTTTTGAAATATGCTATTTAAGATGGATGGAACGAGCTATAATGACGGCTACATAAAAGGTTCGGAAGGAGGAAGTTTGATGAATGGGTCATTTGAATTAGTGTCGCCTTACAAGCCTGAGGGGGACCAGCCCAAGGCGATTGAAAAGATTGTTGAAGGAATCCGACAGAATGCTAAGCATCAAACACTTTTAGGAGCGACGGGGACTGGGAAAACATTCACGATGTCGAATGTTATTCAAGCTATCAATAAACCAACGTTAATTATGGCTCATAATAAAACGTTGGCAGGTCAGCTATATAGTGAGTTTAAGGAATTTTTCCCGAATAATGCTGTTGAGTATTTTGTGAGTTATTATGATTATTATCAGCCAGAGGCTTATGTGCCTAGCTCAGATACGTTTATTGAAAAGGATTCGAGCATTAACGATGAAATTGATAAGCTGAGACACTCGGCGACAAGCGCTTTATTTGAACGAAACGATGTCATTATTATTGCGAGTGTGTCTTGTATATACGGTTTAGGTTCGCCTGAGGAATATCGTGACCTCGTAGTTTCACTTCGAATTGGGATGGAAATTGAAAGGAATGATTTACTCCGTCAACTCGTCGACATCCAATATGATCGGAATGATCTTAACTTTGTTCGCGGAACGTTTCGTGTTCGTGGTGATGTCGTTGAAATTTTCCCAGCATCTCGTGATGAACAGTGTATCCGTATTGAGTTTTTTGGTGATGAAATTGATCGGATTACCGAGGTAGATAGTTTAACCGGTGAAATAAAAGGGGAACGGAATCATGTTGCCATTTTCCCAGCATCTCACTTCGTTACACGTGAAGAAAAGATGAAAATAGCGATCGCAAATATTGAGAAAGAGCTGGAGGAGAGGCTTGCTGACCTGAGAGAAGAGGGCAAGCTACTAGAAGCGCAGCGGTTGGAGCAGCGTACTCGATATGATATTGAAATGATGAGTGAAATGGGGTTTTGCTCGGGGATTGAAAACTATTCTCGTCATTTAACATTACGTGAATCTGGAGCGACACCGTATACATTAATTGACTTCTTTCCTGAGGATTTCCTATTAATTATGGATGAGTCCCATGTTTCGCTTCCACAAGTGCGTGGTATGTACAATGGAGATAGAGCGCGTAAAGAGGTGCTTGTGAATCATGGTTTTCGACTTCCCTCAGCTCTTGATAACCGTCCATTACGGTTTGAAGAATTTGAAAAAAAGGTGAATCAAGCTGTGTATGTATCAGCAACACCAGGATCTTATGAGCTAGAGCATTCACCTGAAATGGTTGAGCAAATTATTCGCCCAACTGGTTTATTAGATCCAACGATTGATGTTCGTCCGATTGAAGGCCAAATTGATGATCTAATTGGTGAAATTCATGAGCGTGTCGAGAAAAATGAGCGCGTACTCGTGACGACGTTAACGAAGAAGATGTCGGAGGATTTAACTGATTATTTGAAAGAGATCGGTATTCGAGTGCGATACTTGCATTCTGAAATAAAGACGCTTGAGCGGATTGAGATTATTCGTCAGCTACGTATGGGGACGTTTGATGTATTGGTTGGAATCAATTTATTACGGGAAGGTCTCGATATTCCTGAAGTTTCATTAGTTGCGATTTTAGATGCGGATAAAGAAGGCTTCTTACGTTCTGATCGCTCGCTAATTCAGACGATTGGCCGTGCAGCGCGAAATTCAAATGGGCATGTCATTATGTACGCTGATAAAATCACAAAGTCGATGAAGATCGCCCTCGATGAGACAAAGCGCCGTCGTACTTTGCAGGAAGAACATAACGAGAGAAACGGTATTACGCCTAAAACAATTCAAAAGAAAATACCAGAAGTGATCCAAGCGACTCTTGTTGCAGAATCGACAGAAGATGGTTACAGTAGACCGAAAGCGAAGCTAAGTAAGAAAGAAAAGGATGCCATGCTTGAGCGGATGGAGCAAGAAATGAAGGATGCTGCACGTGAGTTGAATTTCGAGAGAGCGGCAGAGTTACGTGATCTTATTTTAGAATTAAAAGCAGAGGGGTGATGTGTGGTGGCTTTAGAAGAAATCGTTGTAAAGGGAGCACGATCACACAATTTAAAAAATATTGATGTAACCATTCCACGTGATAAGCTCGTTGTATTAACGGGCTTATCTGGATCTGGTAAATCATCATTAGCATTTGATACGATTTATGCTGAAGGTCAAAGACGGTATGTTGAATCATTATCCGCCTATGCACGTCAATTTCTAGGGCAAATGGATAAGCCAGATGTCGATGCAATTGAAGGGCTGTCTCCGGCGATTTCGATCGATCAGAAAACGACAAGCCGTAACCCACGTTCAACCGTCGGGACAGTAACGGAGATTTTTGATTATTTACGTCTTCTCTATGCTCGGATTGGAAAGCCTGTCTGTCCGAAGCATGGAATCGAAATAACATCACAAACGATTCAACAAATGGTCGACCGTTTGAAGGATTTCCCGGAGCGAACGAAAATGCAAATTCTCGCACCGATCGTCTCAGGACGTAAAGGAACGCATGCGAAAGCACTTGAAGATATTAAGAAGCAAGGCTACGTTCGGATGCGCATTAATGGAGAAATGTATGAAGTTGCAGATGAAGTGACACTAGAGAAAAATAAAAAGCATAACATCGAAGTTGTCATTGACCGTGTTGTCATGAAGGAAGGAATTGAAACCCGCCTCGCCGATTCACTAGAGACGGCACTTGCATTAGCAGATGGTCGAGTATTAGTCGATGTTATCGGTGACGAAGAGCTGTTATTTAGTCAGCACCATGCTTGTCCAGAGTGTGGCTTTTCGATACAAGAATTAGAGCCACGAATGTTCTCTTTTAACAGTCCATTTGGAGCGTGTCCGACGTGTGATGGTTTAGGGTTAAAGCTCGAAGTTGATGTTGATCTCGTTATCCCAGACCGTTCAAAGACAATACGTGAAGGTGCGATCATTGCTTGGGAGCCTACGAGCTCGCAATATTACCCAAAGTTGCTCGAAGCGGTTTGCTCTCATTATCAAATTGACATGGATACGGCTATTGATCAATTGCCTGCCAATTTGCTAGATAAAGTGTTGTTTGGTAGCGGGTCTGAGAGAATTTATTTCCGTTACGAAAATGAATTTGGTCAAGTACGTGAGAATGATATTTTATTTGAAGGTGTCATTCATAATATTAGTCGTCGTTATCATGAAACAAGCTCGGATTACATTCGGGAGCAAATGGAAGCATACATGACGCAGAAGAAATGTCCAACTTGTAAAGGGTATCGACTCAAAAAGGAAGCGCGCGCTGTCTTTATAGGTGGTTCTCATCTCGGACAAGTAGCTGCTTTATCGGTGAAGGATGCGTTGATTTTCTTTGAGAGCTTACAGTTAAGTGAAAAGGATTACGCGATTGCTCGACTTATTTTAAAGGAAATTAACGATCGTTTAGGCTTCCTTGTAAATGTAGGGCTTGATTATTTGTCATTAGATCGAGCTGCGGGAACACTATCAGGTGGTGAGGCCCAACGAATTCGTTTAGCTACGCAAATTGGCTCATCGTTAATGGGTGTTCTATATATATTAGATGAACCATCGATTGGCTTACATCAACGAGATAATGATCGTCTCATTCAAACACTTGAACATATGAGGAATTTAGGGAATACGTTAATCGTTGTCGAGCATGATGAAGATACGATGTTGGCAGCTGATTATATTATTGACATTGGACCTGGAGCTGGAATCCATGGTGGAGAAATAACGGCACAAGGAACACCGCAGGAAATTATGGTAAATGAACAATCTTTAACAGGTCAATATTTGGCTGGGAAAAGGTTTATTCCGGTTCCGCATGAGCGTAGACGAAGCGCGGGGCGCTCCTTCACTGTTAAAAAGGCGAGTGAAAACAATTTAAAAAATGTGACGGTTACTTTCCCTTTAGGTGTATTTACAGCGGTAACGGGGGTTTCGGGATCAGGAAAGAGTACCCTCATTAATGGAATTGTTCATAAGGCTTTGGCTCAAAAGCTCCATCGTGCAAAAGAGAAGCCTGGTGCTCACAAGGAAATCACGGGCCTGGACGAAATTGATAAAGTGATCGATATTGACCAATCGCCAATTGGCCGAACACCACGCTCGAATCCAGCAACATATACAGGAGTCTTTGATGATATTCGTGATGTTTTTGCGATGACGAATGAAGCGAAGGTGAGAGGGTATAAGAAGGGGCGCTTTAGCTTTAACGTAAAAGGTGGACGCTGTGAAGCATGTCGTGGTGACGGTATCATTAAAATTGAAATGCATTTCTTACCTGATGTATATGTGCCATGTGAGGTGTGTGAAGGAAAACGTTATAATCGTGAAACGTTAGAAATAACCTATAAAGGAAAGACGATTGCTGATGTGCTTAGTATGACGGTTGAAGAGAGCTTAATCTTCTTTGAAAATATTCCGAAAATCAACCGGAAGATTCAAACGTTGCTTGATGTCGGATTAGGTTATATAAAGCTCGGACAGGCAGCAACGACATTATCTGGTGGAGAAGCGCAGCGAGTGAAGCTTGCCTCCCAGCTTCATAAACGAGCAACAGGGAAAACGTTGTACATTTTAGATGAGCCGACAACCGGGTTACATGTTGATGATATTGACCGCTTATTAAATGTATTGCAAAGACTTGTTAATAACGGTGATTCCGTTATTGTCATTGAACATAATCTAGATGTCATTAAAACCGTTGATCATATTATTGATCTAGGCCCAGAAGGTGGCGATAAAGGAGGACAAATTGTTGCGGAAGGCACACCAGAGAAAGTAGCAGAAATAAAAGGCTCCTATACCGGACAATATTTGAAACCTATTCTTGAACGAGATCGTAGAAGAATGGAAGAGCGAGTGGTTGAAAGTGTGTGAGTAGATTTTAAGTAAGAATAACATTCGTGGAAGAAATCTAGGGTAAAATGTAAATAGACCCTAAGAAAAGCCGCAATCGCGGTTTTCTTAAAAAGTAAGAATGTATAAAATTCGAGGAAGAAAAGTGAGAAAAACCGAAGAAGCTAACGGGATCATTCAATGAAGGGCGTTGGCTTCGCACGTTACACGTTTTTCTGAAAGAACCCCACTTTCAAAAAAACGTAAAACCATTGTAACGGCTCAGCACCACGTAATTAAAGCCGCAATCGCGGTTTTCTTATCAAATTTCTTTTAGGAGGGACTAAGTAATGGAAGAGCGTAAGATGATATTGAAGATGATTGAGGATGGGAAGATTACTGCCGAAGAAGGAGTAAAGCTATTAGAAGCAATTGAAGACAAAGAGCCTATCGAGCCAAATCAGGAAGCTAAGTCTGAAGTGACTACTAAGGTGAACTGGGATGAAGGGGATTCCTACAGGGAGCGTGCCCGTCATTCTCGAACATCAACGACGAACTTATTTACTTCTTTCATTGATAGTGCCATTCAAAAAATTAAAGATGTCGATCTCGATTTTAATTTTGGCGCATCGTTTGATGTCGATCATATTTTCCAGCATCGCGAACATTCCCCGACCTCCATTGATGTCTCCTTAGAAAATGGTTCGATTACGTTTCAACCGTGGGATGAAAAGGACGTCCGAGTTGAATGTACAGCGAAGGTTTATCGGGCGAAGGATTTAGAAGAAGCACGTCGAATTTTCCTAGATGAATGCTCCTTTCGTATATCCGAACAACGTATGCTTTTTCATACGAAAACAAAATCAATAAAAGTGCAAACCGTTATCTATGTACCTCGAAGGGAATTTGAACATGTGAAGCTGTATACGTTTAATGGTCAAATTATTGGGGAAAGGATAGAAATCGATACGTTTGATATTAATGCGATGAACGGTTCATTGAAATTAACTGATGTACAGTCGAAAAAGCTAATTGCTGAGACAGTGAATGGCGCCATTGATTTGACACAATCAAAAGCAGAGCTCGTTGATGTGAAAACATTAAATGGTGCCATTACAATCGATGGTCAAGTACAAGATTTAGATGCTGAGTCTGTCAATGGGTCGATCACGTATCATGTTGGCCGACTAGATGAATCAGGATATGCCGATTTAAAAGCAGCAACAGGTAGTATACACTTAGTCGTTCCAAAGAGCTTACGAGTTGAAGGGAAATTAAAGACAAATGTCGGAGGGTTTTCAGTCGGAATGTATGATCATGAAAAGCTTGAAGAGAAGAAGGAGTTTGCCCAAAAGCAATTAACGTTTATCGGTAACCAGCAATCATCTCCGCGAGTGAAAGTGAATGCATTAACGAATACCGGCTCAATTGTCGTAAAAGATCAAGTAAACTGAGGTGGTTAACAATGAAACGATTATATCGCTCACAATATGATCGGAAGTTAGCAGGCATATGTGGTGGGCTTGCTGATTACTTTAAAATCGATGCAACGATTATTAGAATTGTCATGGTTATTTTGTTTTGTATTTCTATAGGATTCCCTATGTTAGTTGCTTATATTATCGGTGCCTTTATTATCCCAAATGAAGAGGATGTGTCTTAATATGTTACGTTGGCTCATTGGATTAGTATTAAATGCACTTGTCCTAATGGGCATTGCGTACTTATTTTCGGGCTTTGAGATAGCTGGCTTTGGAACAGCGATTTTAGCAAGCTTATTACTTTCGATTGTCAATATGATTGTCCGCCCAATTTTAGTTATATTCACATTTCCGATTACGATTTTAACATTAGGTCTCTTTTTATTTGTTATTAGCGCTGTAACCTTAATGTTAACAGCGTGGATGATGAGTGATGCCTTTGTCATTGATGGCTTTTTCACAGCGGTATTAGCTGCTATTTTAATTGCATTAGCGCAAACCTTTGTTATCAAACCGTTAAAGAAGAAATAATTGAATGAGAGCACCACTTTCTTTTTGTACGTGGGTACTGTAAAAGTACAAATTAACTTTTTCAGTGCTCATGTTTTTACAGGTGGTGCTTTTTGCTATCGCTCCTTTTACAAACTCATGGTCATAGCGATGTCCGGTTGAACATGCTAGAATGTGTATAAGCACATTTGTTGCATTTTGCTGACAGCTTGTTAGAACGAAAAGGGTGGGATAGATTATGGATAAGGTGACAGTCAAGGATATTGTAGAGAAATTTGATTTAGAAATTTTAGCCGGTGAAGAAGGAATTCACCGAAAGATTCCAATGAGTGATATTTCACGTCCTGGGATTGAGATTGCGGGATATTTTAATTTCTATCCTGTTAAACGGTTACAATTACTTGGACGAACAGAATTGACCTTTCTTGAACATATGGATCCAATTGTCAAAAAAGAAAGAATGGACAAGCTCTGTACATATGATACCCCTGGAATTATTATTACTCGTGGGATGGAGCCGCCACAAGAGTTAATTGAAGAAGCGGAAAAGGTCGGTCTTCCTTTGCTGAGATCATCTTTTTCAACAACAAGATTAAGTAGTAGCTTAACTACGTACCTTGAAAGTCAGATGGCACCAACAACAGCCATTCATGGTGTGTTAGTGGATATTTATGGTGTTGGCGTTTTAATTACAGGTAATAGTGGTGTTGGTAAAAGTGAAACAGCTCTTGACCTCGTACGACGTGGTCACCGTCTTGTAGCCGATGATTCTGTTGAGATTCGTCAAGATACAGAAGGAACGTTAATTGGTAGTTCTCCAGAGTTGATTCAGCATTTACTCGAAATTCGTGGATTAGGTATTATTAATGTGATGACGCTGTTTGGAGCAGGTGCGGTTCGTCCTTTTAAACGAATTGTCCTTTGTGTTAATTTGGAGCTTTGGGATCAGAAAAAGGCGTATGATCGATTAGGCTTGGAAGAAGAAAAAATGAAAATTATTGATACAGATATTACGAAATTAACGGTTCCTGTTAGACCTGGTCGTAACTTAGCGGTTATTATAGAAGTAGCTGCCATGAACTTTCGCTTAAAGCGATTGGGGTATGATGCGGCACAAGAATTTACAAAACGATTATCGAATGTTATTGAAGAAGGAGATCATGATGATTTCCATTAAGAGGAGTGAGTTGAGTGGAGGGGCAAATTGAACCACTAAATCCGGTGTTTTTAGAGCTTGGACCTTTTACGATTTATTGGTATGGAATTTTAATTGGATTTGGAGTCTTTCTAGGTTATTTCTTAGCATCTAGAGAAGCTGTGAAGAGAGGAATGCCTAAGGATACGATTGCTGATTTATTACTATATGGTATTCCGATTTCGATTCTTTCTGCAAGACTATATTATGTCGTATTTCGATGGGAGCATTTTGCCGATAACCCAATAGATGTCATTAAGATTTGGGAAGGTGGATTAGCGATTCATGGTGCTTTAATCGGTGCTGTGCTTACATGCTATGTGTTCACAAAAAAGAAAAATTTATCTTTTTGGCAGTTAGCTGACGTAGTTGCACCTAGTATCATTTTAGGTCAAGCCGTCGGACGGTGGGGGAATTTCATGAACCAAGAAGTTTATGGGGGACCTGTTACAAGAGAATTTCTTGAAGGACTGTTTTTACCTGAATTTATTATTAATCAAATGTACATAGGCGGCACCTATTATCATCCGACATTTTTATATGAATCGATTTGGAATTTGCTTGGGCTAGTCTTATTACTTTGGCTTCGTCGCTTTAGTGTGCGCCAAGGGGAAATATTCTTATCATATCTTATTTGGTATTCTGTAGGCCGTTTCTTTATTGAAGAAATCCGTCTAGATTTCTTACTTGTCGGTGGCTTGAAGACGGCACAGGTCGTTTCGGTGCTTCTTGTTATTGGGGCGGTTATCCTAATGATCTACCGTCGTAGACAACCAGATACACCTCGCTACCATGATCCGGCATTGCCAGAAGCTAAGAAGAAAAAGAGTACAAAGCAAAAGAGTGCTAAGAAAAAGAAAAAATAAGCTGTAGTGATTGAAAGGAAGCTTACGAATG
Organism: Halalkalibacter sp. AB-rgal2; assembly: GCF_041821005.1. Lineage (NCBI taxonomy): Bacteria > Bacillati > Bacillota > Bacilli > Caryophanales > Bacillaceae > Halalkalibacter > Halalkalibacter sp. AB-rgal2. The sequence continues at coordinate 25,957 of NZ_JBGUAV010000029.1, forward strand.
CCAACAATTGATACGATACTTTTTGATTTAGATGGAACGTTAATTAATACGAATGATTTAATAATTGAGTCGTTCCTACACACACTTGACCATTTTCACCCAGGTGAGTATAACCGTGAAAAAGTGATTGAATTTATCGGGCCCCCACTAGTAGATAGCTTTCAATCTGTTGATCCAGGTCGAGTTGATGAGATGGTGACTCATTATCGAGAGTTTAACCATCGAATGCATGACGAGCTTGTGACAGAGTATGTTGGGGTGTATGAGACGATTGAAAGGCTACATAAGCAAGGCTATAAGCTAGCCATCGTCACAACAAAAATTCGCAAAACGGCATTGATGGGGTTACAGCTAATGAAGCTAGACCAATTCTTTGATGTTGTCATTGGTTTAGATGATGTCAAGCATGCAAAGCCACACCCTGAACCACTTGAAAAAGCGCTGGAGCAATTAGGCTCTAAGAAGAAATCATCGATGATGGTCGGTGATAGCCATTCTGATATTTTATCAGGAAAAAATTTAGGAATACCAACAGTTGCGGTTGCTTGGTCAATAAAAGGGATGGATAAGGTAAAGAGCTTTGGAGCTGATTATATCATTGATGAGATGGCCGAGCTGCTGCCAATCGTAGGAGCTGATCATAAGTGAGCCGAAGAACTGAACGCTACCCTGTCAAAACAGCTAATTCTCTTTGGCATGTGTATAAAACAGTTCCCTTTTTCAAAGTAGTAAAGAACTTCATTGTGATTCAGCTAGCTCGTTATACACCTATTCTAGGACTGAAAAATTGGATGTATCGCCGGTTATTACGAATGAAGGTTGGCGATGAAACAGCCGTTGCGTTAATGGTCATGATGGATGTCATGTTTCCAGAACGTATTCATATTGGAACCAATTCAATAATTGGCTACAATACAACTATTCTTGCACATGAATATTTAATTGAAGAATATCGCTTAGGAGATGTCATCATTGGTGATCGAGTGATGGTCGGTGCTAATACAACGGTCTTACCGGGTGTGACGATTGGTGATGGTGCAATCGTTTCAGCAGGAACGCTCGTTCATAAAGATGTACCCGCTCACACGTTTGTTGGAGGCAATCCTATGAGAGTGATAAGGGAATTGAACGAGTCTACTCATCAAAGTGAAAATACTTAATAAATGTTATTCGCTGGGGAAGTGTGAAAGCACTAACCTCAGCGTTTTTTTCGTTGTGACGGTTTTCATACTGAAGAGTGATGAGTATTATTTTTTTTAAAAGATACGAAAGTATAAAATGATTAGAAGTACTGTGGTGAACCAAGAAGACGGAAGCAGACTCAGTGACGTGCGTCGGCTTCGCTCGTTACAAGTTATTCTGAAAGAACCCCACTTCAGAATAACTTCAATCCATCGTAACGGCTCCGCACAACGCAATTAAGAAAAGACGCTATCGCGTTTTTCCTAAACTATTTCGTCTTTTGTTGTTGACGCTAATGGTAAGACGGTGTACACTACTAATATCTTTAACTTGTTAGCACATTAGCGAACTAAAGTATTTGGTGAATATAAAATGAATCTGCAAGGAGTGGCTAGAATCATGTCTAAGTTGTTTATGTTTGAAAAGCCAATAGGAATGCGAGATACACTACCGCACATGTATGTGACAAAGAAAAACGTACGTGAACAGCTCGAACACGAAATGGCGAGCTGGGGTTATCAAATGATTGAAACACCAACTTTAGAGTATTATGAGACGGTTGGTGCGGAGTCAGCCATTTTGGATCAGCAATTATTTAAATTACTTGACCAGCAAGGCCATACACTCGTTCTTCGTCCAGATATGACGGCTCCGATTGCCCGACTTGTTGCTTCGAGCTTGAAAGGTGAAGCATATCCACTTCGTTTAGCGTATGGATCAACGGTTTTTCGTGCACAGCAAAATGAAGGTGGGAAGCCAGCTGAATTTGATCAAGTGGGGATTGAATTGATTGGAGATGGAACGGTAAGTGCGGACGGTGAAGTGATATCACTTATGATCGCAGCTCTAAAACGTGCCGGCCTGTCTCACTTTAAAGTCGCATTAGGGCATGTAGGCTTCGTAAATGCGTTTTTATTAGAGATCGTTGGCAGTGAACAGCGTGCCGATTCATTACGTCGCTTCCTATATGAAAAAAATTATGTTGGTTACCGTGAACATGTGAAAAATCTACCACTTTCCTCCATTGACCAAGGGAGATTATTAGGTCTATTGAAGCTACGTGGAAATGAAGGAACATTAGATGAAGCGAGAAAGCTTGTTTCAAGTCAACAAGGATTAAAGGCGATTGAAGAGCTGTCTGAACTATTGGCTGTATTGGAGAGCTATGGTTACGCAGACTATGTGAAATTTGACTTTAATCTTGTGTTGCATATGAGCTATTATACAGGTGTTGTGTTTGAGGGCTATGGTGGAAACTTAGGAGTGCCATTAAGCAGTGGCGGTCGTTACGATGAATTGTTAGCCAAATTTGATCGCCCTGGTCAAGCAACAGGCTTTGGCGTACGTCTCGATTTGTTAATTGAAGCTTTAGGGGAAACGAAAGGAATAGAGCAAACGTGCATTTTATTTAGTAAAGAGCGTCGAAAAGAAGCGTTTGAGAATGCAGCGTCTTTAAGAGAAGCAGGCAAAGCCGTTGTTCTGCAAGATATTGCTGGTGTAGTAGATGTAGACGCGATGTCAGGACAATATGAAGAGGTGCTTTACTATATCGGTGCCAAGAAGGGAGAGGTGTAGGATGACCGACTGGTTAACAGTAGCAATGCCAAAGGGACGGATTTTTGAAGAAGCTGTAGAGCTATTACGGAGAGCAGGCTATCAGCTTCCATCTGAATTTGATGATTCACGTAAACTGATCATTGATGTTCCTGAGGAAAAGATGCGCTTCATATTAGCAAAGCCGATGGATGTACCGACCTATGTCGAGCATGGAGTAGCTGATATCGGAGTTGCAGGAAAGGATGTCATGATTGAGGAGGAGCGAGTTGTCTATGAAGTACTTGATTTGCAAATTAGCGCTTGCTATATGGCTGTGGCCGGACTTCCTGGTTATGAAAAATCTGATATTAATCCTAAGGTTGCCTCGAAATATCCAAATTTAGCGACGCAATACTTTAAAGAGCAGGGGGAGCAGGTCGAGATTATTAAACTAAATGGCTCGATTGAACTAGCTCCGCTCATCGGCTTAGCAGACCGGATTGTTGATATCGTTTCAACAGGACAAACGTTAAAGGAAAACGGATTAATTGAGCTTGAAACGATGGTTACGATTACGTCACGCTTAATTGTTAACCCTGTAAGTTACCGCATGAAGGATGAACGTATTGATCAAATGGTTGAGCGATTATCAAAGGTGATTGAGGAGGAACGTGCATGAAAATCATCCGAGTCGAAGGTGAAGTGAGCTTAAAGCGTGATATTGATACAGGAACAGCTCAGCAGCTTGAAGCAGTCGAACGCATTATTCATCAAGTGAAAGAAGAAGGAGATCAAGCATTGTTCACTCTAACTGAACAATTTGATCGTGCCGTATTGTCGAAGCTTCGTGTTGAACAAGAAGAAATGCTCACAGCACATGAGCAAATGGATGACGACGTACTGGGAGCACTTCGTGAAGCGATTATGAACGTGCGAGATTTTCACGAACGTCAAAAGCGCCAGTCTTGGATGACGACTAAGGAGGATGGGACGATTCTTGGTCAGAAAATCACGCCTCTCGATTCAGTCGGTGTCTATGTACCAGGTGGAAAAGCGGCTTATCCATCTTCGATTATGATGAACGTCGTACCAGCACAGGTCGCTGGTGTCAAACGCATCGTAATGGTTTCTCCCCCGCAAGCAGATGGGACATTACCAGCAAGTGTACTGGCAACTGCTTATGAGCTTGGTGTTGAGGAAATTTATAAGGTTGGGGGTGCACAAGCAATTGCTGCGCTAGCATTTGGAACCGAAACGATTCAACGAGTTGATAAAATAACCGGACCAGGAAACATTTACGTCGCCTTAGCGAAGCGTGCTGTGTTCGGTGAAGTCGATATTGACATGATCGCTGGTCCGAGTGAAATTGTTGTGTTAGCTGATGAACAAGCGAACCCGCGATATATTGCAGCAGATTTGCTTTCACAGGCTGAGCATGATGAGCGTGCCTCAGCGGTACTTGTGACCCCTTCGCAGTCGTTGGCAGAACAAGTTAGCAACGAAGTTATGAACCAGCTTGAAACATTACCGAAAAAGGAAATAGCAGAGAGTTCGATTCATGATTATGGTGCGATTTATGTAACGGCTAATTTAGACGAAGCGATTGAAGTAGTAAATGAATTAGCACCAGAGCATTTGGAATTGTTAACGAAGGAGCCGATGGCATTAGTAGGACGTATTCGCCATGCGGGGGCAATTTTTGTTGGTCCTTATAGCTCGGAGCCTGTTGGTGACTATTTTGCTGGACCGAACCACATCTTACCGACCAATGGTACAGCTCGTTTTTCAAGTCCTTTAAATGTCGATGACTTTACGAAGAAATCAAGTATTATTTCATATAGTCAACAAGCACTACAACAGAATGCTGGAACTATTTCTAAGCTAGCTCGTTTAGAAGGGTTAGAAGCTCATGCAAGAGCAATTGATATTCGTTTGGAGGGAAAGTAAGTGAGAGAAGCGACGATTGAACGTCATACAGGTGAAACACAAATTAAGCTTGCTTATACGATTGATGGAGAAGGAGTATCAAAGCAGGAATCCGGTGTACCGTTTTTAGATCATATGCTTGATTTATTCGCAAAGCACGGTCATTTCAATTTAGAAGTTGACGCAAACGGCGATACAGAGGTCGATGATCATCATACGACGGAGGATATCGGCATTTGCCTAGGCCTTGCGATTAAGGAGGCACTCGGCGATAAAAAAGGGATTCGTCGCTACGGAAATGCCTTCGTGCCGATGGATGAAACGTTAGCACAGGTTGTCGTTGATTTAAGCAATCGCCCTCACTTAGAATTTCGTGCTGAATTCCCGAGTCAAAAGGTTGGCTCGTTCGATACCGAGCTTGTCCATGAATTCATGTGGAAGCTTGCGCTTGAAGCACGAATGAATTTGCATATTATCGTTCACTACGGTCAAAATACACATCATATCATTGAAGCGGTTTTCAAGGCATTAGCTAGAGCACTTGATGAAGCGACGAGTATTGATGAACGAGTAAAAGGGGTTCCATCCACGAAAGGAATGTTGTAAATGATCGGTATTATTGATTATGGAATGGGGAACTTGCATAGTGTCAGCAAGGCGTTAGAACGACTTGATTTAGGCTATATCATGAGCGATAAAATCGATGATCTTCAAGGGGTAGATGGCTTACTACTTCCAGGAGTGGGAGCTTTTCCTGATGCGATGAAAACATTAAATCATATGGGAATGACAGGATTTATTCAGCAATGGGCAGAAGAGGGGAAGCCGTTGCTTGGCATTTGTCTTGGAATGCAGCTGTTATTTGATGAAAGTAGTGAGTATGGCCGAACAGAGGGCCTTCAATTACTCCCTGGTCGTGTCGAACGTTTTAATGGTGTCGATAAAAACGGTGAGACGTATAAAGTACCTCACATGGGCTGGAACCAACTTCATTTTCAACAGGTCGATCATCCTTTGTTAGAAGGCGTTGATGAGGGGCACGTTTATTTTGTTCATTCGTATGTTGTGAAGCATGACGAGGAGGATGTTCTCATTGCTTCTAGTGAATATGATGGCGTCGTTCCAGCTGTTGTTGGGAGAAAAAACGTGCTTGGCACTCAATTTCACCCTGAAAAAAGTAGTGATGTAGGGATGACGATTTTACGCAATTTCGGCAAGTTAGTGAAGCAAGGGGGAGAAGCGCGTGAGCACGTTTAATATTTATCCAGCGATTGATATGAGAGATGGCAAATGCGTTCGCTTAGTTCAAGGAGATTATGATCAGGAAACGATCTATGGTGATTCACCGTTCCATATGGCTGAACAGTTTGCCAATGATGGAGCTAGTTGGATTCATATGGTTGACCTTGATGGAGCAAAAGCAAAGAAACGAGTCAATCATGAGTATGTGATCAGAGTTGCGAAAGAGCTTAATGTAAAGGTACAAATTGGTGGAGGGATTCGCACAGCGGAGGATGTCGCTTTTTATTTAGATCAAGGTGTTGACCGGATTATTTTAGGAAGCGTTGCAGTAAACAACCCCAAATTTACGAAAGAAATGCTGCAACAGTATGGCGGTGAACGAATTGTTATTGGTCTTGACGCAAGAGATGGCTATGTCGCAACAGAAGGCTGGCTGGAAACATCATCTGTTAAGGCGGAAACACTCGCTCAAGAGCTCGCTCGTCATGGTGCGGAAGTGTTTATTTTTACTGATATTTCTCGTGATGGGATGCTATCAGGACCGAATACAGAAGCGATTACAGCGCTTGCTGAAGCAACGGGTAAAGAAGTGATTGCCTCAGGTGGCGTTAGCTCGCTTGCAGATTTGGGCGAACTGAGAGAACGTGCAGGTAAAGGTGTTGGTGGAGCGATTGTCGGTAAGGCTTTGTACACGAACCAATTTACGTTACAAGAAGCTTTAAAAGGAGGCAGCTAAATGCTTACAAAGCGTATTATCCCGTGCTTAGATGTCAAGGAAGGTCGGGTCGTGAAAGGGGTTCAGTTTGTTGATTTAAGAGATGCTGGTGATCCAGTGGAACTGGCTGCGTTTTATGATGAACAAGGGGCAGATGAACTCGTTTTTTTAGACATTTCAGCGTCTCATGAAGGCCGTGAAACGATGATTGAAGTCGTTGAGCAAGTGGCTGGGACATTGGCGATTCCATTTACAGTTGGTGGTGGCATTAATAAGCTTGAAGATATGAAGCGTGTTCTCCGTGCGGGTGCTGATAAGGTTTCGTTGAATACAGCAGCGGTCCTCCGTCCAGAACTTATTAAAGAAGGAGCTGATTTCTTCGGCTCACAATGTATCGTTGTGGCGATTGACGCGAAGTATGATGAAGAGCTAGGCTCATGGCGTATTTACACTCACGGCGGACGCAAGCCAACTGTATGGGAAGTAACGACGTGGGCAAAGGAAGCCGTACGATTAGGTGCTGGAGAGATTTTGCTAACGAGCATGGACCAAGACGGAGCGAAAACAGGCTTTGATTTAGCGTTAACGAAAAAGGTGAGTGAAGCTGTGTCTGTTCCGGTTATTGCTTCTGGTGGTGCAGGAGATCAGGAAGATTTTAAGGATGTATTTGAGGATGCAAAGGCAGATGCAGCACTAGCCGCTTCAATCTTTCACTACAAGGAAACGTCTGTAGCGGAAGTGAAAGGGTATTTAAGAAAAGAGGGTGTGACAGTTCGATGAGTATAGAAGCAATCCAATTTGATGAAAAAGGGCTCGTTCCAGCTATTGTGCAGGATGCGGCTAGTAAAGAAGTACTAACGCTTGCTTATATGAACGAAGAATCGTTGAAGAAGTCGATTGAAACGAAAGAAACGTGGTTCTATTCCCGTTCAAGACAGGAGCTATGGCACAAAGGAGCGACATCAGGAAATATACAAGCAATCGTTGATATGCGCTACGATTGTGATGCTGATGCGTTAGTTGTATTGGTCAATCCAGCAGGGCCAGCTTGTCATAAAGGAGTTTATACGTGTTTTGCCGACTCGTTATTAAAGGAAGAAGTGAAAGTGAACCCGTCCAGATATGCGATATTAGATGAGCTTGAACGAGTCATTGCTGAGCGTGAGGCTGAACGTCCTGAAGGTGCATATACGACTTATTTATTTGAAAAAGGCGTCGATAAGATTTTGAAAAAGGTCGGTGAGGAAGCCGGTGAGGTGATCATCGCTGCGAAAAACCGCGACCATGAAGAATTAAAATGGGAGGTTGCCGATTTATTCTATCACACACTCGTTTTATTACGAGAACAAAAGCTTCCGTTTGATGAAGTGCTACGAGTGTTAGAGGAACGGCATAAAAAGTAGGAAAAACAGCATTCTCGAAGGAGGATGCTGTTTTATTTAAATTTCAGTACCCTCTTTTATACCTTTTTCTGCACGCTTGATTCTTTCTAAGGGACTGTGCGAGTCGACAAAAATTGTGTATACTGAGGAGATAGAATAGGAAGTATGAAACAAGTGGAGGGAAAAGGCTGCATGAAAGTAACCGAACATGATCAAGGAAATCAAAATATTGTCCCTTTTTATCAAACAGGTGACTATTTCTTTCATCGTGGAGTCGAAGCGTTTAGAAAGAAGAATCACCAACGAGCGATTAAATTGTTGGAACGAGCGATTAAATTAACAGCACAAGAGCCTGTTTTTCATGTTCAGTTAGCTGCCATCCTTTCTGAAGTTGGAGATTATGAGCGTTCGAATGGTATTCTAAAGCGCGTATTAAAGGAACAAGACGGCAATGTGGCGGAATGTTACTTTTTTATGGCGAATAATTATGCTTATTTAGGCTTTTTTCATGAAGCTGAGCAAGCAACAAAGAACTATTTAGAGTTGAGTGAAGATCAACGTTTTGCTGAGGATGCGAGAAATTTGTTGGAGCTTCTTCGGTTCGAGGCTGAGGATACAGATTGGGAGGATGAGATGGTCGTTGAAGAAGAGTATGAGCTTCTCATGCAACATGATCAAGCTTTGCGACTTCTACGCTCTGGTCAATGGAATGAATCGATCCCTCTTTTAGAAGAGATTATTGATGAGCATCCAACCTATTGGGCAGCATATATTCAAGCTGCTGAAGCGTACTTTCGAATTGGTGATAAGCAATCGGCTTATGAGCTCTGCCAAGCTGTTTTAGATAAAGAACAAGGAAATGTGTTGGCACTATGTCAACTAGCCATGTTGTATTGGCAGGATGGACAGACTAAGAAGGCTGAGCCCTATATTCATGCTTTACGTCAGCTTTATCCTATCGACGTGGAACAGAAGATGAAGGTCGCAGAGGTGCTCTGTCAATGCGGAGACTACGAGCAAGCTTATCAACGATTAAAATCGATGAAAAAAGCGATACTAGAAACGAAGACGTCCGCATTGTGTTGTTTAGGGATTGCGGCTCATTTTTTATATGACCCTGATGCTATACGTTTCGTGCAACGAGCAGCAAAGCTCGGTGATGAGCAAGCGAAGAGAATTGTACGTGGAGAGTTAAACATAAGCGAGGCGCAAATATGGCAAGGGTCTTTTTGAATGGGCAAACGGAAACTCATTCCGTTAATGTGTGAAATGGGGCGTTTAAACGTACGAAGTGGAACGTCATTCCGCTAATAGACAGAAAGAAGAGCAAAGCGAAGCACGTATGATCAAATAGCGGAACGAGGATCCGGAAGGGCAATTAAAAAAGGCTGTATGAAGGAAATAGCGGAATGAGATTCAATCAAGGGTTCACGGGTGACCTCGGCTTCGCGCAAAGCTTTAAGAAAAGAGCTATCGCATTTTTCTTAAGCAATTAAATAGACAGAATCGGTCGTTTTGATTACGATAAAGATATAAATAAAGAGATCAAAGGAGTGTAGAAAACATGTCTGAAGAAAATGTGTATGATGTTGTCATTGCGGGTGCAGGACCTGCTGGAATGACAGCTGCTGTCTATACATCGCGTGCTAATTTATCAACGATTATGCTTGAGCGTGGAATGCCTGGTGGACAGATGGCAAATACGGAGGATGTCGAGAATTATCCAGGGTTTGATCATATTCTTGGACCAGATTTATCAACAAAGATGTTTGAGCATGCGAAGAAGTTCGGTGCTGAATATGGCTATGGTGACGTGAAGGAAATTATTGATGAAGGTGATTTTAAGCTCGTTAAGGCAGGCTCAAAAGAGTATAAGGCTCGTGCGGTAATCGTAGCAACGGGTGCTGAATACAAGAAGATGGGGATTCCAGGTGAGAAGGAATTTAGTGGACGTGGTGTTTCTTATTGTGCGGTTTGTGACGGTGCTTTTTTTAAAGAAAAAGAGCTTGTCGTTGTTGGTGGAGGAGATTCAGCGGTGGAAGAAGCAGTGTATTTAACGCGCTTTGCTTCAAAAGTAACGGTCATCCATCGTCGCGATGAATTACGAGCTCAGAAAATTTTACAGCAACGTGCTTTTGATCATGACAAGGTTGAATTTATTTGGAATCACGTTGTCAATGAAATTCATGGTGGTGATAGTGGCAAGGTCGATCGTATTTCAATAGAAGATGTGAATACAGGTGAACAACGTGAATTCAAAACAGACGGTGTCTTCATTTACATTGGAATGTTACCTCTCAATGACAGTGTGAAACAATTAGGCATTACGAATGAAGAGGGCTACGTTGAAACGAATGAGGAAATGGAAACAAAAGTTCCTGGTATCTTTGCGGCGGGTGATATACGTGAGAAATCCTTGCGTCAAATTGTGACCGCAACAGGGGATGGTAGTGTTGCTGCACAAAATGTTCAGCACTACATTGAAAGTTTGCAGGATAAAGCGAAGGTTTGACATCAATTCGCAATCAAACGTCACTCGTTCTTAATCGCTCTGTAACAGTCATGAAATATAAAAAGGGTACTATAGAGATAAGTAATTGACCCCCTTTTTTATATACTTTATCGCACGGACTACGGTTCGTGCCCTTTTTTTTATAAAAAGGTTGGAATATTGTGTAAAAACGGATTTCGTTGCGACAAAACTTTTAAAATTTGAAATAATAATAGGACATCTTATAGAGGTTGTTCTTGAATGACTTCGAAGCAATGAGTGTAGTAGCTACATCTCTTAAAGCCTTGTGGTGAGTGGTTTTTTCGCCACAAGGCGTAGCGAACGGAGCCATTGCCATGATTTTTTGGTGCTTTTTAAACAGACTCTAATAGGACATCTTACAGACTAAAGTCCTGACTTGGGAAAATAAAAAGTCGGACACAAGAGAGAACATTGACATTGCTCGTAACTTAATGTCTGTAAGAAAAAACATTATTAAATTCTTGGATCTTCGGTCTTTCTTAAACATGTTTTGACGACCTTTCTTGATTGTAGGAACGTTCACTTGAGGGTATAATATAATCATAGTGAGGTGGAAATGTTGCAGCGTGTTACGAATACAGTCTTACAATCAGATGGGAAAGTGTTACTTTTACAAAAGCCTAGTCGGCATTGGTGGGTTGCTCCTGGTGGGAAAATGGAACCAGGTGAGTCGATTATTGAATCTGCCAAACGAGAGTTTCGTGAAGAAACTGGCTTACATATAAAGGATCCTAACCTTCGAGCTGTGTTTACGATGGTCATGATGAAGGATCAGAAGGTTGTGAATGAGTGGATGATGTTCACCTTTCATGCAACTGATTATGAAGGACAGTTACTGAAAGAGTCACCAGAGGGGAAGCTTTCGTGGAAGCAAGAGCAAGAAGTGCAACAGCTGACGATGGCTGAAGGAGATTTGTATATGTTTGAGCATGTTTTACAACGTAAAGGGGTATTGTATGGTACCTTTTATTACACAGAAGAGTTTGAATTAATCTCGCAACGATTAACTCCGGATTTTACATAATGTGCTGAACGAAGATGGCACTGAAAAAGTTAGTTTGTCTTTTTTAGTAGTGTCAAAAGAGGGGGAGCTTGATGAACAGCAGCCGTGAAGAAATCGAAATCGTTATTATTACAGGTATGTCTGGGGCAGGGAAAACGGTCGCTGTCCAAAGCTTTGAGGACTTAGGTTATTTTTGTGTGGATAACTTGCCACCTGCCTTAATTCCGAAGTTTATTGAATTAATCGAAGGGTCAAATGGGAAGATGTCGAAGGTTGCGCTTGTGATGGATTTGCGTGGACGGAAGTTTTTTGATCATCTTTTTGATGCGATTGATGCGATTAGCTTAGCGCCACATTTACATTTTAAATTACAAATTTTGTTTTTGGATGCAAAGGATGCTAAGCTCGTTCAACGCTATAAGGAAACGAGACGTTCACATCCGTTAGCTCCTGATGGCCTACCGCTTGAAGGCATTAAGCTCGAACGTGAGATGCTAGAGGAAATGAAAGGAAGAGCACAACAAATTATTGATACGACTGATTTAAAGCCGATCCAATTACGTGAACGGATTACACAACAGTTTACGTTAAATGAGCGACACCCCTTTTCCATTAATATGATGTCATTTGGCTTTAAATATGGAATGCCGATTGATGCGGACCTCGTTTTTGATGTGCGTTTTCTCCCAAACCCCCACTATATTGACCACATGCGTCCAAAAACAGGATTAGAAGAAGAGGTCTCTTCCTATGTTTTAAAATGGACGGACACGCAGCAATTCATTGAGAAGCTAACCGATTTGTTGCAATTTATGCTACCTCAATATAAACGTGAAGGGAAGAGCCAGGTAGTCGTTGGCATCGGCTGTACAGGTGGAAAGCACCGTTCTGTTACCTTGGCAGAATATTTTGGGAAGGAATTTGCTGATGAGTACAAGGTTCACGTTCGACATCGTGATATCGATAAAGGGAAGGAAACGAAATAAGTGAAAAAAAGAGATCAGATTGTCGTTATTGGGGGAGGCACTGGGTTATCAGTATTATTAAGAGGTTTAAAAACATTTCCAATTGATATTTCAGCAATTGTGACTGTTGCCGATGATGGTGGTAGTTCAGGACGACTACGCAAAGAATTAGATATTCCACCACCAGGTGATGTGCGCAACGTATTAATCGCTCTTGCTGAAGTTGAGCCGTTAGTAGAAGAATTGTTTCAGCATCGTTTTGCAAATGGGAATGGCCTATCAGGGCACTCATTAGGAAATTTGTTATTGGCAGGGATGACGTCAGTTACTGGGGATTTTGCTCGCGGAATTTCAGAATTAAGCAAAGTATTAAATGTTCATGGCAATGTGTATCCGGCTGCCAATCGTAGTATCGTGTTGCATGCTGAAATGACAGATGGCACGATTGTGACTGGAGAATCACGAATCCCATTAGAGAAGAAACGAATTAAGCGAGTCTTTCTTACTCCTAGTAAGGTCGAACCGTTAGAGGAAAGTGTGCAAGCTATTTTACAAGCTGATGTGATTTTATTAGGTCCTGGTAGCCTCTATACAAGTGTGTTACCAAACTTGATCGTTCCTGGTATTCAGGAAGCGATTAAACGCTCACAAGCTAGGAAAGTCTATATATGTAATGTGATGACACAAAGTGGTGAGACTGATGGTTTTTCTGCTGCCGAACATGTTCAGGCGATTATTGATCATGGTGGTGTAGAGCTAGTTGATGAGATTCTCGTTAATGGTGCTCCGATTTCACCATCATTACAGGAACGCTATGCAAAAGAAGGAGCCGTACCTGTTGAAGTTGACCAACAACGACTAGAGAAGATGGGTATTCAAGTTATTCGTGATGAATTTGTCATCGAAGCAAATGGTGTTTTGCGTCATGATGCAGTTAAGGTATCAAAAGCGCTATTACGATCAATGTAAAGTCATTCAAGCTGAAGGGAGGGATGGCATTGTCCTTTGCAGCTACAACAAAGAAAGAATTAACACAATTAGAACAGGATGATTGTTGTGCGAAAGCTGAGCTCGCTGCACTTGTGCGTATGAATGGTACGTTATCCTTTAACCAAATGAAAATTAGTTTAGATGTGACGACGGAAAACGCAGCGATTGCAAGGAGGATGTACACGCTTATAAAGCGGGTTTTTCCTAACATGTTTGTTGAGTTGCTAGTGCGAAAGAAAATGCGCTTGAAGAAAAATAATGTCTACCTCGTAAGAATGAAGCATGGTGCTCAGCCATTATTAGAAGACTTAGGGATTTTGGCAGATGGCTTTCAATTTATTCGCACGATTTCCGAATCATTAACGGAAAAACCTTGCTGTAAACGAGCTTATTTACGTGGTGCATTTCTGGCAGGTGGTTCTATTAACCATCCTGAAACGTCTTCCTATCATTTGGAAATTTATTCAATGTATGAGGAGCACAACCATTCGTTATGCGATTTAATGAACGAATATGAATTAAATGCAAAAATGTTGGAACGTAAGAAGGGGTTCATTACGTATATAAAGGATAGTGAGAAAATTGCGGAGCTTTTAAATATCATCGGTGCTCATCAAGCATTGCTTTATTTTGAAGATGTACGCATTATGAAAGATATGCGAAACTCTGTCAATCGCTTAGTTAATTGCGAAACTGCTAACTTAAATAAGACGGTTGGTGCAGCCCTGCGACAAGTAGAAAACATTCGCTTTGTCGATCGTGAAATCGGTTTAGCTGAATTACCGCCTAAGCTTCGAGAGATTGCTGAGCTCAGAATTCGTCATCAAGATGTCACATTAAAAGAGCTCGGCGAAATGGTCGAAAGTGGTAAAGTAAGTAAGTCAGGGGTCAATCATCGATTAAGGAAAATTGATGAGATTGCTAATAAGCTACGTAATGGGGAAGCGTTTGATGTATCAACATAGAACGAAAATTAGGAGGGAGGATACGACATGGTTGAAAAAGATGTCATTGTGAAACGTAAAACAGGTTTACAAGCAAGACCAGCAGCACTATTCGTACAGGAGGCAAATCGTTTTTCATCGGAAGTGTTTATTTTAAATGGAACGAAGAAAATAAATGCGAAAAGCATTATGGGTCTAATGAGCTTAGCTATTAGCCACGGAACGGAATTGACGTTAAGTGTCGACGGTCAAGATGAAGAAGAAGCATTAGAAGCTTTAGTGAATTTTATTGAAACGGAATGAATGAAGGCGGCCTTTGGTCGTCTTTTTTACATATTTAGAATTTATAAGCGGAGCCCTCTCCGATAAATAGGTGCTGCATTGGTCGCGTACTGTACGCGGTTCCTCATTCCTCGATTTTTCCTCTATTTCAACATGTAGGCTTCATTTCTTGTGTTTTTGCTGCAATAGAGGGAGGGAGATTCCATTATGCTACGCTATTTTTTCCATTATGGGTAGGAGGATTCCCTGTGGCGTGCCCTCTTCCCACCCGTGCGATGATAGAACAGAGTACGACGACGAGGCAGGTGACCTCGTGCGACATGTAACCCTCGTACCTCTATTCACCCTGACTTTCCCTTTTTACAGTCGTTACGGTCTCCTCATGCCTCTATTTCGGATTTTACTCCTTTTTTTGACCTTGTTTAGCTCAAATAGCGGAAGGAGGAATCCTTTTTCTTCTCAGGAAGTGGAATTATCACAATTAACGGAAGGAGGATTCCCTTTGTTTTTGAGCGACTCATGTACCTTGACAGGATATGCGGATTCGAAGCGATTTATAATGGTCATATTCTTTAATCACAAAAAAACTGTCGACTGTCTCACATAAGCGAGACAGTCGACAGGTGTGGCTACTATAACGTGCTACTTTTTTAGTTAGCTGGAATGACGCTATCAATTAAGCCGTATTCCTTTGCTTTTTCTGCGATCATGAAGTTATCACGGTCTGTATCGCGCTCGATCACTTCCAATGGTTGACCAGTACGCTCAGCTAGAATTTTGTTTAAGCTTTCACGCATTTCAAGAATACGCTTAGCGTGGATTTGAATGTCAGATGCTTGACCTTGTGTTCCACCAAGCGGTTGATGAATCATCACTTCACTATTTGGAAGGGCGAAACGTTTGCCTTTCTCACCTGCTGCTAGTAAGAAAGCACCCATTGATGCTGCCATACCGATACAAATCGTTGAAACCTTTGGCTTGATGTATTGCATCGTATCGTAGATGGCCATACCAGCTGTAATCGATCCACCTGGACTGTTAATGTAAATCGAGATGTCCTTCTCTGGATCTTCTGCTTGTAAAAATAATAGCTGTGCGACAATAGAGTTGGCAACATTATCGTCAATCGCACTTCCTAACATAATAATACGGTCTTTTAATAATCGTGAGTAAATGTCATAAGCACGTTCGCCACGGTTTGTTTGTTCAATGACTGTAGGGATTAAATTCATTGTTCATTCCTCCTTGAGTTATACTTATTCTTTTCTTTAGAAGCAATTAATGAAATCGTTACTTCTTTCTTATGTACTTATCATACCTAAAAGGTCAAAGAAGGTCAAATGATATACCTCCATACTATACTATTCCCTATTTATATATTTAAACCCTGCTTTCATGATAACCGAATTTCGCTGAATGTAAACGAAAAAGCCTATCTGGATTTGTTGTTGTCTTTCTTCAATAAATATAATATACTACATTACAACAGTAATGCACTATATTAGTCATGAAGAGAGGTGGGTTGAGTGATCCTTGACCATGATAATGGTAAGCCGTTGTATATCCAAATAGCTGAATGGATTGAAACCGAAATTTTGAGACGGAATTTAACGACTCATGATAAAGTTTATTCACAGTATCAATTAGCTGATATGTTCACGATTAATCCGGCAACAGCCGCTAAAGGGTTAAATCGATTGGCTGATGATGAAATTTTGTATAAAAAGCGAGGACTCGGAATGTTTGTTTCAGAGAAAGCAGAGGAGATGATTCTAAGCCGAAGGAAAGCACTACGACTGCAGCAGTTAGTCGATGATTTAGTGATCGAAGCTAGACATGTTTATGTTGAATTGGACGAAATCATTGACATGATTAAAGTGGCGCACGAGAAGGAAATGGAGGGGAAATGATGAGTGTCATAACTTGTGAGAATGTGAGCCAAACGTTTCAGAAGACAGAAGCATTAAAAGGAATGACATTTACGATTCAACCCAATTCAATTACAGGGGTTATTGGACGAAATGGAGCAGGCAAAACGACATTGCTGAAGCTGCTTGCGGGCTTTACGAAGCCTAATGCCGGGGACATTAAGGTATTTTCTGAACGTCCATTTGATAGTCTAAAAGTTTCAGCGAACTCGATATTTGTTGATGATCAAATGAGCTTTCCATCATCGTTGAACTTACAAGAAATTTTACAATTCGCTGCGCATTTTTATCCGAATTGGGATCAGGAGCTGGCAGAGCGATTATTTGATTATTTTCAATTTCAGCCAAAGCAAAGCCACCAAAAGCTATCTAAAGGGAAGTGTAGTACGTTTAATGCGATTATTGGATTATGTGCACGCTGTCCATTAACAATCTTCGACGAGCCGACAACGGGGATGGATGCCGCAGTTAGGTCGGATTTCTATCGGGCATTGATGAAGGAATATTTGGCTTATCCACGTACGATTTTATTATCGAGTCATCATATTGAAGAAATCGAAGAATTGTTAGAGGATGTTCTACTCATTCACGAAGGAAAGAAGCTTATGCACATTCCTGTTCATACATTAACTGAAATGGCCGTTCAACTTTCTGGGTCAGAAGAAGTTGTGGAGGAATGGACGAAGAATAAAAAGATATATGATCGGAAAATCGTTGGGACAGACCGAGTCTATGTCGTTGTTGAAAATGATTTCACAGACGACGAAAGGAGACAATTGAAGCGAGATGGACTTGATGTGATGAACGTCTCAGCCAATGATATGTGTGTGTATGTGACAAAAACGACGGAAGGTGGGATTGATGATGTCTTTCGCGAGCGTTAAATTTTCAGATGTTGTTAAGAAGCAGTATGCCTTTAAGGTTCGTTCTTATATGGGATCAATTTTGACGCTAATCTTTCTGCAAATAATAGCCATTTTCCTAGCATCATCGACAGCTAATTATGGCTCACATGGATCGAATGGGATTACGATTACAGGGCATATGTATTCAAGTGATATGGTGTTAATCTTTACTTTTTTGTGGGCAGTTATTACAGCGATCCTCCTTACTACGAAGGCGTATCGTTATGACGATCATTCGTTCATTGCAACACGAAATAGTAGCAATCTCGCAAATGTCCTCTATCTTTTGTCAGCTAGCATATTTGCAGGGGTTACGGCGATGTTATCTAGCTTTCTTATTAAAACAATTGGTTATTTTGTACATGAAGTACACATTTATGAACGGGTTTCAATTAGTGTAATCGAATATATGACCGGGTTAAGCGCAAGTGTATTATATGTATGTCTATTTGCAATGGTCGGTTACGTTATTGGTTTGCTCGTGCAATGGAGGAGACTGTTCATCGTTGTCATTCCTGTTCTTTTCATTGGTTCGATGTTTAGTACGAATACGCATCATTCTAATCCAACTGCACTTGAAGTCATTACGAGCTTTATTTTTCAGGAGTCATCCTTTCTACTATTCTCAGTAAAGATCATCGTCATCTGCGTTGTGTTGTTCCTATCATCGATGGTGATCTCTAAACGATTGGAGGTTCGATTATAATGGTCATACTAAGCTTTCTACCATTGATCGTCATCCTTGTTTTGTTATTTGGGTTGGCGAAAGTTCCGAATTACGTTGGTGGGACTGTCATGAAGTGGATCATTGCCGTTTATGTGGTTATTGTATTAGGTTCAATCATGACGTATTCATTGATTCCTGCTTCAAATGCTGAGTCTCAGACATCTTGGGGTGACGATAATGATCCTGAGATGACGATCTTTGAAGCGATAGAAACGGATCGATTAGAAGAGTTTGAACCTTTTGTTCATCAACGGTGGAGTTTTCCGTACGATCGTCAAGATGAGGCATTTACTATTCGTTCATCTAGTCATGATTACGTGGAATATAACGTTTTCTTTATTGAAAAGGAAGAAGATGATGGAGTGATCGATGTTGCTTATTATGCGTCCGATTTTATGGTCAATGGACATCCTATAGAAGATGAACGGCTACACCCTTCTCTTGATTTAATCGGAGATGAATTACTTGTACGAAATCCGGACCCAGTCGAGATTACAATAGCTATGGAAGAGCCTGAGCTTGTCATTCGCCAATTTTCTAATGATCAAGGAGGTTTCTTCAGTGGGGGATTTGGAACCTATACTTATTATGAAAATACGCTTGTTGTGTACGTTCCAGTTGATACGGAGATAGAAGAAGGGATGAATGTTTATCCTATAGAAGATTGATAACTTGACTCATGTTCGTACAACAGTAAAATGATTGTAAATGAAAAAAATCGATCCTTATTCCGTTCGTAAGCTTCAGTAATACTGAATGCAAGAAAACATGCAGAAGTGGAATGAGGATTCGATTATGAAATTAATCAACTGACTTCAATGGGAAGTTAGACTAAAGGGGGTTATGTATAATGACAGAAATTGTTATCTATTCTAAACACCATTGTCCATTATGTGATAAAGCGATTGCTAAAATAAAGACGTTAAAGGAACAATATGAGCTATCAATTCGCGTTATTGATATTTATGAAGATGACGAGCTACTTGAGAAATACCAATTAATGATTCCGGTTGTTGAGATAGAAGGAGAAGAGATTGATTTCGGACAAATTTCAGAAAATAAACTATTAAAGCGGTTACAATCGAAAAATGGCGAAAATTAACTTGTGAAATACCGCTATCCTTGTTACTATAAATATGAGCCTGTGGTTCTCTTTTTTTATAGCGATCGGGACATGAAACGTCTATGCGGGACAAAATAAGTCCATTTATGAAAAGGAGCTTGACTCGTAATGAAGCGGATATTAGACATTCAACGGAAATTATTGCCCGATTTGCTTGATGTGATGATCAAGCGCTATAGAATTATTCGATACATAAAATTGATGCAGCCGATTGGGCGTAGAAGCCTGGCGCAAAACCTTCAGCTTTCTGAACGTGTCTTGCGTAAAGAGGTAACGTTTTTAAAGGATCAAGGACTTGTTCATTTTGCTTCAGCAGGGATGAGTATTACTCCAGATGGCGAACAGCTTTTCTTAACACTTGAAGAAGTGATGAAGGAATTGTTCGGTTTACGTGACCTTGAGAAGAGCTTGGAAAGACGCTTTGGCATTAAACGTGTCTTCGTCGTTGCAGGAAATAGTGATGAAGATGAATGGGTGAAAAAGGAGCTTGGACGTGCTTGTATTCAGCTATTGAAATCACGCTTAAAGCCTAACGATGTCGTTGCGGTGATGGGTGGTACAACGCTTGCTGCTGTTGCCGATATGATGATGCCTGAGGTGAATATGCGTAGTGTGACCTTTATTCCAGCGCGTGGTGGACTTGGTGAGCAAGTGGAGAATCAAGCGAATACGATTAGTGCAAAATTAGCTAGTCGTGCTGGGGCACAGTACAGGCTGTTACATGTTCCTGAGCAAATTAGCGAGGAAGCATATGCATCTCTTGTATTAGAACCTTCTTTACAGGATATCCTAAAGCTGATTAAATCAGCATCGACTGTTATCCACGGAATTGGAGATGCGAAAACGATGGCGCTCCGTCGTCAGTCTCAGCACTCCTTTGTTGACAAGCTCGTTGACGAGGATGCAGTTGGTGAGGCATTTGGTTTTTATTTTGATCGAATGGGTAAGCCGATTCATAAACAACGGACGATTGGCTTACAGCTAGATGATCTCGAAAATGATGATAAATATGTCATTTCCATCGCTGGTGGAGACTCAAAAGCACAAGCGATATCAGCCTTTATGAACTATCGCCCTAGTGACGTACTCATTACGGATGAAGCAGCGGCTGAATCATTATTAGCATTACCCCACGAATAAGTAGAAAAGGCGCTATGCGTTTTTCTTATAAATTAAGATTCATATTTAGGAGGAGATTGAACATGGCAACAAAAATTGGTATTAATGGTTTTGGACGTATCGGACGTAACGTTTTCCGTGCAGCTTTAAACAACTCTAACGTTGAGGTAGTTGCAATTAACGATTTAACAGATGCAAACATGCTTGCACATCTTTTAAAGTATGACACTGTACATGGCAAGCTAGACGCTGAAGTATCAGTAAATGGTGATGCATTAGTTGTTAACGGAAAAGAAATCAATATTTCTGCTGAGCGTGACCCAGCAAAGCTTGAGTGGGATAAGCGTGGAGTAGAGGTTGTTGTGGAATCAACTGGTTTCTTCACAAAACGTGCGGATGCTGCTAAGCACATTGAAGCTGGTGCTAAGAAGGTTATCATTTCTGCTCCTGCATCTGATGAAGATATTACAGTCGTAATGGGTGTTAACGAAGACAAATATGATGCTGCAAGCCATGACGTTATTTCTAACGCTTCTTGTACAACTAACTGTCTTGCGCCATTCGCGAAAGTTCTTAACGATACATTCGGTCTTAAGCGCGGTATGATGACAACTGTTCACTCATACACAAATGACCAACAAATTCTTGATTTACCACACAAAGATTACCGTCGTGCTCGTGCGGCTGCTGAGAACATCATCCCTACAACTACGGGTGCTGCGAAGGCTGTTGCTCTTGTTCTTCCTGAGCTTAAAGGTAAATTAAACGGTGGAGCAATGCGTGTACCAACTCCAAACGTTTCTCTTGTTGATTTAGTTGCAGAGCTTGACAAGGATGTCACTGTAGAAGATGTAAACGGTGCTTTCAAAGCAGCGGCTGAAGGTCCTTTAAAAGGAATCCTTAACTACAGCGAAGAGCCATTAGTATCTACTGATTACAATGGTAATGCACACTCTTCTTCAATTGATGCTCTTTCAACTATGGTTATGGAAGGGAACATGGTTAAAGTGATCTCTTGGTATGACAACGAGTCTGGTTATTCTAACCGAGTTGTGGACTTAGTTGAATACATTGCAAGCAAAGGACTATAATAGATAGCACAGTAGATAGAGGAGGTAGAAGGTTATTCTCCTCCTCTTTCCGCTGTCTTAAAGCGTATAAACAACTTGAAGGGGGTCTCCACTCTAATGAATAAAAAGTCTATACTTGATCTTGATCTAAAAGGAAAAAAAGTATTTTGTCGTGTTGACTTTAATGTACCAATGAAGGACGGCGAAGTAACGGATGAAACACGTATTCGTGCTGCTATTCCGACGATTCAACATCTTGTTGAGCAAGGTGCTCGTGTTATTTTAGCTTCACACTTAGGTCGTCCGAAAGGTGAAGTTGTCGAAGAGCTTCGGTTAACGCCTGTTGCGAAACGATTAAGTGAATTACTTGGTAAGGACGTAAAGAAGGTAGATGAAGCACACGGGCCTGTAGCAGAGGAAGCGGCGAATGAATTGGCTGACGGTGACGTGCTATTATTAGAGAATGTACGATTCTATGCTGGTGAAGAGAAGAATGACACTGAGCTAGCGAAAGCATTTGCAGCTTTAGCTGATGTGTATGTGAACGATGCATTTGGTACAGCTCACCGTGCTCACGCGTCAACAGAAGGTATAGCACATCATATACCATCTGCAGCTGGTTTGTTAATGCAAAAGGAATTAGAGGTTCTTGGAAAGGCTCTATCAAATCCAGAGCGTCCATTTACAGCGATTATCGGTGGTGCGAAAGTAAAGGATAAGATCGGTGTTATTGAGAACTTATTAGAAAAAGTCGATAACTTAATTATTGGTGGCGGACTTGCGTATACGTTTGTTAAGGCATTAGGTCATGAAATTGGACTTTCTTTGCTTGAAGAGGATAAAATTGAATTGGCAAAATCATTCATGGAAAAAGCAAAGAAAAATGGTGTGAATCTTTATTTGCCTGAGGATGTAACGGTTGCGGATGATTTCTCGAATGATGCGAACATTAAGACGGTTGCGATCGATTCGATTCCATCTGATTGGGAAGCACTAGACATTGGTCCAAATACACGTGCTACATATGAAAAAGTCATCAAAGATTCAAAGCTTGTTATTTGGAATGGACCGATGGGTGTATTCGAATTAGAAGCATTTTCTAAAGGAACGAAGACTGTTGGACAAGCGCTGGCAGACAGTGATGCGTATACAGTAATCGGCGGAGGAGATTCAGCAGCAGCTGTTGAAAAGTTCAACATGGCTGAGAAAATGAGTCATATTTCGACTGGTGGTGGTGCATCATTAGAGTTCATGGAAGGTAAAGAGCTTCCTGGAGTTGTCGCATTATCAGACAAATAATTTAAATCATTAAACGGGGTGAAAAAATGCGTAAGCCAATTATTGCAGGTAACTGGAAAATGAACAAAACGTTAGGTGAAGCAAAGCAATTTGTTCAAGAAGTAAAAAATAGTGTTCCAGCAAATAGTGAAGTGGATGCTGTTGTTTGTTCACCAGCGTTATTTTTAGAAAGTTTAGTAAATGATACAAAAGGTACAGACTTAAAAGTAGGTGCACAAAACGTTCACTTCGAGGAAAATGGTGCATTTACAGGTGAGGTTAGCCCAGTCGCTTTAGCGGATATCGGCGTCGACTATGTGATCATTGGTCATTCTGAACGCCGTGAAATGTTTGCTGAAACGGATGAAACGGTCAACAAAAAAGTACATGCCGCGTTCAAACATCACCTTGTTCCGATTATGTGTTGTGGGGAAACGGATGAAGAGCGTGAAGCGGGTAACACGAATGATGTTGTCAAAGTCCAAGTAGAAGCTGGTCTTGCTGGATTAACAGAGGAGCAAGTGAAACATACAGTAATCGCGTACGAGCCAATTTGGGCTATTGGAACAGGTAAGTCTTCGTCTGCCACAGATGCAAATGAAGTATGTTCTTATATTCGTAAAGTCGTTGCCGAGGCGTTCTCACCAGCTGCAGCAGAAGCGGTACGTATTCAATATGGTGGAAGCGTGAAGCCTGCTAACATTAAAGAGTACATGGCGCAATCTGATATCGATGGTGCCCTAGTTGGTGGTGCAAGCTTAGAGACAGCTTCATTCTTATCTCTATTGGAGGAAGGCAAATGAGCAAGAAACCGGTAGCTCTCATCATCCTTGATGGATTTGCGATGAGAGAGGAAGAAAAAGGGAACGCTGTCGTACAAGCGAATAAGCCTAATTTCGATCGCTATTGGAATCAATATCCGCACGCTACACTTGAAGCACAAGGGGAAGCGGTCGGTTTACCTGAAGGGCAAATGGGGAACTCCGAAGTGGGCCATTTAAATATTGGTGCTGGTCGAATCGTTTATCAAAGCTTAACGCGAGTGAATTTATCGATTCGTGAAGGTGACTTCTTTGAAAATGAAACATTTCTTGATGCGATGAACCATGTGAAGAAAAAGAACAGTGCTTTACATGTATATGGATTGCTGTCAGATGGTGGAATTCATAGTCATATTAATCATCTATTTGCCTTACTTGAGCTTGCAAAACGAGAACAAGTGGAGAAGGTCTATGTACATGGCTTTTTAGATGGTCGTGATGTCGGCCAAACATCAGCTGAAATCTATGTTCGTAACTTGCAGGAAAAGTTACAAGAGCTTGGATTAGGTCAGATCGCTTCTCTTCACGGACGCTACTATGCGATGGATCGTGATAAGCGTTGGGATCGAGTGGAGAAATCATACCGTGCAATGGTGTATGGAGAAGGCCCAACGTATACAGATCCTGTACAAGTGATTGAAGATAATTATAAAAATGACATCTTTGATGAATTTGTCATTCCTTCTGTGATAACAGAGGAAGATGGTACTCCAATTGGAACGATTCAAGATGATGATGCGGTTATCTTCTTTAACTTCCGTCCTGATCGTGCGATTCAAATGTCTCAAGTCTTTACGAATGAGGACTTCCGTGGCTTTGATCGTGGTGATCAGCATCCAACGAATCTTCATTACGTTTGCTTAACTCATTTTAGTGAAACGGTTGATGGGTATGTGGCATTTAAGCCATCGAACCTCGATAACACACTAGGTGAAGTGTTGGCACAACAGCAGTACAAACAGCTTCGTATTGCTGAAACGGAAAAGTATCCTCATGTGACCTTCTTTTTCAGTGGCGGTCGTGAAGAGCCATTTCCGAATGAAGAGCGGATCTTAATTGATTCACCTAAGGTTGCAACCTATGATTTGCAGCCTGAAATGAGCGCATATGAGGTAACGGATGCATTAGTGAAGGAAATTGAAGCTGATAAGCATGATGCAATTATTTTAAACTTTGCTAATCCGGATATGGTTGGACATTCTGGTATGCTTAAGCCTACAATTAAGGCGGTAGAGACTGTTGATGAATGTCTTGGTCGTGTCGTTGATGCGATCTTGGCAAAGGGTGGTGCTGCTGTCATAACAGCTGATCATGGTAATGCTGATGAAGTTGTGACGTTAGACGGCAACGCGATGACGGCACATACGACGAATCGTGTTCCTGTTATTGTGACAGATGAAGGACTTTCGTTACGTGAAGACGGCATTCTTGCAGATTTAGCGCCAACCGTTTTAAGTATTTTAGGTGGAAGTCAGCCGAAAGAAATGACAGGAAAGACATTAATTAAATAAGCGACTTCAGTCGTTTATGATAACTAATAAGGAGTGAATGATAATGACAATGATTACAGATGTTTATGCTCGCGAAGTATTAGATTCTCGTGGTAACCCGACAGTAGAAGTAGAAGTATATCTTGAGTCTGGCGCTATGGGACGTGCACTTGTTCCAAGTGGTGCATCAACTGGTGAATACGAAGCGGTTGAATTACGTGACGGCGGCGATCGTTACATGGGTAAAGGTGTATTAAAGGCGGTTGAGAATGTTAATGAAATCATTGCGCCAGAATTAATCGGAATCGACGCACTTGACCAAGTCGGCATCGATCAATTGATGATTGAGCTTGACGGAACGGATAACAAAGGAAAATTAGGCGCTAATGCGATTCTAGGTGTATCAATGGCTGTTGCACATGCAGCTGCAGATGCTCTAGGTATTCCTTTATACGTCTACCTTGGTGGATTTAACGCAAAGCAGCTTCCGGTACCAATGATGAACATCATCAATGGTGGTGAGCATGCTGACAATAACGTTGACATTCAAGAATTCATGGTTATGCCAGTAGGTGCTGAAAACTTCCAAGAAGCTCTTCGCATGGGTGCAGAAATTTTCCATAACCTTAAAGCGGTTCTTAAGAGCAAAGGCTACAACACAGCTGTAGGTGATGAAGGTGGATTCGCACCTAACCTATCATCTAATGAAGAAGCTCTTTCAACAATTATCGAAGCCATCGAAAAAGCAGGCTTCAAGCCAGGTGAAGAAGTGAAGCTGGCTATGGATGTTGCTGCTTCTGAAATCTACAACAAAGAGGACGGTAAATACCATTTAGCTGGAGAAGGTAAGAGCTTGACAGCTGAAGAAATGGTGAACTTCTATGAGGAGCTTGTATCGAAATACCCAATTATCTCAATTGAAGATGGTCTTGACGAAAACGATTGGGATGGCTTCAAGCTTCTAACAGATCGCCTTGGTGACAAAGTGCAGCTTGTCGGCGATGATTTATTCGTTACGAACACGAAGAAGCTTTCTGAAGGTATTGAAAAAGGAATTGGAAACTCTATCCTAATCAAAGTAAACCAAATTGGTACGTTAACAGAAACGTTTGAAGCCATTGAAATGGCGAAGCGTGCTGGTTATACAGCAGTCATCTCTCACCGTTCTGGTGAAACAGAAGATGCAACGATTGCGGATATCGCTGTTGCGACAAACGCTGGTCAAATTAAGACGGGTGCTCCTTCACGTACAGACCGTGTAGCGAAGTACAACCAGCTACTTCGCATCGAAGACGAGCTAGCTAGCGTGGCAACATACGGTGGACTATCTTCATTCTACAATTTAAATGATAAGTAATTTTTAATGAAAAGCCTTAAGAAGGGAGTATGTGCCCTTTTTAAGGCTTTTTTCTTTTGGCGAGCGGTCTCATAGTTCGAAAAGGAATGGGGTGTAGGTTGGAAAGAGAATCGAGAGAAAAGCTGCGCCAGTGAGGGTGAGAGGCGCAAGGTTTAGGAGAGAATCGAGAGGAAAGATGGGCCAGCAAGGGTGATAGGTGTATGTTCGGAGGAGGATCAAGAGGAAATATGCGTCATAAAAAGTATAGATGCATGTTTGACTTGAATGCACATTTAAATCTGCATCCAAGAAAAAAAGCCATTAATTTGAATATCAGTATTTCACTAATATGGGGTTAGTGTAAATACACGGATCTCATTATTACAGGTCTAAAGGGCTTATCTTTTTTATACATATAATTAATGAGTCGGATGACAGAAGGGACTGACAAAGGTGCGCTTTGTTTTTGATCAAGATCAATTAAAAGAATATGATCCAATTCCACCAGGAATTCAATTGTACTCTGTGCGAAAGGAATTTAGAGAACATCCTTTGCAAACGTTACAAGCATTATCGGCCATGGGATATGAGACAGTAGAGTTTGCTGGTTATGGTGATGTGTCTGCATCTGTTATGAAACAATATTTGCGAGATGCCTCTTTACAAGCTCCAGCTTCTCATGTTCAATTTGAGCATCTAGTAGAAGATTTACAAGCTGAAATTGAATATGCGAAGGTCGTTGGTACCACATACATTGTTATCCCTTTCGTTGAGCCTGACATTTTTAAAGAGGAAGCTGCTTTTCAACAACTTATTTATTCTATAAAAAAAATAGCTAAAATCGTTAAAGAAGAAGGTCTCCAACTTGTTTATCACAATCACCAAGAAGAATTTGAACCTTTGCCATCAGGAGAATTAGTCATTGATCGACTATTACGAGAAGTAGATAGTGATTTGGTATTAGAGATAGACCTTTACTGGACATTTAAAGCCGGTTTTGAACCGTTAGAAATGTTAGAGAAATATAAGGGGCGAACACCACTTGTTCATATAAAAGAAGCGGGACCTACATGTGAAACAATCGAATTAGATCGGGGGATTATCGATTATCGCCTAACTTTAAAACAGCTTGAACGATTCGGAGTACGTTATTATTTTGTCGAACAGGAGCATTTTGAACGTCCACCATTAGAAAGTGCGCAAATCAATAGCGAATTTGTTCAGAAATGGAAAGGAAGGAGTCGATAAAAGATGGATCAACGCTTTTTTTCTCAGGAGGAATATACGCACCAAGAGTTCCAACCGGATCAGATTCCGATTTGCCCACCAGACCGACCAGAGAAACCATTAGATACGTGGGTTCCACTAACGCCTATTGAAGAAATGGCTAAACAAGAATATGATGTGATAATTGTAGGAACAGGTGCAGGGGCCAGTGCGCTTATATGGAAGCTGGCGCAAGAGGAAGGGATAGAAGAGAAAAAGATTGGAATGATTGATGCGGGTGGATTGTATATTCCAACTCATGTTAATAATATTCCAACTTTAGAGGGACGGCGCGATGCGTATCGATTTAACGATAACATTAGCCGACCGATCGGGGAACCGGATTTACCAGCCTCTAAACAATTGATTGGATTTGGGGGAAAAGCGATCATATGGGGGGGAGTCGCGGTTCGGTTTCAGCCGTATGAATTTACCTTTTGGCCGATTTCGTATGATGATATTGAACCGTATTATGAATTAGCCGAACAAATCCTCTATGTCCAGGAGCCGTCGACAACGGTGGAAACGAATCTTTTTTTACAGCAATTGTGGCGAGATAATTACCCCGCTTTTATTATGCCGTTTGCCGCACGATTAGAGTGGCAGGAAGGTCGAGCGCTTCCTGATGTGTTTTCAAGCTCGCTCACTTTAATTGGAGCAGCATTAGGTAAAAGGGACATCGATATTGCTATTCATGCACCTGTGCAAAAAGTGTTGATGAATGGAGACCAAGTTCAAGGTGTTGAAGCCATCGATCGTGACGAGCGTGTTCATCAAATTAAAGCAAAAAAAGTCGTTTTAGCTGCCAATGCATTTCAAACTCCACGTATTTTGTTGCAATCATCATTTGATCATTTACCTGTCGGGCGCTATTTAATCAAACATACTTTCTTCAAAATGAGAGCATTCACATCTGAAAAAGTGGGAGACTTTTTTTCAGAAATTACACCTTGCTACGTCAGACAGCGTCCGGATGCTCCATATTTCGTACAAATATTTCCAGAAGCTGATCGACAGTTAGGCTTTTACGGTTTTGTTAAAGTACTTTCACGTTATCGAAATCGTGTGACATTAGATAATAACAAGCTGTTGACCTTTTATCAAAGTAGTGAATTAGACAGGCAATTGCTACATCAAGCACTAATTGATACGGAGCGAATGATTCAGTCAATTGGAGCTGAAATAGGTACGGAGAAGGAGGGGGATGAACCGCTTTGTTTAACAATTCCAGGAAGTGATTATCACGAATCAGGGACATGTCGGATGGGAATGAGCCCGAGTGATTCAGTTGTTGATTCCACTTGCGCTGTTCATGGTGTAAAGGGGCTATGGATAGCTGATAACAGTATTTTACCGACTCTCGGATCAAACCCTACGTTAACGACGATGTCTTTAAGCTTACGAACGGGAGATACAATCATTAGGGAATTAGTAGATGAATGATTTGGACGATGAAAAACAATAGTATTTGTTGCATGAATATAACAAAATTGCTCATCCTAACTATAAACTTTCGTAAAACGAGGAGTAATTGGTATGAGCCCACGTCGAAATGGATGGCGTATTAAGCAGAGGTCTGGTGTTAGCAAGAAAGAGCAGCTTATTGATGATTCCATTAAGCAAATGAAAAGAATAGACAGTCAGCTTAAAGATAGTAGATCAAAGATGGGCGATATTTTTAAAGACTCAGACGATATTAGTTTTCACGATTATCAGTTTGGGCATCATCTGTCTATTCAATCATTCATTATGCATTGTCAATCACTCGTTCAAAAAGAAAAAGTGAACTTCGTGAAGTCGTTATTACAGGATGTTGTAAAGCATGAAGTAGGTCCAGCTAATGAAATTACGTTAGATCGTCTTAAGCATTTTGTTATAAACCATGGCGTAACAAATGAAACCCCTGTTCTAATTAATGATTATGAAGAAGCGACTACAAAAGTATTGGCGGGCTATTTTGTCCTATTTATTGATGGTTGGGATCAAGCATTAGCGTTTGAGGCGATTTCAATTGAAGGTCGAGCTGTTGACGAGCCCTCGACAGAATCAGTCATCATAGGTCCTCATGAGGGGACGGTAGAAGATTTAAAAAAGAATATCGGTTTAATTCGTTCGAGGATGCAGTCGAAGCATTTGAAGCTTAAATCGATGCATGTTGGGAAAGTGTCTCGTACGGAAATTGCGTATATGTATTTAGAAGGTGCTGTTGACGCTGAAGTTTTATCTGAATTTGAAAGGCGTATGGAAAAGGTGAAGGAATTAGAAATATTAGAAACGACATTTATAGAAGAACTAATTGAAGATTCAACTCTTTCTCCTTTTCCACAATATCGATATACAGAGCGCCCGGATACGGCTAATGCTGCCTTACTTGATGGAAAAATTATTGTGCTTGTTCATGGAACGGGCTCTATCCTAATCTGCCCTGCACTCTATTTAGAGTTATTTCAGTCTGTCGAGGATTATTACCAACGTTCGATCATTTCAACTACAATTCGGTTAATGCGCTTTATTGCCGTTATTATCGCGCTAACATTACCGAGTGTTTACATTGCGTTATCTACGTTTCATCCAGAGATGATCCCAACGATCTTACTATTGGCAATTATTAATACGAGAGAGGGGATTCCGTTCCCTGCTTTAATTGAAGCATTGATTATGGTTTTCTTTTTTGAGCTGATGCGTGAGGCTGGAATTCGTATGCCTAAGCCTGTTGGACAAGCCGTTAGTATCGTAGGTGCACTCATTATTGGTGAAGCGGCCATTCAAGCAGGAATTGCTTCACCTATCATGGTCGTTGTTGTGGCGTTAACAGGAATATCATCCTTTGCAGTACCACAATATAACTTAGGTATTAGTTACAGAATCTTACAGTTCCCTTTAATGTTTTTAGCTGCGACGTTAGGTGGGTTTGGTATCATGGTTGGCCTATTGCTCATCCTTCTTCATTTAAGCTCGTTAAGATCATTAGGTATCCCTTATTTAGCCCCGTTTGCACCATTAAGACCAAATAAGCTAAGAGATGCCTTCATTCGAGTGTCAATTGGAAAATTACTACGTTCTCCTCGTAACCATAAAGAGCATCAATTTCCACAAGCATCGAATGAGAAATGAGGGTGAAAATATTGAAGCGTATATTCTTATTGATGATCGCTCTTCTATTTCTTGCTGGCTGTTGGGATCAACGTGAATTAATGGAGAGAGGATTTATTTTAGGAGCGGCGATTGATGAAGATCAAGAAAAGGTTGAACTAACGGTTCAGTTTTACCGACCTGTTATGATTGGTTCCTCTGAAGGCGGAGGTGGTGGTGGTAGAGAACCAATTGTAACGACAATTGAAAGTGAGTCGGTATCTGAAGCTGCTAGAAATTTAGTGAACTATTTTGGGAGAAAAGCGAATTGGAGTCATATGCAGGTAATTGTTGTTGGGGAAGAGACTGTCCGACACCGCCACTTTAATGACATCCTAGCCTTTTTTTATCGGGAGCAAGAGCCGCGTGCAACGACTAATTTAATGATCGGAAAAGGTAAAGGAAGTGACTATTTAGCGACCGAACCGATGTTTGAATATGCATCAAGTCGTCAGTTTCGTGAGCTTCAAAGGATTTCTCATGATGAGGCGGGAAATACATTGGATACGACACTACATGAGCTTAGTCTGCAGCTTCAAAGTGAGCTAGGAGTGGCGATTGTCCCACTAGTTGAGAAGAAGATTGAAAAAGAAATTACAACATCTCCTCTTACAGGAGTTGCGATTATTAAAGATGGAGTTATGGTTGGAGATTTAGATGGTACAGAAACCCAGCATGTTCTAATAATTCGACAACAATATAATCGGGGAATTTGGAAAATACCTTGTGAAGAAGATCCGAGTGTGTCGAAATCGGATAATATGGAAATAATTGTAAGGGAATCTCGAGTTTCTCCAGATTTAGTAGGTGAACAGATAATTGTGGATGTTGATATCGAATTTGAAGTAAGAGTTCGTGAGTTAATGTGCGATACGGTTTTAGAAACATCGGAAGAAGTAAATGCATACGCTCAAAAAATAGAAGAGACGATTGAAGAAGATTTGAATAAAACGATAGAAGGTGTAAAAAAGAAAAAAGTTGATGTTCTTAATTTAGGAAATGATTATCATAAAAAGGATGCTAAGAAATGGGAGGAAATAAAGGACGATTGGGAAGAATATTTTGAAAGTGCTCAATTTGTTTATGATATTAACGTGGAAATTGTAAGCTCTGGACTAGTCGATTTAAAACCATTTGTGGAAATGGATTAGGTGATGGGTCATGACTACAAAAGTGATCATGTTGACAATATTATTTATAGGTTTAATGGTCTATGATTTTCCTAAGCTGAAAAAGAAAGGTCGCAAAATCAACATCATTTATTTTACCATTGTAGCTGTAGCTATTTATTTAAGTGCCGATTTTATTCTCATTTTAAATTGGTACAATTTATCAGACTTGTTGCATGATGTACTGTACCAGCCGGCTAAGCAAATAGTCGATTGGATGGTCATCGAATAAGGAGGGAAGGGATGGAACAATCAAAGGAAATAGTAAGTGATCATCAGATGGCGTTTATTTTCTTATGCTATATGGTAGGCTCTGCTTTAGTAAATATCCCTTCTCCATTAATTACAAATGCTGAAAATGGAGCTTGGATTTCGTTGCTTCTTACTTCTATTGTTGGCTTTGGGATCTTAATCGTCATCTTGTATTTAAATAAAGCGCATAGAGGTAGTACTTTTTTTGAATATACGAAAAAGGTTTATGGAAAGTGGCTTACTTATGTTGTCATCGGATTATTATTGATGCTATTAGTCATTATGGTGTCAAATATTATATTGGATGTCGGCATGTTTTTACATAACACAGTTATGCGTGCAACTCCTTTATACATTGTCCAAGGATTTATTTTTCTTGTTGCAGCATTAACGATTTTTTGTGGGATTGAAGTCATTGGTCGAATGTTTACAATGTTGATTCTTTTTGTCATGGCTGTATACGGTGTGTTTTTGCTGATGATCGTGCCCGTTATTGAACCGCAATACATTCTCCCGCTTACCCCTGATGGATGGAAGCCGATTTTGCATGGAGCGTATTTTGTATTTGGTTTTCCTTACAGTGAAGTTATTTTATTTGCGATATTACTACCATTTGCTCGTCAGAAGGAAGCCGGTACTTTAAGACGCGGAATGATTGTTGCATACATTTTAACAACGTTACTTTTATTAACTGCTGTTTTCATTTCAATTATGGTTTTAGGACCAATAGGAACAAAGGTGAAATATTCGTTGTTTTACATATCTACTTTAATTGATGTACAAGATATACTAACGCGTATCGAAGCGGTAATGGCAATGAGCTGGATTATTGGTTCTTATATGAAAGCAACGATTGTTCTTTATATGATTCATACGTTATTTAATGAAATGGTAGGGGAGAAGAGTACAAGAATATTCGTTTTTCCAATTTCATTTTTGTGTTTACTTATGTCTGTGACATTGTATGAGCATGAGCTCGAATTTGCTGATCATGTAGGAGTCATTTGGCCTCTTTTTATTACAATTGTCGCAGTTATACCTATAACATTAATGGCGGCAATAACTATGATTAAAAAAAGGCGTAAAAGAAAGAAGCGTTCAAAAGAAGAATCAAAAGAACTGGATATTTAAGTCGTAGAATGAATACAATTTATATTTTTTGTTGTAGAATGGACATCCTTTATGCTACATTATAAATAGTGTGTACTTACGGTGTGGAGGTGTAGGTTGTGGAAACTGTAGCATTTGTTCTACTTATCATTGTATCGATTTTATTAATTACGGTTGTATTGTTGCAATCTGGGAGAAGTGCTGGTTTATCTGGCGCGATCTCAGGTGGTGCGGAGCAGTTAGTCGGAAAGCAAAAAGCACGAGGATTAGATGCGGTATTAATTCGTGCAACAGTCGTGCTCGCTGTTTTATTCTTTGTACTAACGGTAACGGTTGCATATTTCCTATAATGAACGAAGCGGTAGGTGATTAGCACCTACCGTTTTTTCTTATGA